>NZ_JANXWD010000087.1 GCF_025351295.1 Phenylobacterium sp.
CCGAGGCGCGCCGCGCCGCGTCCGCCCCCGCCCGCGCGCCCGTCGCCGACGAACCCCTGGTCGGCCGCGCGCCGCTGCCCGGCCGCCGCCTGGCCGCCATCGACGACGACCTGTTCGAGGACGCGCCGCTGAGCCTCGACCGCTACGCCGATGAACGCCTTGCGGGAGCCCGTCGTTGAAATCCGTTCCCCGCATCCTGCCCCTGGTCGGCGTCGCCATCTGCGGCGTCCTGGCCGTGAACGCCCTGGCCGGCGCCCGCGACCTGCCGAGCCTGCTGTCGGGCGCCCAGGCCTTCGCCGAGGAAGCCGCCAAGTCGGTGACGCCCGGCAAGACCAAGCTCGGCGCCAAGCTCGCCAAGGACAAGCCGGGCAAGGCAGACGCCGCCAAGCCCGCCGACCCCGCCGCGGCCGAGACCTCGGTCCTGGCCCCCACCGGCACGCCGGCCGACACCGCCGCCGCCGCGCCGACGGCCTCCGCGGCCCCCAAGGCGGTCTGCGCGCCGACCGCCGCCGAACTGGCCAAGCAGGCCGGCCTCAGCCCGGCCGAGCTGCAGGTGCTGCAGAGCCTGGGCGCGCGCCGCGGCCAGCTGGACCAGCGCGAGACCGACCTCTCGACGCAGCTCGCCCTGATGGCCGCCGCCGAGGCCAAGGTCGACGCCAAGATCCGCGCGCTCAACGGCCTGAAGGGCGAAGTCCAGGGCCTGCTGGTTCAGACCAACAGCAAGGAAGCCGCCGAGATCGACCGGCTGGTCAAGGTGTTCGAAGGCATGAAGGCCAAGGACGCCGCCCCGCGCCTGGCCAGCCTGGACGACAGCGTCCGCATCCCGATCGCCGCCAAGATGAAGGAGCGCGCGCTCTCCGCCATCCTCGCCCTGATGCCGCAGGCCGACGCCAAGAAGCTGACCGAGTCCCTGGCGCACCGCTTCTCCGAGGCCCAGGCCGCCGCCGCCAAGGCCGACCAGGTCGCCAACCAGACCGCGGCCGCGCCCGCCAAGCCAAGCGTCGACCCGACCGCCCCGGCCCCTAAGAAGACTGCCGCCGCCGCGCCGAAGAAAGCCCCGCCGCGCAAGAAGGCCCCCGCCGCCCAGCAGGCGGCCGCCAAGACCCCGGCGACGCCTGCGGCTGCGCCCCCGGCCGCCGCGGCGCCTGGCGCGCCCCCGGCCGCCGCCGCCTCCGCCCCGGCCAAGACCGGATAGCGATGAGCCTCCGGAGCGCTCTCCGCTCCGGGGTCGCCGCGGCCTGCATCGTCAGCGTCGCGGCCCCCGCGAGCCTCGCCGCCCCCGCGGCCCGGGCCGTCGCCCACCCGTCTTCGCAAAAGGAGCGCGGCGGCCTCGAGGTGCGCGTGGCGACCACCGAGAGCTTCTCCCGCATCGAGGTCCGCGGCGGCAAGGCGAGCGCGCGCCGCGAGGGCCAGACCGTGGTCCTGACCATCGCCGGCGATCCCGACGTCGCCCAGCTCCACACCTCGCCGCCGAAGTGGATCAAGGCGGTCGACAAGCGCCGGGTCGGCGGCCAGCTGCAGCTGGTCTTGACCCTGGCCGACGAAAGCGAGGCCAAGATCGGCGAGGCCGACGGCGCCACCTTCGTCAACGTCTATGCCAAGGCGACCCCGGAAGCCGCGCCCGCCGCGCCCGCCGCCGCCACGCCCACGGACGCGCCGCCGGTCGAGGTCGCCGAGGCCGAGCCGCCGCGCCCCAACCCGCTGCCGGCCGGCGGCGTGGTCCACATGGTCTCCAAGCTCGCCGGCGGCCAGACGCAGCTCAGCTTCACCTGGGCCAATCCGGCCGGCGCGGCGGTGTTCCGCCGGGGCGACGCCATCTGGGTGGTGTTCGACGCCCCGGCGACCCTGGACGTCTCGTCCGCGCCCAAGGGCGTGCGGCCGCTGAGCGCCATCGCCGCGTTCAAGGGCGCCGACCACGCCGCCGTCCGCATCGACGCCGACCCCGACGCCCCGGTGTTCGTCAGCTCGGTGGGCAATACCTGGACCATCGCGCTGGGTCCTGGTCCGCAGAGCCAGCCGGCCATCGTCCGCGTCGCCCGCGACGCCGCCGGCGGGCCCGCGACGCTGAAGGCCCCGGTGGCCGGCGCGACGCGGGTGATCAACCTGCCCGACCCGGTGGTGGGCGACACCCTCACCGTGGTCACCGCCCTGGGTCCGCCCAAGGGGGTGCCCGGCCGGCGCGTGTTCGTCGAGGCAGCCCTGCTGCCCTCGATCCAGGGCCTGGCCATCGAGCCGCTGGTCGACGATCTCAGCGTCAAGCGCGACGGCGAGATCGTTCGCATCAGCCGCACCCAGGGCCTCAGCCTCTCGCCCGCCTGGGCCACCCGCGACAAGCAGGAGGCCCAGCTGGGCGCGCCGCAGCCGGCGATCATGCCGGCCCTGGTGTCCGAGGACTGGGCGAAGACCGGGGAGGGCGGGTTCCTCCGGCGCTACGAAGGCCTGCTGTCGGCGGCCACCGCCGAAAGCGGCAGCAAGGACCGCCAGGCGCCGGTCGCCGCGCGGATGGCGCTGGCCCGCTTCCTGGTCGGCTCCGACCTTTCCTACGAGGCCATCGGGGTGCTGGGCGACCTGGCCCGGACCCATGCCGAGATGCTGGACGACCCGGAGTTCCGCGGCCTGCGCGGCATCGCCCGGACGCTGGCCCGCCGCTACGCCGAGGCCGACGCCGACTTCTCCGCGCCCAGCTTGGCCGACGACCCCTCCACCGCCATGTGGCGCGCCTATGTGGACACTAAGCTGGCCCACTATGCCGACGGCCGCGCCCAGTTCGTGCGCGGCGTGGAGGCCTATGGTCTGTTCTCGCCGCTGTGGAAGGCCCGCTTCGCCCGCGCCGACGCCCAGGCGGCCCTGGCCCAGGGCGACATCGTCGGGGCCGACAACCGCATCCGCATGGCGATGGAGAACAAGGTCAGCTCCGAGGAGCAGCTGCTGAGCTGCCTGGTGAAGGCCAAGGTGATCGAGCTGCAGGGCCACAAGGACCGGGCGCTGAAGGTCTATGCCGCCATCGCCAGCGCGCCGATCGACTCGATCTCGGCCCCGGCCGTGCTGCGCGCCACCCAGATCAAGCTGGAGCTGGGCCAGATGACGCCGCTGCAGGCGGCCGGGGTGTTCGACAACCTGCGCTACCGCTGGCGTGGCGACGCCACCGAGCTGGAGACCATCCGCGCGCTGGGGCAGCTCTACCTGGCCCAGGGCCGTTACCGCGAGGCGCTGGAGGCGCTGCGATCGGCGGGCGTGCGCCTGCCCGACCTGCCGGAAGCCCAGCAGTTGCAGGCCGACCTCAACGGCGCCTTCCGCGGCCTGTTCCTGAACGGCTCGGCCGACGGGCTGGAGCCGATCCAGGCGCTGGCGCTGTTCTACGACTTCAAGGAGCTGACCCCGATCGGCGCCGACGGCGACCTGATGGTGCGCAAGATGGTGCGCAGGCTGGTGGACGTGGACCTGCTGCCGCAGGCCGCCGAGCTGCTGAAGTACCAGGCCGAGAACCGGCTGGACGGCATCCCCAAGGCCCAGGTCTCCACCGACCTGGCGGTGATCTACCTGATGGACCACAAGCCCGAGCAGGCGCTGCAGGCGATCAACAGCTCGCGCACCACCGTCCTGCCCGCCGCGCTGACCAACGAGCGCCGGCTGATCGAGGCTCGCGCCTGGGCCGGGGTCGGCAAATTCGACAGCGCGCTGGAGATCATCGAGCGCGACACCACCCGCGACGCCGCCGACCTGCGCGCCGAAATCACCTGGAAGCAGAAGAACTGGCCGATGGCCGGGCCGCTGTTCGAGAAGAGCCTCGGCGACCGCTACAAGACCGCCACCCCGCTGACCAGCGACGAGGAAGGCCGGCTGATCCGCGCCGGTGTCGCCTACAGCCTGGCCGGCGACGGCGGCTCGCTGGCGCGCCTGGAACAGCGCTACCGGGGCTTCTACGAGAAGGCCAACAACCCCGACGCCCTGCGCATCGCGCTCACCGGCGCCCCGTCCGGCCGCATGAGCGTCGCCGACTTCAGCCGGGTCTCGGCCGACAACGAGGCCTTTGCCGGCTGGGTCGAAAAGATGAAGGGCCGCTTCAAGACCCGCCCCGCCCCGGTCGGCCCCCCGACCAAGCCCGCCACCGCGCCCGCCAAGCCGGTCGCGCCGGCCAAACAGGCACAAGCCGCCCCCCCAGCCAAGGCCGCCAAGGGCTAATCAGGGCGCCGTTTCCCTCCCTTAACGGGGAGTGACAGACCGCGAAGCGGTCAGGGTGGGGAAGTGTGGTCCAGTTCGGTGCGGTCAGGGATTGTCAAAAGAACAAATATCGAACAAATTGTCACTATGCGGCCCCAGATCGCACGCGCGCGGCAGTTTCGACGGAACATGAGCGAACCCGAGGTGCTGCTCTGGAGCCGCCTTTAGCTCTTGCGCAGTCGCGGCTTCCAAATCCGCCGCCAGGCCCCGTTCCGCGGCTACTATCTGGACTTCGTCTGCCATGCGCGACGCCTGGTGATCGAGGTCGATGGCGGCCAGCATGCCGACGACCTGTGCGCCGATCATGATCTGGTTCGGGACGCGGTCCTGCGTCGGCACGGCTTCCGGGTGCTGCGGTTCCGGGCCGGAGCGGTGCGGGGCAATCTCGGCGGGGTGATGGATCAGGTCATCTCGGCGTTGGAGGCCTCGGCTTCGACGCGGGCGGACAATCTCGATGCGCGGAGCCTGGCCCGCACTTCCCCACCCTGATCGCTTCGCGATCTGTCCCTCCCCATTCAGGGAGGGAAACAGCGCGCTATCCTGTCCCGGGGGGCTGGTGGAAGCTTTCGACCAGGCTGCCGGCCACCAGCCGCCAGCCGTCGACCAGGACGAAGAAGATCAGCTTGAAGGGCAGGCTGACCACCACCGGCGGCAGCATCATCATGCCCATGCTCATCAGCACGCTGGCCACCACCAGGTCGATGACCAGGAAGGGCACGAACAGCAGGAAGCCGATCTCGAACGCCCGCTTCAGCTCCGAGATCATGAAGGCCGGGGTGACCACCCGGAGCGGGGTGTCCATGGCGGTGGCGGGCCGGGGGATCTTCGAGAGCTTGATGAACAGCGCCAGGTCGTCCTGGCCGACCTGGCTCAGCATGAACTGCTTGACCGGCCCGCCCGCGGCGTCGAAGGCGGCCGGCAGCTCCATCTGCTGGTCCAGCAGCGGCTTGATCCCCTCGTTGTAGGACTTCTCGAAGGTCGGCCCCATGACGATGGCGGTCAGGAACAGGCTGAGCGAGATGATCACCGCGTTGGGCGGGCTCTGTTGCAGCCCCAGCGCCGTGCGCAGCAGCGACAGCACCACCACGATCCGCACGAACGAGGTGGTCATGATCACGATCGACGGGGCCAGCGACAGCACGGTCATCAGGCCGATCAGCTGGACCACCCGCTGGGTCAGCCCCGCGCCGGAGCCCAGGTTGACGTTCAGCGCCTGGGCCAGGGCGGCGGCCGGGAAGATCATCGCCGCGAAGGTGGTGGCGAGCGCCAGCAGGGCGGCCTTGCGCCAGTCCTCGGCGGGCAGGGTGCGGAGCGCGCGCCAGAGCTGAAGCATCAGCGCGGCGCCTTCGGCTTCGCCAGGTCAGCCAGCAGGTGGCCGTCGCCCAGCAGGATCAGCCGCTCCACCCCGTCGCAGTCGACGATCAGCAACCGCCGGGCCGGATCCAGCACCAGGGTCTCGACGATCCGCAGGCGGCGGTCCTTCCGCTTCATCGCCATCCGCGCCATGGCGTCGGGCCCATAGCGGCGCAATGCCACAGCCGCCAGCCCCACCAGGCCGAGGGTGAGGGCGAGGGCAAAGGCGGCTCTGACGAAATCGGCGAAGTTCATGGTGGCGGTTCTGCGGGGTTTGGGGCTCCGCGCCATTGGCCGCTGAGTCTCTTAAACGCGGATTAACCCTGTTGCTTAAGGATCGGAGGTCATGAACCTGGCCGAAATCCCGCTCTTCTCGATGCTCCGTGGCCGGCTCGGCTATCTGTCCGAGCAGCAGAAGGTGCTGGCCCAGAACGTGGCCAACGCCGACACCGCGCGGTTCACCCCGCAGGACCTGAAGCCGTTCAGCTTCGAGGCTCACGTCCAGGCCCAGGGCCCGACCGTGATGGCCGCCACGCAGGCCGGCCACCTGTCGCCGCCGTCCGAGAAGCGCGGCCTGGGCGCCGCCTACAAGCCGGTGAAGACGCCCGACTCCGAGACCACGCTCAACGGCAACTCCGTGGTGCTGGAGGAGGAGATGATCAAGATGAGCGACGCGCGGATGAACTACGACGCCGCCATCAGCTTCTACCAGAAGTCGCTCAGCATGCTGCGGCTGGCGGCCAAGCCGCCCGGCCGCTAGAGCGCGTCAGGCGAAAGTGGATCCCGGTTTCGCCGCCCGACGCGCTCTAAACATTCAAGTTAGAGCCTGTTTATCCGGATCAGATGATTCCATCTGATCCGGACAGGCTCTAGAGGCCAGGAGAGCCTAGATGCCCGACATCCGACCCGCCGCCGGCGTCGTCCAGGCGGTCGCCGCCTCGGCGCTGCGCGCCCAGCAGGCGCGCATGCGGATCATCGCCGAGAACCTTGCCAACGCCGACTCGACCTCGAAGACCCCGGGCGGCGATCCCTACCGCCGCCAGGAGCCGGTGTTCCAGCCGAGCCGCGTGGCCGGCGCCCAGGGCGTGAAGATGAGCCGCGTCGAGGGCGACCCGACCGCGTTTCGCCAGGAGTATGAGCCGGGCAATCCGTCGGCCGACGCCAAGGGCTACGTCAAGCTGCCCAACGTGAACTCGCTGGTCGAGGCGCTGGACATGCGCGAGGCGCAGCGCGCCTACGAGGCCAACCTGAACGTCATCGAGACCTCGCGCGCCATGCAGGCGCGCACCCTCGACCTGTTGAAGAAGTAAGGGCCAAGCGATGATCACCGCCCTCGCGGCCGCCAAGGCCTACGCCTCCGTCCAGAAGGGCATGGGGATCGGCGAACCCTCCGGCGCGGCCAGCCTCGCGGGGCCCAGCGCGCCGCAGCACGGCGGCTTCGGCGAGATGCTGAAGTCGGCGATGAGCGAGGCGGTCGGCGCCTCGAAGAACGCCGAACACCAGATGGCCGCCCAGGTCGCCGGCAAGGGCGAACTGGTCGACGTGGTCACCGCGATCTCCGCCGCCGAGACCAGCCTGGAAACGGTCATGGCGGTCCGCGACCAGGTGATCGGCGCCTACCAGGAAATCATGCGGATGCCGATCTAGGGGCCACGCCGGCCCGCACTCTTCGGTGCGGGGGCGGCGCGGGTCGTGCTAGGCGTCGCCGATGGCCCCACCGATCATCCGCCTCGAGGGAATCGCCAAGCGCTATGGCGGCCACGCCGCGCTGGACGGGGTCGACCTTGCGGTGGGGACGGGCGAGTTCGTGGCCCTGGTCGGGGGGTCGGGGTCCGGCAAGACCACACTGCTCAAGACCATCAACCGGCTGATCCAGCCGGACGCCGGGCGCGTGTCGGTGGAGGGCGAGGACGTGGCCCGCGCCGCGCCGCACGACCTGCGCCGCCGGATCGGCTACGTCTTCCAGGAGGTGGGCCTGTTCCCGCACCTGACCGTGGGCGAGAACATCGCCATCACGCCCAGGCTGCTGGGCTGGGACAAGGCGCGGATCGCCGAACGGATCGGGACCCTGCTGGACCTGGTGGACCTGCCGCGCGAGGTCGCCACGCGGGCGCCCGTCGCACTCTCCGGCGGGCAGCGCCAACGGGTGGGCGTGGCCAGGGCCCTGGCGGCCGAACCGAAGCTGATGCTGATGGACGAGCCGTTCGGCGCCCTCGACCCGCTGACCCGCGATGCGCTCGGTGTCGACTACCGCGCGCTCCACCAGCGCCTCGGGCTGACCACGGTGATGGTCACCCACGACATGGCCGAGGCGGTTCTGCTGGCCGACCGGATCGTGGTGCTCAAGGCCGGCCGCATCCTGGC
Organism: Phenylobacterium sp.; assembly: GCF_025351295.1. Taxonomy (GTDB): domain Bacteria; phylum Pseudomonadota; class Alphaproteobacteria; order Caulobacterales; family Caulobacteraceae; genus Phenylobacterium. The sequence goes on from NZ_JANXWD010000087.1 coordinate 7,939, forward strand.
CGACGGCGGGCCGGCCGACCTGCTGGCCCACACCACCGACCCCGACGTGCGCGCCCTGCTGGAGGCGCCCAAGCGCCAGGCCGAGCGCCTGCGCGAGCGGCTGGGCGCATGAGACCGCGCCGATGACCGCCAACCTCAGGGCCGCCTTCGACCTGCTGCCGGAATACCTGGGCTGGCACGTGCTGCTGAGCGTCAGCGCGCTGGGCCTGGGCCTGCTGATCAGCCTGCCGCTGGCGATCGCCGCGGCCCGCAGCCCGCGGCTGCGCTGGCCGGTGCTGGCGCTGGCCAGCCTGATCCAGACCATTCCCAGCCTGGCCCTGCTGGCGCTGTTCTTCCCGCTGCTGCTGGCGCTCTCGATGCTGTCGACGGCGACCATCGGGCGCGGCTTCTCGGCGCTGGGGTTCCTGCCCTCGCTGCTGGCGCTGACCCTCTATTCGATCCTGCCGATCCTGCGCAACGCCGTGGCCGGGATCACCGGCGTCGACCCGGCCATCGCCGAGGCCGCCGACGGGGTCGGCATGACCGCGCGCCAGAAGCTGTTCCAGGTGGAGCTGCCGCTGGCCGCGCCGATCGTCATGGCTGGGATCCGCACCGCCGCGGTCTGGACCATCGGCGCGGCGACGCTGTCCACGCCGGTCGGCCAGACCAGCCTGGGCAACTACATCTTCGCCGGGCTGCAGACCGAGAACTGGGTCTCGGTGCTGTTCGGCTGCGCGGCGTCCGCCGTCCTGGCCCTGGCCGCCGACCAGCTGCTGGGCCTGGTGGAGACCGGGGCGCGCACGCGGTGCCGCGGCCTGGTGATCGCGGGGCTGGCCGGGCTGGTCATTGGGGCGACCGCGGCGATCGCGCCGCTGGCCGGGTTCGGCAAGCCCGCAGCCTACGTGGTCGGGGCCAAGAACTTCTCCGAGCAGTACATCCTGGCGGAGCTGATGGCCGCGCGGCTGGAGCGCGCCGGCGCCCGCGTCACGCGCAAGGAGGACCTGGGCTCGGCGGTCGCCTACCGCGCGCTCGCCGCCGGCGAGATCGACGCCTATGTCGACTACTCCGGCACGCTGTGGACCAACGTCCTGGGCCGCGCCGACAACCCCGGCCGCCAGGCGGTGCTGGCTGGCCTCACCACCGAGCTGAAGCGCCGCGACGGCGTGGTGGTGCTGGGCTCTCTGGGCTTCGAGAACGCCTATGCCTTCGCCATGCGGCCCGACCGGGCCAGGGCGCTGAACATCGGCTCGCTGGCCGACCTGGCGCGCGAGGCGCCGAAGCTGACGCTTGGGACCGATATCGAGTTCCTGTCGCGGCCGGAGTGGCGCGCGGTGGACGGCGCCTACGGCTTCAGCTTCAAGGCCAAGCGGTCGTTCCAGCCGACCTTCATGTACCGCGCGCTCTCCGGCGGCGACGCCGACGTGATCAGCGCCTTCTCCTCCGACGGCCGCATCGCCGCCGACCGGCTGGTGGTGCTGTCCGACCCCAAGGCCGCGATCCCGCCCTACGACGCGGTGATCCTGATCTCGCCGAAGCGGGCCGGGGACCGCCGGCTGATCGAGGCGCTGCGGCCACTGGTCGGCGCAATCCCCGTCGAGGCCATGCGGGCGGCCAACTACAGCGTCGACCGCGACGCCGGAAAGGTCACCCCGGCGCAGGCGGCGCGGGCGCTCGGGGCGGCGCTGGCGCGACCCTAGGCGCCCGTCGCGGCAAACACGCCCGGTGCGCGAAAGCTGTTGCGATCTCGTCGCACAGGCGGCTGTATGCTAACGCTGAGTTAAATTCGACCGGTCGCCTCGGCCGTGGGGGTAGTTGCATGAAGTTCCAAAGGATTTTCGCCGGTGCGGCGCTCGCGGGGCTGGCCGCGGGCGCCCTGGCGGCCCAGGCCTCGGCCCAGACCATCACCAACGGCGCGGGCACGGTCTCGGCCGGGATCGGCGTCAATGGGGAGCTGTTCGACAATGCGACCCGCGTCGGCCTGCGCCGCAACGCCGACGGCTACGACCCGATCATCTTCGGCACGCCGCGCGACAGTTGGGGCGTGTCCACCGCCCTCGACAGCGCCTACGCCGACCAGAACTTCGTCGGCGCCCAGAATATCGTCAGCACCCATATCCTGGCCGGCCCCGACGGCGCGACCGCGACCTCGCTGACCACCTTCGGCCTCACCGTGGTCCAGAACTACAGCTTCGTCGGCGGCGGCAACATCCTGCGCATCGACACCACGGTCACCAACACCACGCTGGACACCGTGAACGCCATCTTCCAGCGCAACGTCGACTTCGACATCGATCCGACGGTGACGAACGAGAACGTCTTTGGCCCGAGCGGCGGGTCGGGGATCGTGATCGACAGCAGCGACTTTGGCTTCGAGAATCCGGACCCCAGCGTGGCCTACACCTTCAGCTGCCTCGGGGGCTGCGACGCGACCGGCGACCTGGGCGTCGGCATCAAGATCAGGCTGGGCGCGCTGACCCACGGCGCGAGCTCGCACTTCGCCTATTATTACGGGATCAACTACGCGGGCGACAGCGTGAACACCCTGATCAAGCAGGGCAAGGCGGCGGGCGCGAAGTACATCATCGCCGGCCAGAGCAGCGACGGCAATTCCGACCACGCGGGCTCCAACTCGGCCTTCCTGGGCGTCACCGGCGTGCCCGAGCCGGCCACCTGGTCGATGATGCTGATGGGCTTCTTCGGCCTGGGCGCCGTGGTCCGCCGCAAGCGCGCGCTGACCGCCTGATCCCTGGCGACCGTAGAGCGTGGCCTGGGGCAGGTCCAACAAGGGGCCGCGCGCCGCCACCCCCTATCCGCTCATCCCCGCGCAGGCGGGGACCCAACCCGAGTCCGAGGCGGGGCCAGGTCCGTAGAAAGGCTGAGAGCCTGCTTGGGTCCCCGCCTGCGCGGGGATGAGCGGTGGTAGTTAGAGGTTGGCGCAACCTCTCGTCCCACCGCCTGCGGCGGGCACCGCGAGGGTGACAATGTCGCGGTGTCGGCGGCGATCGAGACCCCCGCCGTAGCCGTTCGTTAACCATGAGGGGCGAAACACTGGCGGGCGGGTCCACAGCTCGCGGACCTGTTCTTCCCCACGAGGTTTTCGATGAGCGGCGCCGAGGTTCTGGACGTCGGGCGTGACGCCATCTGGCTGACCCTGCAGCTCTGCGCGCCGGTGCTGCTGGTCGGCCTGGTCGTGGGCGTCGGCATCGGCCTGCTTCAGGCCCTGACCCAGATCCAGGAGCAGACCCTGGTCTATGCGCCAAAGATCGTCGCGATCTTCGTCTCCCTGCTGATCTTCCTGCCGATGATGGGCGCGCTGATGAGCGGCTTCATGCGCAACATCGCGGCCCGCATCGCGGGCATGTAGGAGACGCGGCCATGGAGTCGTTCGCCGCCGCCCAGCAGGTGTATGCCGCCGGCCTGGTGTTCGCGCGGCTGGGCGTCATCGTGATGCTGATCCCGGGCCTGGGCGAGACCTTCATACCGCCGCGCATCCGACTGGCCTTCGCCCTGTCGCTGGCGCTGATGATGTTCCCGCTGGTCGGCGGCCATGCGCCGCCCCTGCCGTCGGATGCTGCTGGCGTGGCCCTGGCGGTGATCCGCGAGATGATGATCGGCCTGACGGTGGGCGGGGTCCTGCGCCTGTTCATGGTCTCCCTGGCCAGCGCGGGCGAGATCGTGTCGCTGGCCACCACGCTCTCCTTCGCCCAGACCGCCAACCCGATGCAGGCCCAGCCGTCCACCACCCTGGGCACCTTCCTGGGGCTGATCGGCATCGTGCTGATCTTCGCCACCAACCTGCATCACATGTTCATCGCCGCGATCGTGCAGTCCTACGATCTGTTCCCGTTCACGCGGAACATCTCGGTGGCCGACGCCGGCCAGCTGGCCGTCCAGACGGTGAGCAAGGGCTTTGGCCTCGGCCTGCAGTTGGCCGCGCCGGTCGTGGTGTTCTCGCTGATCTTCAACATCGCCACCGGCCTGGTCGGCCGGGTGATGCCGCAGTTCCAGGTGTTCTTCGTGGCCACGCCGCTCATCCTGCTGCTGGGGCTGTCGATCTTCGCCCTCAGCCTGGGGGTGATCGGCATGGTCTGGGTGGACCGCTTCCGTGTGGTCATCGGAATCTTCGCCAAGCCATGAGCGAAGCCCCCGATCGCGAGTCACAGACAGAAGACGCCACACCGCGCAAACTCGAGCAGGCCCGCGAGAAGGGCGACGGCGTCAAGACCATGGACCTGGGCTCGTTCGCGACCCTTGCGGCCTCGGCGGCGGTGGTGCTGATGGCCGGCGGCGGGCTGGCGCGCAACCTGGCCGCCCAGCTGCTGCCGTTCTTTGCCCATCCCCACGCCATGCCGCTGGACGGCCACAGCAGCGTCGAGGTGTTCCGCTACGCCCTGATGGCCGCGCTGCCGCCGCTGGTGATCGTCATGATGACCACCGGCGCCTCGGGCGCAGCGGCCAGCCTGCTGCAGGGCGGCCTGCGGCTGACGCCCGAGAAGCTGAAGCCCGACTTCTCCAAGGTTTCGATCCCCAAGGGCTTCGGGCGCATCTACGGCCCCGACGGCTTGGCGCAGTTCGTCAAGTCGCTGGTGAAGGTGGGCATGACCGGGGCCATCGCCTGGTGGCTGCTGAAACCCTATCTGCCGCAGTTCGCCTCGCTCTCGGCCTTGGACCCGGCGGCGATCATCCCGTTCTCGTTCGAGATCCTCAAGCGGCTGGTGTTCGCGGTCGCGGCCCTGACCCTGACGGTCGCCGCGGCCGACTGGCTGTGGCAACGCCAGCGGTTCATGGCCCGCATGCGCATGACCCGCGAGGAAGTGAAGCAGGACTTCAAGAACTCCGAGGGCGACCCCCACATCCGCGCCCGCCAGAAGCAGATCCGCGCCGACCGCGCGCGGCGGCGGATGATGCAGGCGGTGCCGGACGCCACGGTGGTGGTGATGAACCCGACCCACTACGCCGTGGCGCTGAAGTACGAGCAGGGGGCGGACGCCGCGCCCACCTGCGTGGCCAAGGGGCTGGACAACGTGGCGCTCCGGATCCGCGCGGTGGCCGAGGCGGCCGGGGTGCCGATCATCGAGGACCCGGCCCTGGCCCGCGCGCTCTACGCCGCCGTGGACATCGACGACATGATCCCGCCGGCGCACTATGAGGCCGTCGCCAAGATCATCGGCTTCATCCTGGGCGCCGCCGCCGGGCGCCGTGCGACCGCCAGAGCGTGACAGCCGAAAGTGTTTGCGGTTTCGGCGCCCGTCACGCTCCAACTCTTGAACGGAGCGTTTCGCCGTCAGGTGATCTCACCGGAAGGCGAAACGCTCGGGCCCGTGTGACAAAATGCAGATCATTGATTCGCCGGAGGCGATGACGCCCGCCATGGCCGAGCTCCCGCCGAAGACCCGCAAGGTCGATCCCTTCATCGCGCTGGCGGTGCTGTTCTTCCTGCTGGCCGTGGGGTTCGCCGGGGCGCCGGTGCTGAACGCCGGGCCCGAGACCATCGCCAGCATGCTGTTGCTGGTCGGCCTGGCCGGGGTCTGCGGCATCGGCCTGTTCGTGCTGCGCGGCGCCGCCGAGACCCCCGCCGAGAGCGAGGCCGGGGCGCAGGCCTTCCTGTCGGCGCTGGACGAGCCGGCCGCCGTGGCCGCGCCGGACGGCCGGCTGCTCACCGTCAACCCCGCCTGGCGCGAGGCCATGGGCCCTGGGCCGCGCCTGCCCAAGAGCGGGGCCGCCGCCGCCAGCCTGTTCGGGGCGCTGGCCGCCGCGCGGCGGGGCGAGCAGGGCCGCGCCGGCGTCAAGGCCGGCGGCCAGGAGCGCGAGGCCCTGGTCTCGCCGCTCGGCCCGCGGCGCTTCCTGGTGCGCCTGACCGGCCGCGGCAGCGGGGCGCTGGCCCTGCCGTCCTCGGCGATGGAGGTGCTGAACGCCGTCGCGGGCGCCAAGTCTCCGCCGCCCAAGGTGCTGGACGCGTTCGCCGCGGCCTCGCCATTCGGCGCCGCCCTGCTGGAAGGCGAGGATCCCTTCGAGGCGCGGATCATCGAGGCCAATCCGGCGCTGGCCGCCGTCGCCCACGGCGGCGAGGTGGGCCAGGCGTTCGGGGACCTGATCGAGCCGACCAGCCGGGTCGACGCCGCCATGCGCATCGCCGACGCCCGCCACGGCCACGCGCCGCTGGAAGTGCGCCTGGCGCACGACCCCAGCCGCATCGCCCACCTCTACCTGTCGCAGAGCGTCGGCCGCTGGGTGGCCTATCTGGTGGATGTCTCCGAGCAGAAGCAGATCGAACTGCAGCTCAGCCAGAGCCAGAAGATGCAAGCCATCGGCCAGCTGGCGGGCGGCGTGGCGCACGACTTCAACAACCTGCTCACCGCCATCCTGATGCAGCTGGACGTGCTGGCCCCGCGCCACCCGGTGGGCGATCCCTCCTATGAAGGCCTCAACGAGATCAAGCAGACCTCGATGCGGGCCGCCGACCTAGTGCGCAAGCTGCTGGCCTTCTCGCGCAAGCAGACCGTCCAGCGCGAGATCCTCGACGTGGGCGAGATGATCAGCGAGTCCGAGGTGCTGCTGCGCCGGCTGCTGTACGAGGACGTCAAGCTCACCACCGACTACGGCCGCAACCTGCCGCACGTGCGTGCCGACCGCGGCCAGCTGGACACCGCGGTGATGAACCTGGTGGTCAACGCCCGCGACGCCATCCGCAGCCACGGCGGCGGGGTGATCCGCATCCGCACCGCGCGTCTCACCCAGGAGGAGGCCCGGAGCCTGGGCTATCCCACCGCCATCGGCGACCAGGCCCTGGTCGAGGTGAGCGACGACGGCCCCGGCATCGCGCCGGAGGTGATGGACAAGATCTTCGATCCCTTCTTCACCACCAAGCCGGTGGGCGAGGGGACCGGCCTGGGGCTGGCGACGGTCTATGGCATCGTCAAGCAGTCCGACGGCTGGATCGCGGTGGCGTCGAAGCCGGGCGAGGGGGCGGCGTTCCGCATCTTCCTGCCGGTGCACATGGCCCCGGTCTCGCTGCAGCCGGCCGCCGAGCCGGCGGCGCCCAAGCCGCCCAAGGCTCGCGACCTGTCCGGCGCCGGCCGCATCCTGTTCGTCGAGGACGAGGACGCCGTGCGCGGCGTCGCCGCCAAGCTGTTGCGCGCCCGCGGCTACGAGGTGATCGAGGCGGCCAGCGGCGAGGAGGCGCTGGAATATGCCGAGGCGCACGCCGGCCAGATCGACCTGATGATCTCCGACGTGGTCATGCCCGGCATGCAGGGCCCCGACCTGCTGAAACAGGCCCGCCAGTACCTGGGCGCGGCGCCGGTGATGTTCATCTCCGGCTATGCGGAGAGCGAGTTCTCCGACCTGCTGGAGGGCGAACGCAACGTCTCGTTCCTGCCCAAGCCGATCGACATCAAGACCCTGGCCGAACGGGTGAAGCAGGAACTCCAGAAGGCGGCTTGATCCGAATTCCGTGGCGGCGGGGCGGCCGCCGAGCGCACGGCTTGTCATCCCGCCGCGGTCGCTTCATTGATCGCCGCCGTGACTCAGCAGCCCCCACCCACGACCCTCACCTTCGCCCAGGTCTATGAGCTGGCCTTCGCCGCCGCGCGCGACGGGCGGTTCGGCGACGCCGAAGGCCTCTACCGCGCCCTGATGGGGCCCAGCCCGCCGCCGCAGGTGCCGCTGAATCTCGGCCTGGTGCTGGAGGACCAGGGCAAGTTCGCCGACGCCGAGACGCTCTACCGGCGCGAGCTGGCAGCGCGGCCGGGCGACCCGGACTTCAGCCGTCGCCTGGGCTTCGTGCTGCTGCGCGCCGGCCGCTACCCCGAGGGCTGGCCGCTGTACGAAGGGCGGATCCGGCCGGGCATGAAGAAGCCCCAGCTCAGCTTTCCCGAATGGAACGGCGAGCCGGTGGACGACCTGCTGGTGCTGCCGGAGCAGGGGCTGGGCGACCAGATCATGTTCGCCCGCTATGTCCCGGCGCTGAAGGCGCAGGGGATCGAGGTCACCCTGATGTGTCGCCCGGCGCTGACCCGACTGTTCGCGCCGCTGGGCGCGCCGCTGCTGACCGCCGAGGGCCGGGTGGATATCGCGCGGCACGACGCCTGGGCGCTGGCCGGGTCGCTGCCGCTGCTGAGCGGGACGACGCTGCAGACCATCCCGCCCGCGCCTTATCTGCCGGGCCAGGCCGGCGGGACGGGGATCGGCCTGGTTGCGGCCGGCAGCGCGGACCACCCAAACGACCGCCAACGCTCGCTGCCCGCGGATCTCGCGGCCGAGGTCGCGGCCTGGCCCGGCGTGCGCAGCCTGGCCCCCGACGCCACCGGCGCGACCGACCTGGAGGACACCCGCCGGATCATGGCCGGGCTGGATGTGGTGGTCAGCGTCGACACGGCCGCTGCCCATCTGGCCGGCGCAATGGGCAAGCCGTGCTTCCTGCTGCTGCCGTTCACCGGCGACTGGCGCTGGATGCAGGGCCGGTCGGACAGCCCCTGGTATCCGTCGATCCGCATCTTCCGCCAGCCGAAGCCCGGCGACTGGGCCAGCGTGGTGGCGCAGGTGCGCCGCGCGCTGGACGAAAGGGCGGCCCGGTCATGACCGGCGAGCGCAAGGTGGTAGGGTTTCCCCTGCGCAGCCTGCTCGTCGCTGCCGTGGGCGCCGCGGCGTTGGGCGCGCTGGCCGTGGGTGCGGTGGCGGTCGGGCGCATGGCCGTGGGCTACCTGGCCATCGGCGGCGTTCGGGTCCGCCGCCTCCGCGTCGACCGCCTGGAGGTCCATGACCTGACTGTGCGCCACCTCCATCTTCCGAAGGATTGAGCGCCGCGCCCGCTTGGGGGTTGCCACTGAAGGCCGCCCGCGCGACCGTGCCCGCCAAACCAGAAAACACGGTATGGGAGGCTTACGATGGCGGCGATCGATCCGAACGGGACCCTGAAGGGCAAGACCGCCCTGGTGACCGGCGCCAGCCGCGGGATCGGCGAGGCCATCGCCGTGCGCCTGGCGATGGAGGGGGCCAGGGTCGTGGTCTCCGCCCGCACCGCCGAGACCGGCGACTCGAAGCTGCCGGGGACCCTCGCGGCCACGGTCGAGCGCATCCGCGCCGCCGGCGGCGTGGCCACCGCGATCAAGGCCGACCTGTCCTCGGAGGCCGACCGCGAGCGCCTGGTGAAGGAAGCGGTCGCGGCCTATGGCGACATCGATATCCTGGTGAACGACGCCGCCGTGACCTTCTTCATCCCCGTCGAGACCTTTCCCAAGAAGCGCTTCGACCTGATGATGGAGGTCCAGGTCTGGGCGCCCTTCCACCTCAGCCAGCTGGTGCTGCCAGCCATGCGGCAGAAGAAGTCGGGGGCCATCGTCAACATCTCGTCCGGCGCCGGCATCCACCCCAAGCCGCCCTACAATCGCCGGGGCGGCGGCACGGTCTACGGGATGTGCAAGGCGGCGTTGGAGCGCCTCACCACCGGCCTGGCGTCCGAGGTCTATGACGACAACATCGCCGTCAACGTGGTCTCGCCCGGCCTGGTCGACACCCCCGGCGTCGCGGTGCACGGCCTGATCACCGAGGCGACCAAGGATCGCGTGCAGCCGATCAAATACATCGCCGAGGCGGTCTATCAACTGGCGGTCGGCGACCCCAAGATCATGACCGGGCGCATTGACTACGCCGCCGATTTCCTGAAGCAGATCGGCGTCGAACCTTCGGAGCTGGTGGGCGCATGATCGAGCAGACAGTCGAGATCGCCACGAAGGACGGGACCACCACCACCTTCATCACGCACCCCGAGCGCGGCGGCCCGTTCCCGATCATCCTGTTCTACATGGACGCCCCGGCGATCCGCGAGGAGCTGCGCGACATGGCCCGGCGGATCGCTGCGGTCGGCTACTACGTCATGCTGCCGAACCTCTACTACCGCTCCGGCGTGATGGAGATGAAAGACCTTCCGCCGTTGGAGGACAAGGAGGCGAGGGCGCGGATGTTCGGGTTCATGGGCTCGATCACCATCCCGCTGATCATGGACGACACCGACGCCCTGCTGGACTTCGCCGACCGTGACCCGGCGGCCAGCCCCGGGCCGGCCGGCGCCATCGGCTACTGCATGAGCGGCCAGTACGCGATCAACGCCGCCGCGCGGCATCCCGAACGCATCCGCTGCGCCGCCTCGGTCTATGGCGTGCAGCTGGTCACCGACGCGGCGGACAGCCCGCACCTGGCGGCGCAGAAGACCCAGGCCGAGCTCTACTTCGCCTGCGCCGAACACGACACCTGGGCGCCGCTGGAGATGGTCGAGGCCCTCGACGCCTCGCTGAAGGCCGAGGGCGTGAACGCCGAGGTCGAACTCTACGCCGGCGTCCACCACGGCTTCGCCTTCCCGCAACGCGGCGCGGTGTTCGACAAGCCGGCGGCCGAGCGCCACTGGGAACGCCTGTTCGGGCTTTTCGCGCGGAATCTGGGGTAGCGGCAGCGCCCTGCGCACGGCAGCGCCCCCTACACCCCTTCGGGGTCCCCCTCCCCCGTTTTCACGGGGGAGGAACTTTGCATCGACGGTCGGACTTGAGTTCCTCACCCGCTTGCGGGGGAGGGGGACCCCGAAGGGGTGGAGGGGGCGCTGCCGCGCGCTCGGCCTATCCTCGAGGCCGCTGCGCCACCACCGGCGGGACCCAGCCGGGCTCCAGCGCCTTGGCCGGATGAGAGGCCGTCACCATGCCCATGAACGCCGGCCAGATGTCGTAGCCCAGCAGCGTCTGCACCCGGGGCGACATCTCGCGGACCTCTTCGCGCGGGATGGCCAGGAAGAAGTTCTCCTGCGGCCGCGCCCAGGGCTCGCAATACTGGTTGGTGAACGCCAGGCGGGGCTTGTCCGAGCGGTTGCCGCCGCCGCGGTGGAGCAGGGTGCCGGCCATCACGAAACAGGCGCCGGCCGGGATCTCCATCGGGACCAGCATCGACTCCATCGTGGCCATGTCGTTGGGCCGGCCTTCGGCGCCGGGATTGCCCCACAGGTGGCTGCCTGGGATCACCTCGGTACAGCCGTTCGCCCGGGTGAAATCGTCGACCGCCGCGATCAGGGTATAGCTGATCGCCGGCCGCGGACGCGGCAGCCGGTAGAAGCTGTCGTCCGAGTGCAGGTCCTGGGCCGTCTCGCCGGGATTGATCTGGATCGACTGGCAGGCGGTGAGCAGGTAGCCCGGCTGCAGGAAGCGGTCGATCAGGCCGAGCACGCGCGGCTCTTCCACCAGGTCCTGGAACACCTTGGCGCGCGCGACCAGGGTATAGATCCGCTCGGTCCTGAAGCCCTCGAAGTCGTTACGGCCGTGGTGGCTGTCGCGGTAGGGCGCGAGGCCGTCGCGGACCGCCTGGAGGACGGCCGGGCCGATGAAGTCCTCGATCACCGTGAAGCCCTGCTCACGGATCCGGGCGGCATGGGCGTCGGCGTCGAACTGGGCGGTGGGTTTATCCATCTCGCGGGTCCTCCCTGAGCTATTGTATCATGGCCTTCCGGAGGACCGTCGATGAGCCAGACCCTGAACATTCGCCGCGCGGCGGGCGCCCTCGGCGCGGAGCTTTCCGGGGTGGACCTGTCGCGGACCTTGCCCGACGCCACGGTAGCGGCGATCCGCCAGGCGCTGGTCGAGCACCAGGTGATCTTCTTCCGCGACCAGACCCTGACCCCCGCCCAGCAGGTGGCGTTCGGGGCGCGCTTCGGGCCGCTCAACATCCACCCCTATGTCGCCGGGATGGCGGGCCAGCCCGAGGTGATGGAGATCATCAAGGAGCCGGCGGACCGCATCAACTTCGGCGGCGGCTGGCATTCGGACATGAGCTTCCTGGAGACCCCCGCGATCGGGTCGATCCTCTATGCGCTGGAGATTCCCGAGTTCGGCGGCGACACCCTGTTCGCCAGCCAGGCGGCCGCCTACGACGCCCTGTCGGACGGGCTGAAGGCGACGCTGGAGACGCTCAGCGCCGTGCACTCCGCCAGCAAGGAGTACTCCTCGACCGGCGCCTCGGCAAAGAAGCGGACCTCGATGTCGGTGGCTGAGGCCGACGGCTATGTGGGCGAATATGTCCACCCCATGGTGCTGGTCCACCCCGAGACCGGCCGCAAGGCGCTGTATGTCAATCCGGCCTTCACGCTGCGCATCGACGGCTGGAAGCCGCGGGAATCCAAGGCCCTGCTCGACTACCTGTTCGAGCACTGCCGCCACGAGGGCTTCACCTGCCGGTTCGCCTGGGCCAGGGGCTCGGTGGCGTTCTGGGACAACCGCTCGGTCTGGCACTTCGCCCTCAACGACTATGCCGGCCACCGCCGCCACATGCGGCGGGTGACGGTGGATCCCTGGCCGCACGCGGTGCGCGCGGAGGTGGCGGCCTAGGCTCGGCCCAGCCGGCGAAGCACGCCCTGCGCCGCCGCGCGGCTGGTGGCGAAGGCGCCTTGCAGCAGGTAGCCGCCGGTGGGCGCCTCCCAATCCAGCATTTCGCCGGCGACGAAGACGCCGGGGCGGGCGCGCAGCATCAGGTGCGCATCCACAGCGCCCAGCCGCACGCCGCCGGCCGAGGAGATGGCGCGGGCCAGGGGCTGCACGCCGGTCAGCCGCAGCGGCGCGGCCTTGACGGCGGCGGCCAGGGCGGCCGGGTCGGCGGGGAGGTGCTTGCCATGCGCCTCGCGCAGCAGATTGATCGCGACGGGCGAGAGCCTGAGCGCCTGGCGCAGGTGGTTGGCCAGCGAACGGTCACTGTGCGGACGGGCCAGCCGCGCCGCAAGGTCCGCCAAGGCGGCGTCGGGGCGCAGGTCGATCAGGAGCTCGGCCGAACCCTGGGCCATGATGGCCTCTCGCAGCGGCGCTGCCAGCGCGTAGAGCGCGCCGCCTTCCAGGCCATAGGCGGTGACCATCGCCTCGCCGCGCGCGGCGCGGCCGCCGAAGCTGAGCCCGATCCCCTTGAGCGGCTGGCCGGCGAAGCCAAGCATCACCGGGCTCCAGGCGACATCGAAGCCCATGTTGGCGGGACGGAGCGCGGCCAGCTCGACGCCGGCCTCGGCCAGGAGGCCGGTCCAGGCGCCGTCGGATCCCAGCCGCGGCCAGCTGGCGCCGCCCAGGGCCAGGACGGTGGCGTCCGCCCGCACCGTCGCCTCGCCGTCCGGGGTGTCGAACCGCAGCGCGCCGTCAGCCGTCCAGCCCAGCCAGCGATGCCGCATGCGGAAGGTGACCCCGGCCGCCGCCAGCCCCGCCAGCCAGGCGCGCAGCAGGGGCGAGGCTTTCAGCGCCCTGGGGAACACCCGGCCCGACGAGCCCACGAACGTCGGCTGGCCCAGCCCCTCGGCCCAGGCGGTGAGTGCGGCCGGTGGGAAGGCCTCCAGCATCGGCCGCAGGCGCTCGGCCGCCGGGCCGTAGCGGCCGACGAAGGCCTCGAACGCCTCCGAATGGGTCAAGTTCAACCCGCCGCGCCCGGCCATCAGCAGCTTGCGGCCCACGGACGGCATCTGGTCGTAGATGCTCACCTCCAGGCCGGCGGCGGCCAGCTGCTCGGCGGCGAACAGGCCCGCCGGCCCGCCGCCGACCACGGCCACCGTCGGCATGGCGTCAGCTCCCGGCCATCGCCAGCAGGGCCGAAAGGCCCACGGCCATGCCCCTGACGCTCTCCGGCTTGGCCACGTCGATCCACTCGTCCACCGCGTGCGCCCGGCCGCCGTCGCCGCCCGAGCCGATGGTCACGGCGGGGATGCCCAGGCTGATGGGCACGTTGGAATCGGTGGAGCTGGAGCCCAAGATCGGCGCGTAGCCCGCCGCTCGGATGGCGGCGGCGGTCATCTGCACGATCTCGGCGTCCGGCTTGGTGGCGCCGGTCGGCCGCTCGCCGATCAGCTTGAGGTCGGCGGCGATCTTGCCGGCGCGGGTGGAGCGGGCGGCGTTCTCCTGCTCGACCGCGCTCTTGACGATGCGCAGGAACAGGCCGTCCAGCTTGGCCAGCTCCTCCTTGCTCTCGGAGCGCATGTCGATCTCCAGCCAGATGGCGTCGGGGATCGAGTTGACCGAGGTGCCGCCGCCGACCACGCTGGTCATGTAGGTGGTCTTCGGCTGGGTCGGCACGCGGACCTTGTTCATCTCAACCACCGTGGTCCCCATGGCCGCCATCGGGTTTACCAGGCCGAAGGCGCCGTAGCTGTGGCCGCCCGGCCCCCTGAAGGTCACCCGGTAGCGGCGCGAACCCACCGCGCCGTAGGTCACCCGCTCCGCGGAGGCGCCGTCCATGGAGAAGAAGGCGACGATGCGGTCCGCGTACTTCGACTTGCCGAACAGGAACCGCGTGCCGCGCAGGTCGCCGGGGCCTTCCTCGCCGACGTTGCCGACGAACAGGATGTCCTTCCGGGTCCTCACCTTACCGGCGTCCAGCGCGCGGACATAGCCCAGCAGCACGGCCAGGGAATGGGTGTCGTCGCCGACCCCCGGGGCGAACAGCCTGGTTCCCTCGCGTCGGACCTTCACGTTGGTGCCCTCGGGAAAGACGGTGTCCAGGTGCGCGGCCATCACCACCAGCGGCCCGCCGGCCGGGCCGGTCCCGCGGCGCAGGCCGGTGACATTGCCCTCGGCGTCCATCTCGACCTCGGTCAGCCCGAGGGCCTGGAACTTGGCCAGGTAGGCTTCGCCGCGCACCTTCTCCTTGAACGGCGGGGCGGGGATCTCGGTCAGCTCGATGGTCTCGGCGACGATGCGGTCGTGGTCCTGGTCCAGGGTCGCCATGGCGGTCCTGAACCCGGCGCTGGCGCGGATGGCAGCCACGGTCTTGTCAGCCGCCGCCGGCCGGGTCTGGGCGGTCGCGCCGGACCTCAGGGTAAGCAGCAGGGCGGCGGCCAGCACGTACCGCGACACGCGTAACATCGGGATGGAATCCTTGCCTGAAAGCCCTTCCATTTCATCCGATCCGCCCCCGCTCCGCCAGGGCGGGCGGCAGGGCGTTGCGCATTACCGGGATTTAATGCGGCGCCTCGCCTGCGCTCGCTTGCCCAAGCGACGCCACGGCCTCAAAGCCTGCCTCACATCAGGTCACAGGAGGCGCATATGCAGAGCCGTCGCCAGCTCATCGTCTCCGCCGCCGCGCTCGCGCTGGCCGGCCGGGCCACCGCCGCGCCGGCGGCCGGCGCCGAAGCCCAGCTCAACACGGCCCTAGACAACCTCTTCGCCGTGACCCTGGCCGAGTCGCCGGAGCTCGCCACCGCGCTCGGCCTCGACAAGGGCGCGCACGCCGACGCCAAGTCCCAGCTCAGCAAGGGGTCGCTGGCCGACATCGCGCGCCGCCGCGGCGAGACGGGCGCCCAGCTCGCCCGCCTGCGCGGCATCGACCGCAAGGCGCTCACCGGCATGGCGGCGGTGAACTACGACTCCGTGCTCTACGACCTGGACATGACCGACCGGGCCAACCGGGCTTTTGCCTATGGCGCCGAGGGCGGCGGCTCGCCCTATGTGCTGAGCCAGATCACCGGCGCCTGGCAGGGCGTGCCGGACTTCCTGGACAGCCAGCATACCATCGAGACCCGCGCCGACTGCGAGGCCTATGTCGCCCGCCTCGGCGAGTTCGCCCGGCAGATGGACGAGGAGCTGGTGACGGTGCGCCGCGACGTGGCCCTGGGCGTCGTCCCGCCGGACTTCTGCATCGCCGGCGCCCTCTCCGGCATGAAGACCCTGCGGCAGCCGGCCGACAAATCCAGCCTGGTCGCCTCGGTCACCGACCGGGCCAAGGCCAAGGGGATCGCCGGCAACTGGGCGCATGAAGCGACCGGCGTCTACGAGGGCAAGGTTCTGCCGGCCCTGGACCGCCAGATGGCGCTGCTGGAGAGCCTGAAGGGCCAGGCGACGCACGACGCCGGCGTCTGGCGCCTGCCCGACGGCGAGGCCTACTACGCCCAGGCCCTGCAGACCCGCACCACCACGACCATGACCCCGGCCGAGGTGCACAAAGTCGGCCTCGACGTCACCGCCGAGTTGCAGGCCCGCGCCGACGTGCTGTTCCGGAAGATCGGCATGAGCCAGGGCGGCGTCGCCGAACGCTACGGCGCGCTCTTCAAGGACCCGAAGTACGTCTATCCCAACACCGACGCCGGCAAGGCCAAGGAGATCGCCGACCTCAACGTCCTGGTGCAGGGCATGCAGAGGCGGCTGCCGCAATACTTCGGGACCCTGCCGAAGGCCGGGCTGGAGATCCGCCGCATCCCCGCGGCGACCGAGGCCGGCGCCTCGACCCACTACACGACCGGTAGCCTGGATGGCACGCGCCCGGGAATCTACTGGCTGAACCTGCGCGACACCGGCGAGGCGCCCTTCTGGGACATGCCGACCACCACCTTCCACGAGGGCATCCCCGGCCACCACCTGCAGCTCAGCCTGCAGCAGGAGGCCGACCTGCCGATGATCCGCAAGGCCGGCGGCTTCGGGGCCTACGCCGAAGGCTGGGCGCTCTATTCCGAGCAGCTCGCCCAGGAGATGGGCTTCTACGCCGACGAACCGGCCTGGGAGCTGGGCTATGTCCACGACGCCCTGCTGCGGTCTGGCCGGCTGGTCACCGACACCGGCCTGCACAGCCTGCGCTGGAGCCGCGAGAAGGCGACGCAGACCCTGTCCTCGATCGACGGCGATCCGCCCGCCCTGGCCCAGCAGGAAATCGAACGCTACAGCGTCTGGCCGGGTCAGGCGTGCAGCTACATGGTCGGCAAGATCACCCTGCTACGGCTGCGCGAGAAGGCCAAGGCCGCGCTGGGCTCGCGCTTCGACATCCGCAAGTTCCACGATGCGGTGCTGCTCTCCGGCTCCATGCCGCTGACCGTGGTCGGGAACGCCGTCGACAACTACATCGCCGCGACCAAGGCCTGAGCGGCCGCATCGCGCTCGACAACCCGCCCCAAACAGCCTTCGATAGTCCCAACAAGAGCATCAGGGGACGAACGCCATGCCGAGGGTCAGGGCCAACGGGATCGAGATCGAATACGACGTCACCGGCCCGGCGGATGGCGAGCCGCTGCTGCTGATCATGGGTCTGGGCGCGCAGATGACCCGTTGGCCGCAGGCGTTCGTCGACAGGTTGGCGGCGCGGGGGATGCGGGTGATCCGCTTCGACAACCGCGACATCGGGCTCTCGACCAAGCTGGAGACGGCCGGGGTCCCGGACTTCCCGGCGATGTTCAAGGCGCTGTCCGAGGGCAGGGCGCCCAACGTCCCCTATCTGCTGGACGACATGGCCGCCGACGCCGCGGCCCTGCTGGATGTGCTGGGGATCGCGCGGGCCCACATCGTCGGCGCCTCGCTGGGCGGGATGGTGGCGCAGCTGGTGGCGGCCCACTATCCGCAGCACACCCTGTCGCTGACCTCGATCATGTCGACCACCGGCAACCGCGCCCTGCCGCCGGCCTCGCCCGAGGCTATGGCGGTGCTGAACGACCGCGGGCCGGACCCGCTCACGGACTTCGAGGGCTATCTGGACCACGCGGTGAAAGGCGCCTTCGTGACCGGCTCGCCCGGCTATCCGACCGAGGCCGGCGAGATCCGCCAGCGCATCCGCGCCGACTTCGAGCGCAGCTACAGCCCGCTGGGCTTCATGCGGCAGTACGCGGCCGCCGCGGCCTCGCCGGACCGGCGCCCGAAGCTGGCGTATGTCACCGCGCCGACGGTGGTGATCCACGGCGCGGCCGATCCCCTGGTGCCGCTGACCGGCGGCCAGGACACCGCGGCCAGCATCCCCGGCGCGGAGCTGCGGGTCATCGAGGGCATGGGCCACGACTTCCCGGCGGCGCTCTACGACACCGTGGTCGAAGGTATGATGCGCGCCGTCGAGCGCAGCAAGGCGGAGGCGGCCTGATGGCGACGCTGAACCGCGAGGGCGTGGACCTCTACTACCAGGTCCACGGCGACAAGGGCCCGGTGATCCTGCTGACCCACGGCTATTCGGCGACGTCGCAGATGTGGGAGGGCCAGGTCGAGGCGTTGTCGAAGGACCACAAGCTGGTGATCTGGGACATGCGCGGCCACGGCCAGTCCGACAGCCCGGAGGATCCCGCGCTCTATTCCGAGCCGGCCACGGTGGCCGACATGGCGGCCTTGCTGGACGCGGTGGGCGCCGGGACCGCCATCGTCGGCGGGCTGTCGCTGGGCGGCTACATGTCGCTGGCCTTCAACCGGGTGCATGGCGACCGGGTCGAGGCCCTGCTGATCATCGACACGGGTCCCGGCTACAAGAACGACCAGGCGCGCGAAGGCTGGAACAAGACCTCGTTGAAGACCGCCGAGCGCTATGAGATCGAAGGCCTGGCGCTGCTGGAGAAGGGCAGCGCGGAGCGGCGGACGGCGCGGCACAAGTCCGCCAAGGGGCTGGCCCTGGCGGCGCGGGGCATGCTGACCCAGCGCGACGCGGGGGTGATGGCCTCGCTGCCGGAGATCAAGGTCCCTGCGATCGTGGTGGTGGGCTCGGAGGATACACCGTTCCTGGCGGCCAGCGACTACATGGCCGCCAAGATCCCCGGCGCGAAGAAGGCGATCATCGAGGGCGCCGGTCACGCCGCCAACATCGACAAGCCCGAGGCGTTCAACGCCGCGATCCTGGGCTTCCTTAGTGGCCTCAAACAAAGTTGAGCCGTAACAACGGTCGCTTAACCGTGGCCGTGGGACACTCGCGACCATGGAAGTTGTGAACGGCTACGTGTGCAAGAACTGCACGGACGTGGACTACGCCAAGAAGAACATCGACCCCGCCAAGCCCAAGGACGGGCCGAACGGCGTCTATGCGACCGACAAGGCGAAGGCCGCGGAAAAATCCAGGGACGCGGCGAAACCCGCCGACGGTCCGGTGGACCGCGGCCCGGCCGTGACCCTCAGCGGCGCCCTGGCCAATGTGACCCAGGTCCCCAGGGCCGAGGCGCAGCAACCCTACAAGCCCGGCTCCGGCTTCACCTTCACCGCCTGACGGCCTAAGCTGCCCCATCGTGGGAGGGTAGGCGGATGCGCGCGGCTCTGGCTCTGATCGCGGCGATGTGGGCGGGCCCCGCGCTTGCCCAGCCGCACGACATGTCCAAGATGACCGGGATAAGCATGGGCCTGCCGCCCATGCCGTCGATCTACGCCGGCGAGGCGGACAAGCCCGGCGCACCGGTGTTCAAGGGCCTGGGCGACCACAACATGCCGGTCACGGCGACGCCGCAGGCCCAGGCGTTCTTCGACCAGGGCGTCAACCTGATGTTCGGGTTCAACCACGCCGAGGCCATCCGCTCGTTCCGCGAGGCCGCCCGGCTCGATCCCGACTGCGCCATGTGCTGGTGGGGCCTGGCCATGGCGCTGGGCTCCAACATCAACCTGCCAATGCCCGACGACGCGATCGCCCCGGCCTGGGCGGCGCTGAACAAGGCCCGGGCCCTGGCGCCCAAGGTCACGCCGCGCGAACAGGCCTGGATCGCGGCCCTGGGCAGCCGCTACGCCGCCGACCGCAAGGCCGACCGCGGCCTGCTGAACGAGGCCTTCGCCGAGGCCATGCGCGGGCTCGCCGCCCGATATCCGGACGACCTCGACGCCCAGGTGTTCTGGGCCGAGGCGATGATGGACACCCAGCCCTGGGATTACTGGCAGGCCGACGGCATGACGCCCAAGGGCCACGCCGCCGACATCGTCGAGGTGCTGGAGAAGACCATCGCGCGGTCGCCCAACCACCCGGGCGCGCTGCATCTCTACATCCACGCCGTGGAGGCCTCGACCACGCCGGAGCGGGCGGAGGGTCCCGCCGACCGCTTGCTGACGCTGATGCCGGGCGCGGGCCACGTCGTCCACATGCCCAGCCACATCTACTACCGCGTCGGCCGCTACGCCGACGCCGCGCGGGTCAACGAGGACGCCGCCCTGGTGGACGAGCAGTACATCGCCGCCTGCAAGGCTCAGGGCTTCTATCCGGCCGGCTACTACGGCCACAACCTGCACTTCCTGTGGACCTCGTCGGAGATGGAGGGCCGCTACCAGTCGGCCATCGACGCCTCGCGGCGGCTGGTGAAGGCGGTGGATGCGCCGAACCTGTCCAGGCAGATGTCGCTGGCCGAGCTCTACAACTTCACGCCGGTGGTCACGCTGATGCGGTTCGGCAAGTACCAGGCGGTGCTGGCCGAGCCGCCGCCGGACCGCATGCTGACCCTGGACATGGCCATGTGGCTCTACGCCCAAGCCTTCGCCCACGCCAACCTCGGCGACCTGCCCACCGCCAAGGCCGACCGCGCCAGGCTGGCCGCACTGCAGACGGCGAAGTTCGCCCGCTACGACGCCTACAATGTCCCCGCCGCCGCGATGATCGCCGTGGCCCTGGCCTCGGTGGACGGCGAGATCGCGCGCAAGTCCGGGGACCTGCCGGGCGCGGTGGCCGCCTTCACCAAGGCCCGCGACCTGGAACTGGCGCTGCCCTACACCGAGCCCGCCTACTGGCACCGCCCGGTGGCGCACCTGCTGGGCGCGGCCCTGCTCGAAGCCGGCAAGCCCGCCGAGGCGGAAGCCGTCTACCGCGACAGCCTGAAGGCCTACCGCCGCGACGGCTGGGCCCTGACCGGGCTGGCGGCCGCGTTGCAAGCCCAGGGCAAGGTCGGCGACGCCGCCCGCGCCACAGCCGACGCGGCCGAGGTCTGGCGGCGCGCGGACACGAAGATCACCACCTCGCGGCTGTAGGTCACACTTACGCTGAACAGGGCTGCTCCAGCGACTCTCTTCCCACCATCGTCATGGCCGGGCTTGTCCCGGCCAACCATAAACGCCAGCAGTCGGAAGATGGGCTTGGCGGGCGCCGCCGCGAACCTGGAGCCATCGGTGCGTATGGGTGGCCGGGACAAGCCCGGCCATGACGATCAGCGTGGAGTAACGGGGCGCGACGCTCCGTCCTAGAACCACCCCGCTGCCTTCAACGGCGCGGCGTTGCTGCGGCTGATCGGGACGGTGAGGCCGCACTTCAGCCTGGCCTCGCCCCGGCCGCGCCGCCAGCGGACCTCGTCGATGGCGTCGGCCGCCACCCACCAGGAGCGGTGGGTCTGGAAGCCCGGGGCGGCTGCGAGTTCGGCCAGGGCGTCGCCGAAGCGGGCGGTGATCAGTTCGTCGCCGGCGTCGGTGTGGACCCGCAGGTAGTGGTCCTCGGCCTCCACCGCGATCAGGGCGGCGGCGCGGCGCTTGGCCGACAGGCGCAGGCGGAAGGCCTGGCTCGGGTCTGTCTCCGGGTCTGGGGCGGGCGTGGCGGCGGCCGGCGGCCGGTTCCAGACCAGCTGGCGGAACAGCATGGCGGCGAAACAGACAACGAACACCTGGAACCACGGCTGCGTCAGGTTCTTCAACGTCAGGTGCATGCCGGCCAGATAGTGGTTGGTCAGGGCGACCAGGACGGTCACCCCCGGCGTCATCAGCACGCTGACCGCCATCAGCCGAACCCAGAACTGGCCGGTCAGCCGCTGGACCGGTCGATCGATGGCGACGCCGATCACTCCACCGCCGACCATGCAGATCAGCCAGTAGACGATCCGCTCCGGCAGCGACCGCTCGGACGAGCCGAACGGTCCCAGCACAGCCATCACCAGGCCGATCCCCGCCCACAGGGCCATGTCGGCGGCGAGTCGGGTGACGCGGTGCTGGAACAGGGCGTTCGGCATGGCCTCGGGGTGCGGCGGATTCGTTCGCGCGATCCTGCCACGACTGGCGGATCGACGGCATTCATTCGCGCAGATTGGGCGCCGTTCGCGTCTTGCCGGTGGCGGCGGTTTTCGCGACTTGGCATCCCGGTCTCGTCAAAGTGCGGAGCCGAGAGTCCGATGAATGCCAAGCTTTCCCGAGGGTTGTGGGGCCTGGGCGCCTTTCTGAGCGTCGGCGTGGCGTTGTTCTCCTACCGCTACCTGGGCCCGCCCAACGTGACGGAGTCGCCGCAAATCCTGGCCAACCTGTTCGCCAGGCCGTTCCTGACGGTGCACGTGGCCGGGGCGGCGACGGCGCTGCTGGTCTGCGGCTTTCAGTTCCTGCCCGCGTTGCGCCGCCGCCGCGCCATCCACCGCTGGCTCGGACGAGCCTATGTGACAGCCTGCATGGTCGGCGGGGTCGGCGGACTGGTGATGGCCTTCGGAACCACCTCCGGACCGGTGGCGGCCTGGGGCTTCGGGTTGCTCGCACCGACCTGGATCTTGGTGACGGCGCAGGGTTGGCTGGCGGCGCGCGCCCGGCGCTTCGACGAGCACCGCGCCTGGATGATCCGCTCGTTCGCCCTGACCTTCGCCGCCGTGACCCTGCGCCTCTATCTTGGCGCCCTGCAGGCGTCCGGCCTATCGTTCGAGGAGGCCTATCCGATCACCGCCTGGATCTCCTGGGTCCCGAACCTGATCGTCGCCGAGCTCTACCTGCGGCGGGGCATGAGCCGGCGGCTGCAGGCTGCCGAATGAGGTCATCCTGCTGACATACTGATGTCAGCAGGCAGGGTGCTTGATAGGGTCAGTCGTAATGGGAGCCCAACGATGTCCGACCTGACCTTCTACACCCACCCCATGTCGCGCGGCCGCATCGTCCGCTGGATGCTGGAGGAAGCGGGCCAGCCCTACGAGACCCGGCTGCTGGGCTACGGCGAGAGCATGAAGGGGCCGGAGTACCTGGCGATCAATCCGATGGGCAAGGTGCCGGCGATCCGGCACGGCGACACCGTGGTGACCGAGTGCGGGGCGATCTGCGCCTATCTGGCCGACGCTTTCCCGCAGGCCGGCCTGGCGCCGGCGCACGGCAGCCCGGATCGCGGGCCCTACTATCGCTGGCTGTTCTTCGCCGCCGGGCCCGTCGAACAGGCCACCAGCCTCCGCTCGCTCAAGGTCGAGGTCCCGACCGAGCAACAAGCCATGGTCGGGTTCGGCAGCATGTCGGCCGTACAGGACGCCATCGAAGGCGCCCTGAAGGGGCGCGAGTATGTGGCCGGCGACCGCTTCACCGCGGCCGATCTCTACCTGGGCTCGCACCTCGGCTGGGGCATGCAGTTCGGCGGGATCGAGCGGCGGCCGGTGTTCGAGGCCTACGTGGCGCGGCTCCACGCCCGGCCGGCGGCGATCCGGGCAGTCGAGATCGACGACGCGCTCATGGCGAAACAGTCCCAGCCCGCTGAATGAGGTCCCAGCGGGTCCCATAGAGGTCCTCGAACACCGCCACGGATCCATAGGGTTCGTGGCGGGGGGCTTCCAGGAACCGCACCCCGGCGGCGCTCATGCGGGCGTGGTCGCCGGCGAAGTCGTCGGTCTCCAGGAACAGGAACACCCGCCCGCCTGCCTGGTCGCCGATCCGGGCGGCCTGCTCGCCGACGGCCCTGGCCAGCAGCAGCGCCGCGTCCGAGCCCGGCGGCCTGACCACCACCCACCGCTTGCCGCCACCCTGGTCGGTCTCCTCGACCAGCTCGAACCCGGCCTTGCCGACATAGAAGGCGATGGCGTCGTCATAGTCGGCGACGAGGAGGGCGGTGAGGGAGAGGCGCTGCATCCCGCCGTACTACCGCGCCCTTCCTCTTCCGCGAAGCGGGAGAGGGGGACCGTCGCCGAAGAGCCGATGGTGGAGAGGGCAGGCCTCAGGCTCCGCGGATCGTTTGCCCGCCCAGGACTCACAGACCGGTGCTTGCCCTCTCCACCCCTCTCCCATTGAATGGGAGAGGAAGATCGGATGCTAAGCCCGCGCGCCCTGCGCCGCCTCCTCGGCCAGGCGCCCGTGCAGCTCCGACATGTGGTCGAAGTCGGCCTCGAAGGCGCCCAGGCCCTGGGTCAGGCCGCGCAGTTCGGCGATCAGGTCCTGGCGCTCGCTCTGCGGCAGGAAGGCCTCGATGCGTTCCCAGCCGCGCCAGTCCTCGCGGGGGCTGAGGCCCAGGATCTGGCCGCGGCGGGCGGTCAGCGCCGAGGTGACGTTCGAGGCGCTGGGGCTGGGGGAATAGACGATCAGCTTCTCGATCGGCTCCAGCAGGATCGACCCGACGGCCTTCAGCGCCTCCTCGATCCCCATGCGGCCGGCGATGCGGAAGGCCATTTCGGAGCTATCCACCGCATGGCTCTGGCCGTCGGTCAGGGTGACCTCCAGGTCGGTGACGGGGAACCCGAGCGGGCCCTTCACCAGGCCGTCGCGGACCCCGACCTCCACGGCGGGGATCCACTGCCGGGGGACGGAGCCGCCGACCACCTTGGACAGGAACACGAAGCCGGAGCCACGGGGCAGGGGGCGGACCTCGATGCTGACATCGGCGAACTGGCCGTGGCCGCCGGACTGCTTCTTGTGCCGGGCCCGGTGGCCGATCGCCTTGGCCACGGTCTCGCGGTAGGGGGTGCGCGGCTGGACCGTGTCGATCTCGACGCCGTAGCGGCGTTTCAGCCGTTCCAGGGCCAGGCGCACATGGCCCTGGCCCTGCCCGGCCAGCAGCACCTGGCGCTGCTCGGCGTCGTGGGTCAGGGAGAGGCCGGGGTCCTCCTCGACCAGCTTGCCGAGCGCGCCGGACAGGCGGACGTCGTCGTTGCGGTTGCGGGCCATCAGGGCCACGGCGTAGAGCGGCCGGCGCGACCCCGCGGCCGAACGGACCTGCTGGGTCTGGCCGGTGGTCGACAGGATCTGGCCGCCGCCGGCCTGCTCCACCTTGCCGATGGCGCAGATGTCGCCGACCGGCGCCTTGGCGATCTTCTTCAGGGTCGAGCCCTGCACCTGGCTGAGGCCTCCGGCGCGGCTCTTCTGGCCGTCGGACATGACGAAGTCCGCGCCGTCCGGCAGGTCGGCGCCGAACACCCGCGCATAGGCCAGCTTGCCCGACTGGCCGGCATAGGCCGCCTTCAGCACATAGGCGCCCCTGGTGATGCCGAGCCGCTCGGCGGCCTGGGACGATGGCGGGGTCTCGTGGCGCAGCGCCTTCAGCAGCCGGCGGATGCCGAAGCCGTTCTGGGCCGAGCCGAAGAAGACCGGCACGATCTGGCCGTCGTTCATCTCCTTGACCAGGTCGGCGAACACCGCGTCGCGGCTGGGGGTGACGTCGGAGAGCAGCTGCTCCAGGAGTTCGTCGTCGAAGTCGGCGATCTGCTCCAGCATGTGGAAGCGGGCGTCCGCCTCCTCCTGCTGGAGGTCGCCGGGGATGTCGACCTGTTCGGACGGCTTGCCGGGCCGGTAGACGAAGCAGCGCTCCAGGGCCAGGTCGATGAAGCCGGTGACCTTGTCGCCGCTCCAGGTAGGCACCTGCCGGGCGACGAAGGGGGCGGAGGAGACCGGCGCCAGCGCTTCCAGCAGCGCCTGCAGCGAGCCGCGGGCTTGGTCCATCTTGTTGATGAACAGGGCGTGGGGCACGCCCATCCGCTCCAGTTCGCGCAGCGCCGGCTGCAGCAGCACGGCCTTGGCGGGGTCCGGCTCGGCGACCACGATGGCCAGGTCGACGGCCGGCAGGGCGGGATCGATCTCGGCGCAGAACTCCAGGGAGCCGGGGCAATCGACGATCACATAGCGGTCGCCCATGAACTCGAAACCGGCGAGGTTCAGTTCCACCGAGTGGCCGCGGGCGCGGGCCTCCGGGCTGGAGTCGCCCACCTCGCCGGGGCGCACGGCGGTGCCGGTGGCGGCTTCCAGCAGGGCCTCCATCAAGGCGGTCTTGCCGGCGCTCGTGGGGCCGACGAGCGCCAGCGCCCGAACCGACCCCCCGGATCTGACGCCCACAATGTCCTGGATTGCCATGGCTACGTTCTCCCATCGCCGATGGCGCCGAGGGCGCCCGACTTTGCGGGAGGTCGTGGCGCCCTTGCGCGCGGTTATGGACGGTCGCAGACCGGTCGAGGCCAGCCAGCGCCGCCCTATGGGATCGAGCCTACGCCCCTATTTTCGCTGAGCACAAACGGCATGGGTCCGCGCTCAAGAGAATGTGAGGCGTCAGCCCCATTCGCCTTGCTTGCGCTCGCGGGCCATGCGGGTCGCCAGGCGCCCGTCGCCCCGCGCCTGCCCGCGGCTGGCGGTGAGGGCCGCGGCGTCGGCCGGCGTCTCGGTGGCGCGGCCATAGAGCCAGCCCTGGGCGTAGTCGACGCCCGCGCGGCGCACGGCGTCCTCCGCCTCCGCCGTCTCGACCATCTCGGCCAGGGTTTCCACCTTCAGCTCGGCGCACATGTTCACCAGATGCTTCACGAAGGTGGCTTCGCGGCCCCCGTGCTGCAGATCGCGGATGTAGCGGCCATCGATCTTCAGCAGGTCCAGGGTCAGCTGCTGGAGGTAGGCCAGCGAGGCGGCGCCGGCGCCGAAGTCATCCAGGCACCACTTGCAGCCCACCGCGCGCAGCGCCTGCAGGCGGCGGTCCGCGGCGGGCAGGTCCTCCACGGCGGCGCTCTCGGTGAGCTCGAACATCAGCCGGCCCTGGATGTCCGGGTTCTCGCGTACCAGTCGCAGAGCCGTATCGACGTAGCTGTCGCCCATCAGGCTGCGGCCGGAGACGTTGACCGCCAGGATCATGTCCGGCGTGCGCAGCAGGACTGCGAGCGTTTCCTCGAGGATCGCCACGTCCAGCGACTCGATCAGGTCCAGTTCCTCGGCCAGGCGGATGGTCGGGAACGGACTGCCGTTGGCGCCGAAGCGGACCAGGACCTCGTGGTGGTGCACGCTGCCGTCGGTGAGCAACACCACCGGCTGGTAGGCCAGGCTGAAGCGCTTGTGCCTGATCGCCGCCCCCAGTTGCCCGGCGTTGCTGAGGGTGGAGCGCAGGGACTGTTCCAGCACGGCGGCGAAGTCGCTGGGCAGGGCCTTGCCCAGGCCGTGCTCCATCACCTGGTTCAGCGCGAAGCGGAGCGCCTGGGTGACCTGTCGCGGGCGGTCCAGCCCGGTCATCGGCACCGCCGCGGCCTCCGTGCTGACGCCGCGCACGCCGGCGTTCGCGAGCGTCCGGTCGATCCGGTCGGTCAGCGAGTCCACCGTATCCTCGCGGGCGCGGATCAGCGCATAGCGCTCCGTGCCCAGGGAGGTGGGCGCCTCGCCACGATAGGCCTGGGCGCGCAGCACCCCGGCGACCAGCGCCTGCAGCTTGTTCGGGTCGGTGTCGGCCTTCGACAGCCCGCCCAGTTCGACGAACGCCAGCTCCAGCTCCTGGGTCGCCCCGGCCAGCAGTTCGGCGGCGCGCGCCTCGAAGCTTTCGCGGCTGTGGAGCACGGCGGGTCCGCGGCCCGTCGCGCGGGCAAGGGCGCAGGAGATGGCGCCCTGGTTCTGCGGCAGCCGGATGGCCGTCAGGCTGGCATACCGGGACGGCTGCCTGGGCGGCGTCGCGATCCCGACCACGACCGGGCCGGCGCGGGCGCTCTCGCCCATGCCGGCGAACATGGCCTCCACCATGCCGTGGTCCTCGGTGGCCACGAACGATGTCCACGGTCGGTTGCTCAGCGCGGTGTCTGCGACGCCGACCACGGTTTCGCCCGCCCCCAGGCCGAACGTCACGCGCCCGTCGGGCCGGATCTCCAGCAGGAGATCGGCGCCGGCGAAGCCGAACCCCAGGAACCTGTGTGGCGTTGACAAAGGCGCGTTTCCCTTCGCCGCCCAGGATGTGCGAGCCGGCCTTAAGATCGGGTTTGCGCGCCGGGGTCCCCGAAGGGCGGCCTCAGCCGTCGACGTCCTTGCGCTTCAGCATCCGTTGGCGGCTCTGCAGGACGGTGTAGAGGCGCTCGCGCTGATGGTCGCCGACCGGCAGGGCGATGCGGGTGTGGCCGATCTCCAGGTCGTGGACCGCGTCGCCGGCCAGCCGGTTCATGGCGGTGGGCGAGACCTGCCAGAGGATGTGGATCAGGTCGGTCGCCAGCAGTTCCAGCGTCGCCACGCGAGCGATCAGATCGCGCTTGCTGGTGGGAAGATCGTCCTTCATCGAAAGGTTCGTGCTTCTGGAGCTGCTGTGGTCCCGGAGATTGGGGCGATCGGGCTTAAGGCATCGATAGTCCGTGGCCAGGTTGATGAAAAAACACGCTTCCGCGACCCCCGTTCGGCCGACCGCCCGCGTCCTGCTGCTGGACCGCGACGACCGCATCCTGCTGATGAAGGGGCGGCTGCCCGGTCGGCCGCCGGGGCACGGGGCATGGTTCACGATCGGCGGTGGGGTGGAGGCGGGCGAGACCTATCTCGAGGCCGCGGCCCGCGAGATCCGGGAGGAAACCGGCATCGCGGAGTTCGAGCTGGGGCCGGCCGTCTGGCTGCGCGAGGGCGTCCTGGGGATCCCGGAACCGACCCTCTTCCGCGAGCAGTATATCGTCGCGCGGTGCCACGGCGCCGAGCCGAGCCGGGCCGGCTGGAACGCCCTGGAGCGGGACCTGATCGACGACATCCGCTGGTGGACCGTGCAGGCGCTCACGACCACGCAGGAGCCGGTCTTCCCGCCGGGCCTGGCGCGTCTGCCGCGGGTGCTGGCCGGAGACCTGCCGGCCGAACCACGCCGCATTCCCTGGGACTAGGCTTCACCCTACTGTCTACGCCTTCGGACTGAGGATCGCCCCATGCTCGCCGCCCTGCTCGCCGCCGCCGCCGTCTCCGCCGCCTGCGACCTGGAGGCGCCGTCCGGCCAGCCGGGCTGCACGCGCGCGGCGGTCGACGCCCTGCCGATGAACGCCATCCAGGTGATCGGCACCCACAACAGCTACAAGATGGCCATCGCTCCCAACGAGATGGCGACCATCCGCGGGGCCAACGCCAAGGAGGCGGACGCGATCGACTATTCGAAGCCGTCGCTGACCACCCAGCTGAACCAGGGCGCCCGGCAGCTGGAGATCGACGTGGTCTACGACCCGGAGGTCGGCCACTACGCCAGGCCGCTGGGCTATGTCATGGCCGGCAAGGCCGCGGTTCCCTACGACTTCGCGCCGCTGAAGCAGCCGGGGCTGAAGGTGCTGCACGAACCGTCGGTGGACTACCGCTCGGTCTGCCCGCTGTTCACCGGGTGCCTGGGCGAGATCCGCGCCTGGTCGACGGCGCACCCGGACCATGTGCCGATCCTGATCATCATGAACCTGAAGGAGGGTGGGCTGCCGATTCCGGGCGCGACCAAGGCGCCGCTGTTCGACGCCAAGGCGATGAACGAGATCGACGCCGAGATCCGATCCGTCTTCCCGGAGGCCGCCCTGATCACGCCGGACCAGGTCCAGGGCCGGCACGCGACCCTGCGCGAGGCGGTGGCCATCGACGGCTGGCCGACCCTGAAGGCCGCGCGGGGCCGGGTGATGGTCGCCCTGGACTGCCCACCGGACCAGGTCGCCCGCTACCGCGAGGCCCGCAAGGTGCTGGAGGGCCGCGCTGCCTTCGTGAACATCGACGTGGGCTCGCCGGCGGCCGGCTACATCACCCTGAACGAGGTTCCGGAACTCTCTGACCAGATCACGGCGGCGGTGAAGGCCGGGATCATCGTGCGCACCCGCGCCGACGCCGACACCGTGGAGGCGCGCAAGAACGACACCCGCCGCCAGGTCGCCGCGTTCGCCTCGGGCGCGCAGTATGTGTCGACGGACTACCTGACCCCCGACACCCGCTTCAGCCCCTATGTGGCCGCGCTGCCGGGCGGCGGGGTGGCGCGGCTCTCGCCGGTGCAGCCAGCGCGCTGACGGCCGGTCGGCGCCCCATGGCCGATGGCAGGGCCCACCGCGGTGCGGCGGGCCCGCTGTCCCGGTCTAGCCCGTGACCTTCAGGTTGGTCGCGGAGGTCTTGCCGCTACGACGGTCCTGTTCGAGGTCGAAGTTGACCGTCTGGCCCTCGTTGAGGCCCGACAGGCCGGCCTGCTCGACCGCGGAGATGTGGACGAAGATGTCCTGGCCGCCGCCATCGGGCTTGATGAAGCCGAAGCCCTTGGTGGGGTTGAACCACTTCACCGAGCCGGTGCCGGAGCCCGCGACCGTGCCGCGCGGACGATCGCCGCCACCGCCACCGCCACCAAAGCCGCCGCCGCCGCCACCGCTGCTGCCGCCGAAGCCGCGATCCCGGCCGCCACCGCCGCCGTAACCACCGCCGCCGCCGCCGCCGCCGTAACCACCGCCGCCGCCGCCGTAGCCGCCGCGATCGCCGCCGCCGCCACCACCACCGTAGCCGCCACGATCACCGCCGCCGCCGAAGCCGCCGCCGCCGCCGGCGCGACGGGGTTGGGGCTCGCCCGCTGCCGTCACGACGATGCCGGTCGCCGCCAATTTTCCCGAACGTCGATCCTGCTCGAGTTCGTAATCCACCTTGTCGCCTTCATTCAGGCTGTCCATGCCGGCCTGGTTCAGGGCCGAGATGTGAACGAAGACGTCTGATCCGCCGTCGTCCGGTTGAATGAAGCCAAAACCCTTAGCCGTGTTGAACCACTTGACTGTGCCGCTCGCCATATCGTCGCAACCTAACCGGAGAGAAAGTCCCACGCCGCACGCATGGCGGCGCCCGGCTAATCTTGCTGAAGAGCCGTGAACGAATTTGTAGCGAGGGATTTCGAGCAAGGCCAGCGCCCGTGACAGGCGCGTGCAATCAGCCTAAGGGAGCGACCGTTTCGCAACAGCGTTGTCCGGGGCGCCCCTTTGAAGAGCATCTGCGTCTTTTGCGGCTCCTCGCCCGGGACCGATCCCAGGTTCATGGACGAGGCTGTCCGCTGCGGGACGCTGATCGCGCAGGCGGGGCTGACCCTGGTCTATGGCGGCGGCCGGGTGGGCCTGATGGGGGCCGTCGCCGACGCGGCCCTGGCGGCGCGGGGCAAGGTGACGGGGGTCATGCCGGTCGACCTGGTCAACCAGGAAATCGCCCACCGGGGCCTGACCGAGCTGCGCGTGGTCAATTCGATGCATGAGCGCAAATGGGCCATGGCCGAGCTGGCCGACGGGTTCCTGTGCCTGCCGGGCGGCCCGGGGACGTTCGAGGAGATCTTCGAGCAGTGGACCTGGGCCCTGCTGGGCTTTCACGCCAAGCCGTGCGGCTTCGTCAATGTCGGCGGCTACTACGACCTGATGCGCGCCACCATCCAGCAGATGGCCGACAACGGCTTCATCGCCCAGCCCTACGTCGACATGCTGATCTACGCCGACACCACGCCCGAGGTGATCGATGCCTTCCGTACCTACGTCGCCCCGCCGCCCAAGTGGGGCCTGGCGAAAGTGGCCGTTTCCCTCCCTTAATAGGGACCGTTGCGTAGTTGAGCGTGTCGAGCGTTTGGGACGTTGGGCGGTTTGGGACGAGTCCGGAATCGCCCGCGATTTCGCGGCGCTGCGGTCTTCCTTGCCGGCCGCGTGGCGGATTACATGCACGGCGCCAGCGTCCCCGTGGACGGCGGCGCACCCCAGGAGACCGCCGTGGCCCGTGACCGCCTGACCGTGCTGACCGCCATGATGGACCAGGGCGTGATCCCGGTGTTCTACCACCCCGACCCCGAGGTCTGCGTGAAGGCGATCCAGGCCTGCGCCGACGGCGGGGCCAAGTGCATCGAGTTCACCAACCGCGGCGACTTCGCGAGCCAGGCGTTCCTGGAGGTGACCCGGCACTTCGCCAAGGCGGACCCCAGCGTGATCATGGGCGTGGGCTCGGTGGTCGATGCGCCGACCGCGGGGCTGTTCATCGCCAACGGGGCCAGTTTCGTGGTCGGGCCGATCCTGAACGCCGACGTGGCCAGAGTCTGCAACCGCCGGATGATCGCCTATTCGCCGGGCTGCGGCACGGCGAGCGAGATCAGCCAGGCCCAGGAACTGGGCTGCGAGATCGTCAAGCTGTTCCCCGGCGGCGCGGTGGGCGGGCCGGAGTTCGTCAAGGCGGTGCTGGGGCCGATGCCGTGGAGCAAGATCATGCCGACCGGCGGCGTCGATGTCACCGAGGCCTCGCTCAGGCCGTGGTTCGAGGCCGGGATCGTGGCCTGCGGCATGGGCTCGAACCTGATCACCAAGGTCCTGCTGGACGCCGGCGACTACGCCGGGATCGAGGCGCGGGTGCGCGACACGGTGCAACTGATCAAGACCATCCGGGGACTCTGATGTTCGGCGACGCCGAGGGAGTTTAAGGGCTATGCAACAACTGACCGTTGCTTGCGTTCTATACGCCGAGCGCCAACCCATGCTCGGGCGCAACTCCTTATAATCTGCCTGGGTACGGCTTTCGCCTTGCGAGCCTCCAGTTTTGTGAAGGGCGAGCCGTGGCTGCCCAGACCCCGACCTATTCGGAGGAAGCCGCGCTCAGCCTGACCCTGGCGATCGTCGCCTCGTCGCCGGGGCCGCTGCTGCTGCTGGACGGGGACCTGCGGATCGTCGCCGCCAGCGCCTCGTCCGCCGAGGCCTTCGAGATCGACGTCCTGGGCACGCCGGGCGTCTCGCTGTCCAGCCTTGGCGCCGGGGAATGGAACTTGCCGCAGCTTCGGTCGCTGCTAGACGCCACCCTGGCCGGCGCGGCAAAGATCGAGGCCTATGAGATGGACCTGAAGCGGCCAGGGCGGCCGACGCGGCGCCTGGTCGTCCACGCCCAGCGGCTGGTCTATCTGGATGCCGACAACCAGCGGCTGCTGGTGGCCGTGACCGACGTGACGGACGCGCGCGCTAGCGAAGCGGCGAAGGACGAGGCGCTTCGCCACAACCTGATCCTGCTGCAGGAGGTCCGCCACCGGGTCGCCAACAGCCTGCAGATCATCGCCAGCGTCCTGCTGCAGAATGCCCGCAAGACAGACCCGGACGAGACTAGAAGCCACCTGAACGACGCGCACAACCGGGTGATGTCGGTGGCCGCCCTGGAGCGCCAGCTCGCCGGATCCGGCGAGGCGCATGTCGAGCTGAGCGCCTATTTCACCAACCTTTGCAGTAACTTGGCCGCCTCGATGATCGCCGACAGCGAGCATATCTCCCTGGTCGTCACGGGCGCGCGGGGCGTCGTCGAGGCCCGGGTGTCGGTCAGCCTGGGCCTGATCGTCACCGAACTGGTGATCAACGCCCTGAAGTACGCCTTTCCGGACCGTCGGCCCGGCAAGATCGCCGTGGACTGCAAGTTCCAGGGGCCAAACTGGACCTTGACGGTCGCGGACAATGGCGTGGGCATGCCTAGCGACCCTGCCCTGGTGCAGGTCGGCCTTGGGACCAGCATCGTGCGGGCCCTGGTGAAACAGCTGTCGGCGACCCTTGAAATCGCCCCCGCGCACCCCGGCACGCGCGTCACCATCGACCGCACCCGGATCGCGCTGGTCGACGACGACGCGGGCGGCGTCGCCGCGAATTCGGCCGCCGGACATCCCGTGGCCCAGGCCAGCTGAATGACCGTCGCCGCTGAAAGTGGAGCGTAGCCATGGATCGTGAGACCCTGCCCGGCGCCGGCGTCACCCTGCTGATCGTCGAGGATGAGATCCTTCCCGCGATGGCGCTCAGGGACGAGCTGGAAGACGCGGGCTATCGGGTCATGGACCTGACCAGCCGCCCGCAGGAGGCGCTCGACGCCGCGCTGGGCCGCAAGCCCGATCTCGCGCTGGTGAACATCCAGCTGCACGGCCGCGACGACGGCATCGAGCTCGCCCGGGAGCTGAAAAGCATGGGGATCCCGGTGCTCTTCATCAGCGGCCAGGGGAGCCGGGCCAGGATGTCCCGGACCGCGGCGATCGGCTCCCTGCCCAAACCTTACAGCAGCCGGGACATGGTTCTGGCCGTGACCTATCTGCTGGGCCGCCTGAAGGGCGATGCTACCCGCGAACGACCCCCTGGCCTCGAGGTCTTCGACGCCGTGCCGGACGCTGCGTAGAGGCCGGAAACGACATCTCGACCCGGGCGTATATCCAGACCATGACGGCGGTGGGGGATCGACCTAGGTTGGGTCGAACCGGAGAGTCCCTATGCGCCTGATCCTTGCCGCGGCCCTGGCGCTGGCCTCGGGCGGCGCCCTGGCGCAGGTGGTGAACCATGACCCGCCGGTGCAGGCGATCATGGCGACCGCCGTGAACCCCGGCGCGCTGGCGTTCTGGGCCGGCGGCAACGACCCGCCGGACGACGAGACCAAGGCCGACGCCAGGATCCGCTGGGCCGAGGCCGTGAAGGGCGCCCAGGTCATGCAGGCGAAGGGCAAGGCACTGCTTGACCATTCGCGCCCCGGCCCCTGGAACACCTTCGCCCAGCTGATGGTCGACACCGCCAAGGCCGGCGAGGTCGCGGCCAAGGCGAAGGACGCGCCCAAGGCCTTCGAGATCGGCGGGCAGCTCTACGATGCCTGCAACGGCTGCCACAAGACCTACATCCCGAGCCCACCGCGGCCCGATTAGCCAGCCTCACCACCGTCCGCCTGCGCCACGGGCGCCGGGCCGAAGGCGGGCGTTGCATCGCGCGATGCCGGCTGACGCGCCCTGGGCTTGCGGTATGATGGCCGGACCCGCCGGAGGAGCCCGCCGATGATGGACATGAAGGTCGCGCCCGAGATCCTCCCCGGCGCCGGCGCGGCCGTCCACTATCTGGAGAGCCTGCTCGAGGACGTGATCCGCTATCTGGACGGCGACGACGCCGCGGCGCTGGTCAAGCGCGCCCAGGGCGTGGCCCAGGCCGACGACGAGGAGGCGCTGGAGGCGCTGTTCCACGGGCTGCGGACCGACCAAGCGGTCTATCTGGCGCGGGCCTTCACCTGCGCCTGCATGCTGCTGAATTTGGGCGAGGACGTCGCCGGCCGCCGCCTGGCCGCTGAGGCCGGGCCGGGCGACCTGCCGGCCACCCTGGCGCAGGCGGCCGAGCGGGTGGGCGCCAAGGCCGCCGCCCGGATCGTGCCGCGCATGGCCGTCTCGCCGGTGCTGACGGCGCATCCCACCGAGGTCCGCCGCCGCGCGGTGGTGGAGCGCGAGGCCGAGATCGCCGAACTGATGGCGCGCCGCGCCGACCCCGACCTGACGCCCGGCGAGGCGAAGCGGGTCAACGAGAACCTGTTCCGCGCCATGTGCCTGCTCTGGAAGGCGCGGATGCACCGGCCCGAGCGGATCACCCCCGCAGACGAGATCCGCAACACGCTGGCCATCGTCCGCCGCTCGATCCTGCCGGCGCTGTCGGAGATCTATGACGGCTGGAGCGAGCAGTTCGAGACGGCGACGCCGCTGACCCTAGGCTCCTGGCTTGGCGGCGACCGCGACGGCCACCCCGGCGTCAGCGGCGAGACCCTGAAGCTGGCGCTGCGCTCGCAGGCCCGGCTGATCCTCAACCACTATTCCGACGAGGTCCGCGCCCTGTGGTTCGACATGGCGGTGACCGAGGAGCTGTCCCCGGTCAGCCCCGGCGTGATGGCGCTGGCCGACGCGACGCCGACACCGTCGGCGCATCGCCAGGACGAGCCCTATCGCGACGCGTTGCAGGAGATCTGGGACCGGCTGGCGGCCACGGCCGACAAGCTGGCCGGCGGCGCCTGGGGCGGCACCACGCCCTATGCCAGCGCCGCGGCCTTCGTCGCCGACCTGGAGACCGTCCGCCAGTCGATCCGCCAGCACCTGGGCGAGCGGGTGATCGGCGCGCGGCTGCGCACCCTGATCGCGGTGGCCAAGGCGTGTGGCTTCCACCTGCTGTCGCTGGACCTGCGCCAGAACGCCGACGTGCACGAGCGGATGATCCACGAGCTCTATGTGCGGGCCGGGGTGGCGATCGACTACCTCGGGTCCGACGAGGCCGAGCGGGTGCGGGTGCTGAGCAAGGAACTGAGCCACGACCGGCCGCTGCGCTCGCCGTTCCTGGACTACAGCGAGGAGACCACCCGCGAGCTGGGCGCCCTGGACGCCGCCGCCGAGGTGGTGCGCCTCTACGGCGAGAAGGCGCTCGGCGCCTACATCATCTCGAAAACCGCCAGCCTGTCGGACGTGCTGGAGCCGCTGGTGCTGCTGAAGCAGGCGGGGCTGGTGAGGGGCGGCGACAACGGGCGCAGCGCCGTGCGGATCACGCCGCTGCTGGAGACCATCGGCGACCTGGAGCACGGGCCGGAGCTGCTGCGCCAATGGCTGGCCCTGCCGCTGCCGCCCGCCCTGTTCGGCGAGGCGACGTGGCGCGAGGTGATGCTGGGCTATTCGGACAGCAACAAGGACGGCGGCTACGTCGCCTCACGGCACAATGTGGCCAAGGCGGCGGCGACCCTGGCGGCCCAGGCGCGCGGGCAGGGTGTCGACCTGTGGTACTTCCACGGCCGCGGCGGCTCGGTGGGGCGCGGCGGCGGGCCGGCGGCCCAGGCGGTGATGGCCCAGCCGCCCGGCACGGTGAAGGGACGCATCCGCACGACCGAGCAGGGGGAGATGATCTCGCGGCGGTTCGGCGACCGGCCCACCGCGGTGCGCAGCCTGGAGAGCCTGGCCGCCGCCACCCTGATGGCCAGCGCGCGGCCGGACGAGAACCCCTGCGTCGACGGCTGCGCCGATATGCTGGAGACCCTGAGCCAGGCCTCCTTCGCCGCCTACCGCGAGCTGGTCTATGACAATCCGGGCTTCGAGGACTTCTTCTGGGCGGCCACCCCGATCGCCGAGATCGTCGGCCTGAACATCGGCAGCCGCCCGGCCTCGCGCACCGCCAGCCGGCGGATCGAGGACCTGCGGGCGATCCCCTGGGTGTTCAGCTGGTCGCAGGCCCGCGTCATGCTGCCGGCCTGGTACGGGTTCGCGGGCGGCGCGGCCAAGGCCGGGTTGTCGGCGCAGGACCTGAAGACCCTGACCGAGGACCAGGTATTCTCGACCCTGGTCTCCAACATGGAGGTGGCGCTGGCGCAGTCGGACATGGGCATCGCCGCCAAGTACGCCGCACTCTGTCCGAACCCCGCAAGCCGGTCGATCTTCGAGCGCATCCGGGCCGAGCACGCCCAGGCCTGCGAGCTGGTGCTGGCGATCCGCGGCGGGACGACCCTGCTCGACAACCATCCGAAGATGGCCGAGTCGGTGGCGCTGGCCGCCGAGGTGGTGGACCCGCTGAACCACCTGCAGGTGGAACTGCTCTCCCGCCGCCGCGCCGGCGACGACGACCCGCAACTGAAGCTGGCCATCCAGCTGACGGTGGCGGGGGTGGCGTCGGGGCTGCGGAACACGGGGTGAGTGCGCGGTCCCAGCGCCCCCTCCACCGCTTCGCGGTCCCCCTCCACCGCTGTCACGGGTGAGGAACTTATGCCGATCGTCCCAGCCAGGTTCCTCACCCGCTTGCGGGGGAGGGGGACCCCGAAGGGGTGGAGGGGGCGCTGGCGCATGCGGAGACGCCGCCACATCCCCGCCGCGATGCTGCGCGAACGGAGGCCCATGCGCATCCTGGCCCTGGCCCTCCTGCTGATCGTCCCCGCCGCCGCGTCGCGCGCCGACCCGGTGCAGGAGGCGCGCTCCGCCACCTCGGCCTGCCTGTCGGCGGTCATCAATGGCGCGCCGGTCGAGGATATCGACGGCGACGACGTCACCATCCGCCGCGGCAAGGACCCGGTGAGTTGCACGGTCACCGTCACGGCGGGCGAGCCGGTGGTGATCCGCGACGCGGTGCTGGTGGCGCTAAAGCGGCGGCCGGAGATCTTCAGCCCGGCGCGCACCGCCTGGGAGCCGGCGGGCCTGGCCTCGCGGGAAACCTTCTGCAACCTGCCGGGCCGCCGCGCCTATGCGGCCTTCGTCTCGACCGCCAAGCCCGGCCTCAGCCCGGTGGTGATCGCCACCGTGTTCGAGATGGCGAAGCGCGATGACCGCTGCGACCGCGACATGGGTCTGCAGATGACGGCGGCCAATACGGAGACCGCCGCGCCAGCCACGGCGGCGGCCGCTGTCGCGCCAACCGCAACGCCGGCGAAATCCAAGCGCTGGCGCCTGCCGCATATTCCGGGAACGCCGCGCCAGGACTGACGCGCGCTTTCGTCGCCTCAGGCGTTGCGCGCCATCAGGCCGCCGTCGACGGGGATCGTGGTCCCGGTGATGAACGAGGCCGCCGGAAGGCAAAGGCTGAGCGTCATGTGGGCGACTTCCTCGGGGCGGCCGTAGCGGCGGAGCGCCGTGCGGCGCCGCGCGTAGGTCGCCTTGTCGGCGTCGGGGATGGCCTCGGTCATGCCGGTGAGGATCGGGCCCGGGCAGATGCAGTTGACGGTGATCCCCTCAGGCCCGAGCTCAACGGCCAGCGCCCGGGTGAGCCCGGTGACCGCGGCCTTGGCGGCGGCATAGGGGCTGTCGCGGCTGGTGGCGCCCAACGCTTCGGTGGAGGCAATGTTGACGATGCGCGGCGCGGCGGACTTGCGCAGGTGGGGCAGGGCGGCGCGGATCAGCCGCTGCTGGGCAGTGATCAGGATGTTGAAGGCGCGGCCCCAGACGGCCTCGTAGCTGTCGGAGTCGATGGGAGCGAAGGCCGAGATCCCGGCGTTGTTGACCAGGATGTCGATGCCGCCGAACCGCTTGGCCACCGCGGCGACCGTCAGCTCGATGGCGGCGGGGTCGCCGATGTCCAGGGTCCAGGCCTCGGCCGAGTAGCCGCGGTGGGTGAGGTCATCGGCCACCTCGCGGACGCTCTCGGCGGCGATGTCGGTGACGGCCACGTGGGCGCCCTCGGCGGCGAAGACCTCGGCGGTGGCCCGGCCCATGCCGCTGGCGGCGCCGGTGATCAGGACGGTGGAGCCGGCGACGGAGCGCCCGTTGGCCTTGCCGGAGTCGGTCATGGGGTCAGCGTCCTTCGAACACGGGCGCGCGCTTCTCGAGGAAGCTGGCGACGCCCTCCTTGTGGTCGGCTGTCTGCATCAGCAGCCGGATCTTCTCGATCGCCCAGGCCCCGATCTCGCGCGGGTCGCCATAGGCATAGCGGCTGAGGCCCGCCTTCAGGTGGCGCACGGCGAGCGGCGGGTTGGCGGCGATGCGGGCGGCGAGCGCCCGGGTCTGGGGCATCAGGTCTTCGTGCGCCGCGACCTGGGTGACCAGGCCGATCCGCAGCGCCTCGGCGGCGTCGATGATGTCGCCGGTGAACAGCAGCTCGGCGGCCTTGGCCGGGCCGACGATGGCCGGCAGGCGATAGAAGCCGCCCACGTCGCAGACCAGGCCGCGCTTGACGAACAGCTCGCCGAACCTGGCCTTCTCCGAGGCGATGCGGATGTCGGCGAACAGGGCCAGCTCCATGCCCCAGCCGACCGCCGCGCCGTTGATGGCGGCGATCACCGGCTTGTCGCACTCCAGAGCCGCGATGGCCGCCGGGGTCGCCTGGAAGGTCACCGGCATGGGCGCCCGCGAGGCCGGCTTCGGCCCGGCCATGATCTCGCCCACGTCGTCGCCGGAGCAGAAGGCCGGGTCGGCGCCGGTGACGATCACGCAGCGCACGTCCGGGTCGGCGGTGGCGGCGCGGAACGCCTGCTCCAGCTCGTCATAGGCGCGGTAGTTCAGCGCATTGCGCCGCTGCGGCCGGTCCAGGGTGATGGTCGCGACATGGTCCTGGAGCCCGCAGACGACGTGCTCGAAGCCGGCGCTCTTCTCGGTCAACGAGACCATGGGCGCTCCTCCCTTGGGCGTCATCGTTCGCGCGTGGGGCGGCAAGGTCAACGGTGACGCCGGGTCAGTCTTGCCAGGAGGTCGCCCGGGGCGAAGATGCAGCAAAACCAGACGAGGAGACCCATGCCGGACTTCCGGACCATCGACGCCGGCCATGTGAAGCTGCGCGCCGCCGTCGAGGGCGAGGGTCCGCTGGTGATCATGGTCCACGGCTTCCCCGAGAGCTGGTACTCCTGGCGCCACCAGATCGGGCCTGTCGCGCAGGCCGGCTTCCAGGTCGCCGCCCTCGACGTTCGCGGCTATGGCGGGTCGGACAAGCCGCGGCCCATCGAGGCCTATTCGATGCAGGAACTGACCGGCGATGTGCTCGGCGTCGCCGAGGCGCTGGCGCCGGGCCAACAGGCCATCCTCATCGGCCACGACTGGGGCGCACCCATCGTCTGGAACACCGCGCTCAGCCGCCCCGACCGCATCCGCGCCGTCGCCGGCCTGTCGGTGCCGTTCAGCGGCGTGCCGCAGCGGGCGTTCACGGACATCTTCAAAGAGCTGTTCACGGACAAGGGCCACTTCTTCTACCAGGCCTGGTTCCAGGAGGTGGGGCCGCCCGAGGCGGAGGCCGAGAAGGACGTTCGCGACTTCCTGCGCAAGTTCTACTTCGGCATCGCCGGGGAGGCGCCAGAGGGAAGTTGGCCGCAGAAGGCGCACGGCGCGACCATGCTGGAAGGCATGATTGACCCCGGTCAGTTCCCGGCGTGGCTGTCGCCCGCGGACCTCGACTACTACGTCGGCGAGTTCGAGGGCTCCGGCTTCCGGGGACCGATCAGCCGCTATCGCAACCACGAGCGCGACTTCGAATGGCTGCAACAGTTCAAGGACCGCAAGCTGACCATGCCGACCGCGCTGATCGGCGGCGACCGCGACCCGGCGTTCAACGGCTTCGGCCGCATTCCGGACCCGGCGGCGATGATGCGCGGCCACGTCACCGACCTGCGCAGCGTCCACGTCCTGCCGGGCTGCGGGCACTGGACGCAGCAGGAACGGCCGGCCGAGGTGACCGCGATTCTGCTCGACTGGCTGAAGGGGCTCTGAACATGGCCGATCTGGAACTGCGCCAGGAGGGCGAGGTGGTCTGGGCGACCATGAACCGGCCCGACCGGCTGAACGCGCTGTCGCGCAACCTGGTCACCGAACTCAGGGAATTCTTCGTCGGGCTGTACTGGCGGCGCGACGTGCGCGTGGTGGTGCTGCAGGGGGCCGGCAAGGCGTTCTGCGCCGGGCTGGACCTGAAGGAGCGGGGCGATCCGCAGGCGCCGCGCGGCATCGGGGCCGGGCTCACCCGCCAGCGGGAGATCAGCGAGATCGTCATCGCCATGCGGCGCTGTCCGCAGCCGATCATCGCCTGCGTGACCGGGCCGGCGGCGGGCGGCGGGTTCGCCCTGGCCCTGGCCAGCGACGTGCGGCTGGCGACGCCGGATGTGCGCATGAACGCCGCCTTCATCCGCATCGGCCTGTCGGCCTGCGACATCGGGGTCAGCTATTTCCTGCCGCGGATGGTGGGGTCGTCGGTGGCCGCCGAATACATGCTGACCGGCCGGTTCATCACCGCCGAGCGGGCCTACCAGCTGGGCCTCGTCAGCCGGGTGATCGAGCGCGAGCAGATGGAGGCGGAGGCCCGCGGCTTCGTCGACGACATGCTGCACGCCACGCCGCTGGGCCTGCGCCTGACCAAGGAGGCGCTGAACCACGCCATCGACGCCCAGGGGCTGGAGGCGACCATCGCCATGGAGGACCGTAACCAGATCCTGGCCAGCTCGGACGGCGACTTCCAGGAGGGCGTCCAGGCGTTCCTGGAGAAGCGGAAGCCCAACTACGCCAAGCGGGGGGGATGAGCATGATCGAGCTGTGGCACTGTCCCGACGCCCGCTCGTTCCGCGTCCTGTGGGCGCTGGAGGAACTGGGGCTGCCGTATAAGCTGCACCTGATGCCGTTCCCGCCGCGGGTGCGGCAGCCGGCGTATCTGGAGATCAATCCGCTCGGCACCATTCCGGCGATGCAGGACGGCGCGACGTTCATGACCGAGAGCGCGGCCATCGTGCAGTACCTGGCGACCCGCCACGCACCGAACGACCTGGTGATCCAGCCCGACCACCCGACCTATGGCGCCTGGCTGAACTGGCTGCACTTCGGGGAGGCGACGCTGACGTTTCCGCAAACCCTGGTGCTGCGCTATCGCCAGCTGGAGCCCGGCCGCGCCGAGCATGTGGCCGACGACTACGCCAAGTGGTTCATGAGCCGCCTGCGCCACGTCGACCGCGCCCTGGCCGAGGACGACTACCTCTGTCTTGGACGGTTCACGGCGGCCGATATTTCCGTGGGTTATGCCCTCTTGCTCGCCGAGCAGCTGAAGCTGAGCGGGCGGTTCACCCCGGCCATCCAGGCCTATTGGGCGCGGCTGAAGTCCCGGCCCGCCTTCCTCGCCGCCAAACTGGCCCAGAAACACGATCTCTCGGAGCCGCTGTCGTCATGATCACGCTCTACGACCACCCGCTCTCGCCCTACGCCCAGAAGGTCAAGATCGCGCTGCGCGAGAAGGGCCTGGCCTATGAGACCGCCATGCCCGGCGGGCTGGGGGCCGGCGGCGCGGCGGGCGAGTTCGTCGAGGCCAGCCCGCGCGCCGAGGTGCCGGCCCTGGTCGACGGCGACGTCCGGGTGTTCGACAGCACCATCATCCTGGAATATCTGGACGACGCCTATCCGGACCCGGCCATGCGCCCGGCCAACGCCGCCGATCGCGCCCGCGTGCGGATGCTGGAGGAGGTGATGGACACCCACTTCGAGGCCATCAACTGGGGCCTGTCGGAGATCCGCTGGTTCCGCCGCGCCGAGGGCGCGCAGGCCGACGTGTTGTTCGCCGCCGCCAAGACCCAGACCGAGGGCTTCTTCGCCTGGCTGGAGAAGCAGCTGGGGGATCGCGAGTGGTTCAACGGCGCGGCCTTCGGCTGGGGGGACCTGTCCGTCGTGCCCTACCTGAACGGCTCGGTAGGCCAGGGCCATCCGCCGGCCGAGGGGTCGAAGCTGGCGGCCTGGCTGGCCCGCGCCAACGCCCGCCCGTCGGTCGCCGCCTGCGTCGCCGACATCGCCCAGCTGAACGCCGGCGCCAGCATGCCGAACGTCGCCGAACTGGTGGAGCAGGGCCTGTTCAAGCGCGAATACCGCGACCACCGCCTGGAATGGATGATCAAGTCCGGCGGCATCGACGTGGTGTTGAAAGGCCTGGAACGCGACAACATCCGCTTCGCGCCGGCGTTCGGCTGAGCCCGGCACGCCGGCGCAAGCGCACCGGATCCCCCTTCGGCAACGCCTGCAGCAATCGGCGATCAGGACTGGCGCCAAAGCTGCGCCTATCACATGCTTCTCACGTAACGAGAGGATCCCGACATGCCAACGTTCAGAGCCGTTACAAGTGCGAGCAGCGACGTGATCCACGTCAACGTGGAGCACGTCGTGTATGTTCAGGCTGTCGACAAGAATTTTACCACTCTGTTCCTGCTCGGGAGCGGGGAAATGAGACTTCAAGC
This sequence comes from Phenylobacterium sp., assembly GCF_025351295.1. Classification (GTDB taxonomy): domain Bacteria; phylum Pseudomonadota; class Alphaproteobacteria; order Caulobacterales; family Caulobacteraceae; genus Phenylobacterium. The sequence goes on from NZ_JANXWD010000087.1 coordinate 50,856, forward strand.
CCCGGTCCACGACGTCCTTTCGCAGATAGCGGGGGTTCCGGAAGCGCCGCATCCGGCCCCACCCGTGGGCAAGGTCCACCCAAAATAGGTCTACGCAGTCCAGATGGGCGCCTCTGAGGTGACAGGCTCGAAAAGGATCGAACTTTCCTGTATGAGGCGCAGTGTCCCACGGAAAACACTAGCTTTACGTTCAGAAAGTGAGCGACCCGATGCAGGTATTCGTGAGTTTTACCAAAGTTGATGGTGACACGCTGCACGTCAACGTGAAGGATATCGTCTCTCTTCAACCCGCAAACCGCATCTTCCCGGACGACACCTCCATGGTTCTGGCTGACGGAAGTTTTTTTGCCTTGCATGGAACAGTTTCAGAGAACTTGGCGCGAATAGAGGGCGTCCCGCTGGCGACCCACCCCGCCCCACTGCCGTAGCGATTTCAGGATTTTTCAGGATTACGCTGACAGTTTACTCAATTTTATCTTAGCTGCGGCCGCGCAGCGACTCACCGGATGCAATTGAGTAAACTGTCGCCGAAATTGATCGTCGCGCCGGACGAGGCGTAGTGGCAAAGCCCGGCATGAACCGCCCGGACTCCCCGGACGGGCCGACAGGCCCCATCATTGAACCGCAGAAAATGCAGAAGCGGACGGGCGCGCGCCGAGGTTCTGCGTCGTTACCGCGTTTTCTGCGGTTGAAGTCGGCTGACGCGTCCCTTCCGTTGCGGCGCCGTTGCAGGGCCGTGTGGTTGGCTTAGGCTTGCGCCAACAACGACAATGCCTGCCGACCCTGGGAGGACGGACCATGACCCCTGCCGACGACCAAGGCGCCGCCATCGCCAGCGGACCCGCCGCGACCCTGCCGCCGTTCAAGGCCCTTCCGCAGAAGGCCCCCGACGTCAGCATCGAGAAGACGGCGGACGGGACCTATTACGTCCGCTCCAACCATGCGCCGGGCGCCGGCCCGCGCTCCATCGCCCACCTGCTGGCCGAGCGCGCCGCGGCCCATCCCGACCGGCCGTACATCCGGCAGCGCGCGCCAGGCCACGGCCCCTGGGGCGGGGTCACCTATGGCGAGGCCAAGCGCGCGGCGGACGGCATCGGCCAATGGTTGCTGGACCGCGGCCTGACCGGCGCCGACAGCGTCATGGTGTTGTCGGCCAACTCGGTGAACCACGGCCTGATCATGCTGGGCTGCTACACCGTGGGCGTGCCGATCGCGCCGATCAGCCCGGCCTACAGCCTGATCTCCACCGACCACGCCAAGCTCAAGCACGCCTTCGCGACGGTCCGGCCCAAGGTGGTGTTCGCCGAGCACAGCGCGCAGTTCGAGCGGGCGTTCGCGACGCTGCGGGCCCTGGACCCCGCGCTCACCTTCGTGACGGTCGATGGGGGGGCGGGGACCACGCCGCTGGCGGAGCTGACGGCCACCGCGCCCACCGCGGCGGTCGAGGTCGTACGGGCGAACATCGACCATTCGACGGTGGCCAAATACCTGTTCACCTCCGGCTCGACCGGCATGCCGAAGGGCGTGCCGCAGACCCACGGCATGTTCGCGGGCGTGATCGCCGGCGGCGAGGGGCTGCGGACCGAGCCCGCCGACCCCGGCATCATCCCGCAGAGCCTGGAGTGGATGCCCTGGAGCCACATCTCGGCCGGCACCATCGGCTTCAACGCCGTGCTGTGGGGCGGCGGCACGCTGCACCTGGACGAGGGCAAGCCGATTCCCGGCCAGTTCGAGACCACGATCAAGAACCTCTACGAGATCTCGCCCATGGGCTTCGGCTCGGCGCCGGTGGCGTTCGGGATGCTAGTGGAGGCGATGGAGCGCGACCTCGCGCTCAGGGCCAGCTTCTTCAAGAACCTGCGCAGCTGCGGCTATGGCGGGGCGACCCTGTCGTCGGACGTCTCTGACCGCCTGCAGGCCCTGGCGATCGCCGAGACCGGCTTCCGCATCCCGCTGACCACCATGTACGGCGCGACCGAGACCCTGGGCATCACCGTGGTCCACTGGATCACGGAACTGGTCGGGCTGATCGGCCTGCCGCTGCCCGGCATCACGCTCAAGCTCGTGCCGAACGGCTCGAAGCTGGAGGTACGGGTGAAGGGCCCGACGGTCACCACCGGCTACCACAACGACCCGGAGAAGACCGCCGCCGCCTTCGACGAGGAGGGCTACTACAAGCTGGGCGACGCCTGCCGGTTCCTTGACCCCGAACACCCCGAGCTGGGGATCGTGTTCGACGGCCGGGTGACCGAGGACTTCAAGCTGGACTCCGGCACCTGGGTCTCGGTGGGGACCCTTCGGCCCGACCTGGTCGCCGCCTGCACGCCCTATGCCTTCGACATGGTGATCGCCGGCCAGGACAAGCCGTTCGCCGCCGCCCTGATCTGGCCCTCCCCGGCGGCGCTGCCAACGCTGGGGGACAACCCGCTGGCCAAGCTGACCGAGGTATTGAAGGCGCGGATCGGCGAGTTCAACCGCACCGCCGGCGGCTCGTCGCGCCGGGTCGCCCGGTTCATCGTGCTGACCGAACCGCCCTCGATCGACGGCGGCGAGATCACCGACAAGGGCTATGTGAACCAGCGCGCGACCCTGGACCGCCGCGTGGACCTGGTGAAGGCGCTCTACGCCAACCCGCCCGGCGATGGGGTGGTCGTTGTCTAGCGCCCGGCAAATCTCCTCTCCCCCGCGAAGCGAGAGGGAAAGGGTAGGGAGAGGGTCGGCTCGGCGACCGGTCTCCCACGACGGTCGGGCGAGGGCCCGCCCGCTCAGGATCCTGGTTCAAACCGGAGCGGCTACCGCGCAGTCCTGCGCCGACCCTCTCCCTGCCCTCTCCCTCTCCGCTTCGCGGGGGGAGAGGAGGAGTACGTCCTAGATGGCCGACATCATCCTCCACCACTACGACGCCTCGCCGTTCTCCGAGAAGGTGCGGCTGATGCTGGGGATCAAGGGGTTGGCGTGGCGCTCGGTGATCCAGCCGGTGATCATGCCCAAGCCCGACCTGATCCCGCTGACCGGCGGCTATCGGCGCATCCCGGTGATGCAGATCGGGGCGGACGTCTATTGCGACAGCCAAGTGATCCTGGCCGAGCTGGAGCGGCGCTATCCCAACCCGCCGGTGGTGCGCGGGGCCGACTGGGCGGTGAACCTGTGGGCCGACCGGCTGTGGTTCCAGGCCAGCGTGGCGGTGATCTTCGCCGAGATGGGCGACGCCGTGCCCAAGGACTTCATCGCCGACCGCGAGAAGCTGTCGGGCCGCCCGTTCGACGTGAACGCCATGAAGGCCGCCGCGCCGTTCATGCGCGCCCAGTGGCGGGCCTATGCCGCCTGGCTGGAGGACGGCCTGGCCGCGGGCGACTTCCTGGGCGGGGCGACGCCGTCGCTGTCCGACGTGGCCGCCTGGATGAACATATGGTGGGCCGGCGGCGCGGTCCCCAAGGTCTCGGAGGGGCTGCTGGCCGGCTTCGACCGCACCGCGGCCTGGCGCGACCGCCTGCGCGCCATCGGCCACGGCCGGCGCAGCGAGATGACGCCGGGCGAGGCGGTGCAGGTGGCGATCAACTCCGCCCCGTCCGACGACTGTCCCGGCGATCCCAACGACCCGTCCGGGCTGACGGCGGGCGACCCGGTGGTGGTCCAGGCCGACGACTACGGCCGCGATCCCGTCGAGGGCGTGCTGGTGGCCGCGACCCGAAACCGCGTCACCCTGGCCCGCGAGTGCGGCGAGCTGGACGTGGTGCATGTGCATTTCCCGCGCGCCGGCTACGTGCTGGCTCGCCGCTAGGTCGCTCAGCGACCTGGCGGCTCATTTTTGGATGCGCTCTCCGGGCGGCGAACCGGTACCCACTTTGCCTGAGAGCGCAACGCTAGGAGGACTTAAGCGATGAACGACCGGATCACGGTGGATATCCAGGGTGGCGTCGCTGACGTGCGCCTGGTGCGGACCGACAAGATGAACGCCCTCGACAACGCCATGTTCGAGGCCCTGATCCAGACCGGCGAGCGGCTGAAGAGCGAGCCGGGCCTGCGCGCCGTGGTGCTGTCCGGCGACGGCCGGGCGTTCTGCGCCGGGCTGGACACCTCCAATTTCGCCGCCATGGCGTCGGGCGAGCGGGGCGCCAGCGCCGGGCTGGTGACGCCGAAGCGCTCGGCGAGCGGCGCCAATCGGGCCCAGCACGCGGTGATGGTCTGGCGGGAGATCCCGGTGCCGGTGATCGCCGCGGTGCATGGCGTGGCGTTCGGCGGCGGCTACCAGCTGCAGCTCAGCGCGGACCTGCGGTTCGTGACCGCCGACGCCAGGCTGTCGGTGCTGGAGATCAAGTGGGGCCTGATCCCCGACATGGCCGGGATGGCGCTCCTGCGCGGCCTGGTGCGCGACGACGTGGCGCGCGAGCTGACCTATTCGGGCCGCATCTTCTCAGGCCAGGAGGCCCTGGCGATGGGCCTGGCCACCCGCGTCTGCGAGGACCCGCGGGCCGAGGCGCTGGCCTTCGCCCGCGACGTGGCCGGCAAGAACCCCGACGCCATCCGCGCCGGCAAGCGGCTGCTGAACCTGATGGTCGAGGGCGACCAGCATGAGATCCTGCTGGAGGAGAGCCGCGAGCAGACGGCGCTGATCGGTTCGCCCAATCAGGTGGAGGCCGTCCGCGCCAGCCTGGAGAAGCGCACGCCGAACTTCGCCGAGCCCGAGGTCGAGACCCGGGCGCCGGTTCCGTTCGGCGCGAGCTAACGCGCGTCGCCGGATGTTGGCGACGGCCGCCGATCACCCACGGCCGATGTAGGGCATCTGGGTCGCCATCACAGTCATGAACTGGACATTGGCCGAGAGCGGCAGGCCGGCCATGTAGAGCACGGCGTCGGCGACGGCCTGGACGTCCATGGTCGGCTCGGCCTTCAGCGAGCCGTCGGCCTGGAGCGCGCCGCGGGCGATGGCGCGGGTCATGTCGGTGGCGGCGTTGCCGATGTCGATCTGGCCGCAGGCGATGTCGAAAGCCCGGCCGTCCAGGGCCGTGGACTTGGTCAGGCCGGTGATCGCGTGCTTGGTGGCGGTATAGGCGATCGAGCCGGGACGGGGCGTGTGCGCCGAGATGGAGCCGTTGTTGACGATCCGCCCGCCGTGCGGGTCCTGGGCCTTCATCAGCCGGAAGGCGGCGCGGGTGCAGAGGAAGGCGCCGGTCAGGTTCACGTCGACCACGCGCCGCCAGTGCGCGATGGAGTGGTCCTCGATCGGTCCGGGCGGGGCGCCTGTGCCGGCGTTGTTGAACAGCAGGTCCAGCCGCCCGAACCACGTCTTCACGGCTTCGAACAGGGCCTCGACGCTGTCAGGGTCGGCGACGTCGGTGGCGTGGGCGAGCGCCTCGCCGCCCTCGGCCATCGCGGCGGTGGCGTCCAGCGCCTCGGCGCGGCGGCCGGCCAGGGCGACGCTCCAGCCGGCCTTCAGTAGCGCCAGGGACACAGCCCGGCCGATCCCGCTACCGGCCCCCGTCACGATTGCGACCTTAGCCATTGCGCTCTCCCGTGGGTGTCATTAGCCCCATAGGGCGCCATCTGGCGCGCCGCCATACCAGATTTACGAGCTGTCATGCCCGCCTTGCCGCCGCCGCCAGCGCCCGAAGTCGAAGTCGTGGTCGTCCACCCCCCGCGCCTGGCGCCGCTCGGCGGGGAGGCGGCGTTCAGCACGATCCAACTGGGCCCCGAAATCCTCCAGACCGCGCCGCGCCTGGACGACGCGCTGAAAAACGCGCCCGGGGTCTCGCTCTTCCGCCGCACAGGCTCGGGCGCGGCCAACCCGACCACCCAGGGCCTGTCGCTCCGGGCCATCGCGCCCTCCGGGGCCGGCCGGGCGCTGGTGACGCTGGACGGCGCGCCGCAGAACGATCCGTTCGGCGGCTGGGTGATCTGGAGCGCCCTGCCCGCCGAGGGGCTGGACGGTGCGACCATCGTGCGCGGCGCGGGGGCGGGCCCCTATGGCGCCGGCGCCCTGACCGGCGTGGTGGCGTTGCAGGAACGCGGGACGGTCGACGGCCTCGCCGCGGCCTCGGCCTCGGCGGGCGAGCGCGACAGCTACCGGCTGGTGGCGGTGGGCGGCGGGCCAGGCGTGCTGGTCACGGCCGAGCGGTCCGGGACCGAAGGCTACTACGCGGTCCGCGGCCCGCGAAAGGGCGCGGTGGACCAGCGGCTGAAGCTGGACGACGCCTCGCTGGCCATGCGGGTGCAGCACGACTTCGACGGCGTGCAGGCCGCCGTGCGGCTGGCCGGATTCCAGGTGCGGCAGGGCGCGGGCCTGATCGGCGCGCGCTCGGAGGCCTCCGGCGCCTCGGCAACGCTGACCCTGGCGCAGCCGGCATCGCAGGGGGTCGGCGGCTGGCGGCTGCAGGGCTGGATCCGCGGCAGCGACCTCCAGAACAGCTCCGTGGCGGTGGCCGCCAACCGCGCCACGACCACACCGGCCAGCAACGAATACCGCACGCCCGCCGTCGGCTACGGCCTCAACGCCGCCGTCCAGGGCAAGACGGCCAACATAGCCTGGGAGGTCGGGACGGACGTGCGGCTGGCCGACGGGACCGACCACGAGCGGTTCCGCTTCCTGAGCGGCGTCTTCACCCGCGACCGCGAGGCGGGCGGCAAGACCCTGGTGGCCGGGGTCTATCTGGAGACCGCCCTGGACCAGGGGCCCTGGATCGTCACCGGCGGCGTGCGGCTGGACCGGTCGCGGGCCTATGACGCCGTGCGGCGCGAGCGCGACACCGCCACCGGGGCGATCACCCTGAACCAGAGCTTCGCCAACCGCGCCGACACCACGCCCACCGGCCGGGTCGGAGTGCGCTATGCGCTGAGCGACAGCGTCTATCTGCGCAGCGCGGCCTACGCCGGGTTCCGGCCGCCGACGCTCAATGAGCTGCACCGGCCGTTCCGGGTCGGCAACGACATCACCGAGTCCAACCCGACCCTGAAGCCCGAGACCCTGCAGGGGATCGAGGCCGGGATGGGCGGCGACGGGGCGATCCATTGGGGCGCCACGCTGTTCTACAACCAGCTGAACGACCCGATCACCAACGTCACCATCGGGGTCGGTCCCGGCACGTTCCCGCTGGCCGGCTTCGTGCCGGCCGGCGGCACCCTGCGCCAGCGCCAGAACGCCGGCCAGATCGACGCCTGGGGCGTGGAGGCCGACAGCTCGGGGGCGATCAACCCGACGATCGGCTGGCGCGCGGCGTTCGCCTATACCCACGCCGAGATCCACGGCGGATCGAGGGTCCCGCAGCTCACCGGCCTGCGCCCGGCCCAGACCCCGCGCTGGACGGTGACCGGCGGGCTCGACGTCCACCCCACCGACGCGATCACCGTGTCGGGCGACCTGCGCTATGAGAGCCTGCGCTTCGACGACGATCTCAACAGCCGCCGCCTGTCGGCCGGGCTCAACCTGGACGCCAAGGCCGCCTGGCGCTTCCGGCCCGAAACCGAGCTCTACGTCGCGGTCGACAACCTGGCCGACAAGGACCTCGAGGTCGGGCAGACGGCGGACGGCGTCGAGAGCTTCGCCGCGCCGCGGACGTTTCGGGTGGGCGTAACCTACCGCCGCTGAGCGCACGATGGAGGCCGGATGAAACCCATCGACATCGCCAAGGCGCTGGGGGTCGGTCTCGCCGTGCTGGTCCTGAACCTGCTGGCGACCACGGCCATCATCACCGCCTACGCGGTGCTGGTCGCTCCAGGCCATCCGCCGGCTTTCTACCAGGCCGCCGCGCCCAGGATCGGGGCCTGGTCCGGCCCGGCCGGCGGGGTCCTGCTGCTGTTCGCCGCGAGCTGGTGGCTGGGCCGCCGGCGCCGCGAGCGGAACGCCCTGCTGTTCGCCGCGGCCGTCGGGGTGGCGTATGGGCTGGTCGACCTGGGCAGCGGCGCGGCAATGGCGGGCGCAGCGGCCATGGCGAACGTGACCTTCGCCGTGTCCATGCTGCTGGCCCTGCTCGCCGCCCTGGCCGGCGGCCTCCTCGCGAGCCGCAAAGGAAGGGGCGCGGCTTAGACCGGGTCCGGTGGGAACAGGTCCTGGTGGCGCTCGCAGACGCGGTCCCAGATGCCGGCGGCTTCCGGCAGGTCGAGTTCGAACTCGCGCTTCAGCAGGGCCACGAAATCCGGCGCGGTGTCGATCAGGCTGTCCGTCCTGCCGCCGGGCGTCAGCCGGCGGAAGGCGCGGCCGCGCAGCAGGCGGATCTCCTCGCCCATGTGCCGCTGGGCGACGGCGGTCATCACGAAGATCGAAGTCGGCGAGGTCTGCAGCTCCTGGCACTTGGCGGCCAGGCGGGCGGGGTCGGCCGGCTGCTCGGTGAAGTCGAAGTTGGGCGCGCCGCCGGCCGGATGGTTGGTCAAGCGCCACCAGTCGGCGTCGATCTTCTCCAGGCCATAGAGATAGCCGTCCGAGAGGATCGGACCCTGGCGCAGCGGAAACGGATCGCGCGAGCCGTCGCCAAAGCCGACGTCGGCGATCCAGGGTTCGCCGTCCAGGACGACCTTCAGCACCAGGTGATTGCCCACTGCGTCGTCGCCCCGCACCGCGCGCATCACGCCGCCGGCTAGCCGGGTGACCTTGAAGCCGATGTCGTCGAGGACAGCGCCCAGCACGCCGTTCATCTCGTAGCACCAGCCGCCGCGCCGGCCGTGGACCAGCTTGTTGAAGGCGGCGGCCGGGTCGGGGGTGGTCGGGCGGCCCAGCTGGACGTCCATGTTCTCGTAGGAGATGTTCAGCGAATGGCCCCGGTGCAGGGCGCGCAGGGTCGCCAGGTCCGGACGCGCGACGCCCTTGAACCCGACGCGGTCGAGATAGGCCTGGACGTCCATTCCTACTCCGTCATGGCCGGCGCGGGCGCTTAGCATGGCCGCGCCTTATCGGAGCTCAATCTAGCGGAGGCGAGGCCCGGCGGCGAGCGTGCAGGAAACTCATTGCTGAGCTTCGAGGAACCGCAGGACCGCCAGTTCGAAGGCGCGCGCGCTTCGGGCGGCCGTCAGGCCGAGGCGGCCTTGCGCGAAGGCCTCCAGCATGGCCGGATGGATATAGGCGCTGCGGGCCACGGCGGCGGTGTTGCCCAGCACGCCCGCCACGGCCTTGACGCAGGTGTTCACGCTGCGCTTCGGGTCGGGCAGGGCGGCGCATTCGGCCGAGGTGAGGGCGCGGGCGGCGGCGACGGTGCCGGCCCACGTCCGGAAATCTTTGGCCGAGAAGTCGTCGCCGATGGCGTCGCGGATGTAGGCGTTGACGTCAGCGGACTCCACGGCGCGGCGCTGGCCGTCGTCGTCGAGGTACTGGAACAGCCGCTGGCCGGGCAGGTCCTGGCAGGCCTTGACGACGCGGGCCAGCCGACGGTCGCTGAAGCCGGTGGCGTGGACCTTGCCGCTCTTGCCGCGGAACTCGAACATCGCCTTGGCGGCGCCGATCCTGGCGTGGCGATTGCGCAAGGTCGTCAGGCCAAAGCTCTTGTTCTGCTTCGCGTATTCCTCGTTGCCCACGCGGATCAGGGTCATCTCCATGACCCGGATCACCGCCGCCAGCACCTTCTCGCGCGGCAGGCCGCGGCGGGCCAGGTCCCGGTCCACCCGCTTGCGCAGCCGGGGAAGGGCGCGACCGAAGGCGATCAGCCGATCGAACTTGCCGCCCGAGCGCGCCGCGCTCCAGCGGGCGTGGTAGCGGTACTGCTTTCGCCGCTTCCGGTCGCGGCCCGTGGCCTGCAGATGGCCGTTGGCGTTGGGACAGATCCACACCTCAGTCCAGGCGGGCGGGATGGCCAGGGCGCGAATGCGGTCCAGCGTCTTTTCGTCGGCGACCGCCGAGCCGTCGGCCCGATGGTAGTTGAAGCCGTGGCTCCGGGCCGGGGTGCGGACGATCCCGGCGTCCTGATCGCTGACGTAGCTCAGGCCTTCCGGGGCCGGCTCGTCGTTCATGTCCCTGGCCATTTCCCGAGCCCCTCTACCGGCTTGGCCGCAACGTGATATGCGGACCCCGGTTCCCGCCCGCAGCCCCAAGCCCCTGGACGCCTTGAACTATCGCCACGCCTTCCACGCCGGGAACTTCGCAGACCTGGTGAAGCACGCGGCCCTGCTCAGCCTGCTGGCCGAGCTGACCGCCAAGGGCCCGCCGCTGACCATCATCGACACCCACGCCGGGCGCGGGCTGTACGACCTGGGCGGGCCGGAGGCGCGCAAGTCCGGCGAGGCGGAGGCGGGGATCCTCCAGTTGATGCGGGCCAAGGATCCGCCGCCCGAGTTGGCCCGCCTGACCGGCCAGGTGTCGGCGGTGAACGGCGGCGGCGCCATCCGCAGCTATCCGGGCTCGCCGTGGCTGATCGCCCAGGCGCTGCGGCCGGCCGATCGCTATGTGGCCTGCGAACTGCGGCCCGACGAGCACGAGGCGCTGCGGGTGATCCTGCGGGGCCGGCCGAACGTGCGCACACTGTGCGTCGACGGCTATGCCGCGGCGGTGAAGGAATGCCCGCCGACCGGCCGGGTGCTGGTGCTGATCGACCCGCCGTTCGAGCAGGCCGACGACTATGACCGGATCGTCCGGACCCTGGCGGCCGTCCGGCGGCGTAACCGCACCGCCCAGGCGCTGGTCTGGCTGCCGATCAAGGACCTGGAGACCCTGGACGCCTTCCTGCGCGACCTGGAGGACGAGGTCGCCGCGCCGATGGTGGTGGCGGAGACGCGGATGCGTCCCCTGGCCGACCCGATGAAGATGAACGGCTGCGCCCTGGTGCTGGTGGGCGGGCCGGACCTGGAGGCCCCGCTTGCCGCCATCTGCGGCTGGGTCGCGCAAGCCTTGGGCGCCGGCGGCGGCGCGCGGATTTACCCCCTCGCCCCACAATAATTTCGCAACTGCGAAGAGATGCGCGTGTTATGCTGCGGCGCACAATCACTGCCGCACAGGAACTTCATCATGGCGTATATCGAAACCCCGCCGAAGCCACGGGTCCTCCCGCAGTATCTGGTCGGCGCCGCCTCGCCGCTCTGGGCCTATTTTGGCGTCGCCGCCGCCGGCGGGGTCGCCTTCTGGTGGATGACCCGCTGGGCCAAGCCGGTGAACCTCGAGGCCGTCCTGGCCATGGCCAAGCCCGCCGCCGAGCCGGTGCTCGACGCGGTCGTGGAAGCGCCCCTGGCCCTCGTCGAGGCGGTCGAGGCGGCCGCGCCGGAGCCTGTCGCCCCCGAGCCTGTCGCCCCCCTCATGGAGGTCGCCCCGGAACCGCCGGCGGCTCCCACATTGACCCTGGTGGCGCCCGTCGCCGAGGTCCTTGAGGTTGCGCCGCCCGAGCCGGTCGTTGCCGAAACCGTCCTGGAGCCGCTGCTCGTCGAGGACATCGTCGCTTCGGAGCCCGCCCCCGTCGTCGAGGACGTACCGGCCGTGGCGGCGCTCGCGCCGGAACCTCCGACCGAAGCCACCGCGGACGCCTATGCCTGGGTCGAGCCGAAGGCCGACATCGACTTCGGGGCCCCGGAAGAGCCTGCGCCCGTGGCCGCGGCTGTCGCGCCGGCGCCCAAGCCCCGCGCCACGAAGGCGTCCAAGCCGAAAGCCTGACGTGGCGCCGCGGCCCCCGCGGCGGTAACAACGCCGGGTGCTGAAGCGGGGCTTCGACATCGCCGTCGCGCTTGCGGGCCTCATGGTGGGCTGGCCCGTGCTGCTGGCGCTTGGCTTGGCGGTGCGGCTGGAGAGCCCCGGCCCGGCGATCCACTGGTCGCGGCGAGTCGGGCGGGGCAACCGCGTGTTCCCGATGCCGAAGTTCCGCACTATGCGCACCGACACGCCGGACGTGGCCACCCACCTGCTGGACGACCCCGGCCGCTGGATCACCCCGCTGGGCCGGGTGCTGCGCCGGTTCAGCCTGGATGAGCTGCCGCAGTTGTGGAGCGTGCTGGTGGGCGACATGAGCCTGGTGGGGCCGCGCCCGGCGCTGTTCAACCAGGACGACCTGATCGCCCTGCGTACGGCGGCCGGTGTCGAGGTCCTGCGTCCGGGGGTCACCGGCTGGGCCCAGGTCAATGGCCGCGACGAACTGCCGATCGCGGACAAGGTGCGGCTGGACCGGGAATATCTGGAGCGGATGTCGTTCGGCCTGGACCTGCGGATCATCGCGACGACGGCGCTGGCGGCGGTCACCGCGCGCGGCGTCAACCACTAAAGCCTTCGGGAATCTGGGAAACGACCCGGGAGCCCATGCGTTGAGAGGCCTCCCGGAGATTGTTTGTGAGCCAGCCACCTGTCCAGACGCCGGAGCCCCCGACGCCGCCCCGCTTCCCGCGCCCCAGCCGCAAGGCGCTGACCTGGACCGGCGGGGTCCTGGCGATCCTTGCCCTGGCGATCGCCATCCTGTTCGCCGTCTGGGACTGGAACTGGTTCCGCGGACCGCTGGAGCGGATCGCCTCGGCGCGGACCCATCGCGAGGTGACCATCGCCGGGCCGCTGAACGTCAACCCCTGGTCCTGGCAGCCCAGCGCCACGGTCGATGGCGTCCACATGGCCAATCCGGCCTGGGCGGGGGGCAAGGAAATGGCCAACGTCCAGCGGATCGCGGTGAGGATCCGGCTGGTCCCGCTGCTGTGGGGCCAGGTCGACCTGCGCCTGCTCAGCTTCGAGCGCCCGAACCTGGCGCTGTTCGCCGACGCCCGCGGCCGCCGCAACTGGGACTTCTCCGACGGCCGGGTGACGGCGCCTCTGAAGCTGCCGCTGATCCACGACTTCGTCATCCGCGACGGCCATCTGCTGTACGTGGATGCGCACCGCAGGCTGCGTCTCGAAGGGGTGATCAACGCCAGCGAGACGGTGGGCGCCGCGAATCGCGGCTTCGCCCTGGTGGGGACGGGCACGGTCAACCGGGCGCCGTTCCGGATGAACGTGACCGGCGGGCCGCTGATCAACGTCCGGCGCGACCGGCCCTATCCATTCGACGCCGACATCCGGGCGGGCGACACCTACATCAGCGCCCACGGCGCCGTGCCCAAGCCCTTCGACCTGGGCCAGTACTATCTGACCGCCACGGTGCGGGGCCCGGACATGGCCCGATTGTTCCCCCTGACCGGCATCGCCCTGCCCAATACCCCGCCCTACAACCTGCATGGCCGGCTGACTCGCGACGGCCACACCTACCGCATCGACGACCTCGGCGGCCGGGTGGGCGACAGCGACCTGAGCGGCGATCTTTCGGTGCAGGCGGGCGGCAAGCGGCCGTTCCTGAAGGCCGACCTGCGATCCAACAGCCTGGACTTCGACGACCTCGGCGCCCTGTTCGGCGGCGCGCCGGGCGTGGGTCCGGGCGAGACGGCCTCGCCGGAGCAGAGGGCGGCGCACGCCGCGCTCAGCGCCCAGCAACGGATGATGCCCGACACGACGCTGGACGTCAGCCGCATCCGGGCCATCGACGCCGACGTGACCTATCGCGCGCTGTCGATCCGCGACGCGCCGATCAAGCTGGCCTCGGCCTCGGCGCATGTGAAGCTGGACGACGGCCTGATGAACATCGAACCGCTGACGCTGGACCTCTCGCGCGGTCGGGTGGCGGGGCGTATCGGCCTGGACGCGCGCAAGGCCGTCCCGGTCACCGACCTCGACCTGCGCCTGACCGGCGCGCGGATCGAACAGCTGTTGCCGTTGCGGTTCGACGGCGCGCCGCCGCTGACCGGCGCCCTGGTGGGGCGGGCCAAGCTGTCGGGCGCGGGCGACAGCCTGCACAAGGCGCTGGCCCACGCCGACGGCCGGGTGGTGGTGGTGCAGCCGGGCGGCGAGATCCGCCAGGCCTTCGCCGAACTGCTGGGCACGAACGTCGTCAAGGGCCTGGGCCTGCTGAACAAGAAGGATACCACGCCGATCAACTGTGCAGTGGCCAGCTTCGAGACCCGGGGCGGGGTGATGCGGGCGGACAACATCGTGTTCGACACCGGCCCGGTGCTGGTGACCGGCTCGGGGACCGTCAACCTGGATACCGAGCGGATGGATTTCCACCTGCGCGGCCACAACAAGACGTTCCGCCTGCTGCGGGTGCTGCTGCCGATTACCGCCAGCGGACCGCTGACCGCGCCGAAGCTGGGGGTCGAGCCGGGCGCCGCCATGGCGCAGGGTGGTCTGGGCCTGGCCTTGGGCGCGCTGAATCCGCTGGCGGCGATCCTGCCATTCGTTGATCCGGGGCTGGCGAAGGACGCCAACTGCGCCGCGCTGCTGGCCGGCGCCGGCCGCCAGGGCGCCCCGGCCTCCGGGACCGTTCCCCTGAAGGCCGCGCCGAAGCGCTGACGCCGATGCCTGCCTAGCTGCGGGTCGCGGCGTCGCGCAGCGAGTTCAGCCAGGCGTCTTCGCGCAGCTTCTCGGCCGCGTGCAGCGCGATCTCGGCCTCTCGCACCAGGGCGTCGTGCTTGCGCCACTCCGACACCGCGCCCTCGCGGGCGCTGCGGGCCGACTCGATGGTCGGGTAGCGGGCGAGGACGGCGCGGGTGGAATAGTTCACCGGCGGGCCCACGGTCTCGCGGTCCGGATAGAAGCCGGTGATCGAATCGGTGGTCTCGCTGTCGATGTGGAACACGTCGGCCCAGCCCGCGTGGTGGCGCATCAGGGCCCAGGGTCGTTCGATCCGGTCGCTCACCATTGTCTCCGTCGAAGAAGTCCTGCCGATTCCGCTGGCCGCGGCGTCTAGCTACTGCCTTTACCGCGCCGCTTCGCCGCGTCCAACGCGGGATCGCGGTTTTTGCCTTTCATTCCGCAACGCAACCGTGAGAAAGCCGCCGAATTGGGTTCTGATCGTTTTCGGGTGGGCTGTCGATTTTGAGCAAGATCGTGATCGGCCGCCAATTTCGCGGCCCGCCGAACTCCGGCAACGGCGGCTATGTGTGCGGTGTGCTGGCCAGGGGCCTGGAGGGTCCGGTGACGGCCTTGCTGCGCGCCCCGCCGCCGCTGGATACCGACCTCGACCTCGAGACCCGCGACGGCGTCATCACCCTGACGGGCGAGGGCGGCGTGCTGATCGGTCAGGCCGGACCCGCGACCCAGACGCTGCCCGAGCCGCCGCCTGCGCCCAGCCTCGAAGCGGCCCGCGCCGCCGGGGCGCGCAGCCTGGCCTTCGAGCGGGAAGTCCACCCGCCGTGTTTCACCTGCGGCGTGACGCGCGAGGACGGCCTGCGGGTCCTGCCCGGCCAGCTGGAGGGCGCTGAGAGGGGTGTAGTCGCCTGCGTCTGGACCCCGCACGCCGATTTCGCCGACGCCGACGGCGTGATCGCCCCGGAAATCGTCTGGGCGGCGCTGGACTGCCCCGGCATCTTCGCCTGGATCGAGACGGAAGGGCGGCCGGGCGGCCTGCTGGGTACGATGACCGGCGAGGTCACGGCCCCGGTCCGCGCCGGCCAGGACCATGTCGTCCTGGCCTGGCCGATCGAGGCGAGCGGCCGGAAGAAAATCTCGGGCGTGGCGCTCTATGACGGCGAGGGCCGCCTGCTGGCCCGCGGCTACCAAGTGTGGATCACCCCGAACCGGGCGCCTGCGCCGCCGGCCGTGGCGGAGACGGCCACCGCCTGATGCTTGCGCCCCGTGACCGTCGGCGTCACAAACGCCGCGCCGGGGGAGGGCTCTTGACCATGCGCGCGGCTTCGGTTTCGGACTATCGGGAACTGGCGCGCCGGCGCCTGCCCAACATCTTCTTCGAATATATCGACGGCGGCTCCTACGCCGAGGTGACGCTGAAGCGGAACGTCGCCGACCTGGAGGCCATCGCGCTGCGCCAGCGGGTCATGCGCGACATGAGCAAGCTGGACATGAGCGTCCAGACCCTGGGCCAGACCCTCAAGATGCCCGTGGGCCTGGCCCCGGTCGGCATGGCGGGCATGTACGCCAGCCGCGGCGAGGTCCAGGCGGCGCGCGCGGCGGCGGCCGCCGGCGTGCCGTTCTGCCTCTCCACCGTGGGCGTCTGCTCCATCGAGGAGGTGGCGGCGACGGGGACGCCGCCCTGGTTTCAGCTCTACATGCTGAAGGACCGCGGCTACATGCGCGAGTTGCTGGCGCGGGCCAAGGCGCAGGCCTGCCCGGTGCTGGTGTTCACCGTCGACCTGCCGCTGCCGGGCTCGCGGTATCGCGACGTCCGCTCCGGCTTCACCGGCGGAAGCGCGCTGCAGGCGATGCTCACCCAGGCTCGCGACGGGATCGGCCACCCCGGCTGGACGTGGGACCTGTTCATGCGCGGCCGGCCGCACACCCTGGGCACGGTCCAGGGCGCGGTGAAGGAGGGGCGGCGGGTGACCGACTTCCTCGCCTGGATCTCCAAGAATTTCGACCGCTCGGTGACCTGGAAGGACATCGACTGGGTGCGCGAGCAGTGGGACGGGCCGATCGTGGTCAAGGGCGTGCTGGACGCCGAAGACGCGCGCGACGCGGTCAAGGCCGGCGCCCAGGGGCTGGTGGTGTCCAACCATGGCGGCCGCCAGCTGGACGGGGTGCGCTCCTCGATCGCGGCCTTGCCGCGCATCGCCGACGCGGTGGGCGGCGACCTGGAAATCTACATGGACGGCGGCGTGCGCTCGGGCCTGGACGTGCTGAAGGCCCTGGCGCTGGGGGCCAAGGCCTGTTTCGTCGGCCGCGCCTGGGCCTGGGCGCTGGGGGCGGGCGGCCAGCCGATGGTGGCCAGGATGCTCGATACGCTCCGGTCAGAGCTGGCGGTGGCGATGATCCTGACCGGCTGCGCCAATGTCCGCGACGCGGGCAGAGACCTGCTCGACCTGCCCTGAATCGCCTATTGCGCGAGCCGCCTTCGCATTTGCGGGAAGACCGTTGTGCAGCGCGAAACTTCCTGCTGTGTTGCGAGTTCCACCCACCACGGCTGGAGGACGGACATGCGTGAAGTGAAATCGTTCGCCTATTCCCTGAGCCAGGCCGAGGACGGCTGGCGTTGGTGCGTCTACGACGAGGACGGGGTGACGGTGGCCGACGGCGCCAACCCCAACCAGGCCGCGGCCCAGGCCGCGGTGGAACACACCCTGCGCCGCGCAGGCGCCGACTTGGACGCCCGGGCTTAGCGGCGATTGGTGCGGAACCTTTCGGGTCTCAAGCGTTCCGGCATGATGGACAAGGCTCAGCCGCTCGCCGGCGTCTGGCGTTTCGCGCGACGGTTCGAGGCGCAGGTGCTGATCGGCCTGATCCTGGCGGCCGGCGCCCTGTGGGCTTTCCTGAACATCGGCGGCGAGATGGCCGACGGCGAGACCTCGACCATCGACCGGCGGCTGCTCCTGCTGCTGCGCACGCCCGGCGACCCCAGCAACCCGATCGGCTCGCGCAGCGTGGAGGAAGCCATGCGCGACATCACCGCCCTGGGCGGGACGGTGGTGGTCACCCTGGTGACGGTGGTGGCGGTGCTGACCTTCCTGTTCCACAAGAAGCGTCGCCACGGCCTGGTGATGGCGGGCGCCGTTCTGCTGGCCTGGGTGTCGAGCGAGGCCACCAAGGCGATCTACAACCGCCCACGGCCGGACCTGGTGCCGCACGGGGCCTACGTCTATTCGGCCAGCTTTCCGAGCGGGCACTCGACCCTGGCGGCGGCGACCTATCTGACCCTCGCCATGCTGGTGGCGAGCCTGGAGACCCGGCGGCGCACCAAGGCGCTGGCTTATGGCCTGGCCGGGCTGATGCTCACCGCCGTGGGGTTCAGCCGCGTCTACCTTGGCGTCCACTGGCCCAGCGACGTGCTGGCCGGATGGTGCCTCGGCGCGGTGTGGGCGCTGGCGGCCTGGATCGCGCTCAAGGCGGTCGGCGGTGAGACCCGCGGCCAGGGCTAGGCGAACCCCACCAGGTCCGGCACGCGGCCGTTCCAGCCTGAGACCCGCTCGTAGGCCGCGCCCAGCGCGACCACGCCCGCCTCGTCGCGCGGCCCACCCAGGATCTGCAGGCCGGCGGGCAGGCCCTCGGCGGTCAGGCCGCAGGGCACGCTGATCCCCGGCAGGTCTAGGTAGTTGGCGGCTCGCGTCAGGCGGCTGAGCGGGGAGGTGGTCTCGTCGATGCTGTCCAGCGGCGGGGCAGCGATCGGGCAGGTGGGCGACAGCAGGCCGTCGTAGGCGGCGAGCCAGTCGTGGAACTCGACCTGGCCGGCGGCGCGCTCGCGGTGGACTTCGGCGAGGCGTTGGTCGCTGACCTCGCGTCCGGCCTCGAACCGGCGGACGATCCAGGGATCCATGACCGCGCCATGGCGGGCGATGCGGTCCTTCCAGATGCGCCAGCCTTCGCCGGCCATCAGCAGGCCGTTGGGCAGGAACGACTGGTCCAGCGCCTGGGGCGGCTGGACCATTTCGACGATCAGGCCGGCCCCGCGCAGCCGCTCCAGCGCCTCCAGATAGAGCCGGCCCACCTCCGGATCGATCTCGCCCAGGCCGTGCAGCGGGATGGCGGCCAGGCGGCGGCCGCGCACGTCGGTGGCCAGGGCGGCCTCGGCGTCGAAGGTCCCGCGGCTGGCGGCAGCCCCGTCCGGACCGGAGATCACCGCCAGGGTTCGGGCGGCGGTCGCCACGTCGCGGGCCAGGGCGCCCACCGTGTCGAGGGCCGGCGCCAGGGGATGGACGCCGATCAGGCTCACCAGGCCGCGGCCGGGCTTGAGGCCGACCACGCCGCAGACCGCGGCGGGGATGCGGACCGAGCCGCCGGTGTCGCTGCCCAGCGCCGCGTCGCACAGCCCGGCCGCCACCGCCACGGCGGACCCGGAGGAGGAGCCGCCCGGCGCGCGATGGACCTGGGCGTCCCACGGGTTCCAGGGCGCGCCGACCGCGCGGTTGGTCCCCCAGCCGCCATAGGCGAGCTCGACGGTGTGGGTCTTGCCGACCACGCTCCAGCCGGCCTGCAGCAGGCGCTGCACCACGATGGCGTGGCGGGCGGGGTTCGGGTCCAGCGGCGCCCGGGCGCCGCCGC
Source organism: Phenylobacterium sp. (assembly GCF_025351295.1). Lineage (GTDB taxonomy): Bacteria > Pseudomonadota > Alphaproteobacteria > Caulobacterales > Caulobacteraceae > Phenylobacterium. The sequence goes on from NZ_JANXWD010000087.1 coordinate 69,754, forward strand.
CGGTCGGAACGCCGGCGATGTCCATCAGGTCCTTGATGGCGACGGTCGACCCGTCCGCCGTCGCGCCAGCCAGCGGCGGGTCGAACACCTGGACGAAGGCCTTCAGGCGGCCATCGTAGCGGCGGATGCGGGCGAGCGCGTCGGCGGGCGTCATTCCCCTCCCTTAATGGGGAGGGACCGCTCGCGAAAGCGAGCCGGGTGGGGAAGTGTGGGCCGGCCTGCCGATTTTGCTAAGTGGCCCCTTGCGAGGCGGCGTTTCGGCCCTCACAGCCCCACCCTGGCCGCTGGCGCGGCCTGTCCCTCCCCATTAAGGGAGGGAAATGAGCGCGAACCTCTACGATCTCCTGGAGAGCCGGTTTCCGGCGGATCGCTCGAAAGCCTGCTTCCTGCTGAGCGATGGCTCGGCGATCAGCTACGGCGAACTGGAGCGGGGCGCCGCCCATGTCGCGGGCCGGCTGGTCGCCGAGGGTGTCGCGCCCGGCGACCGGGTGGCGCTGCAGGCGGAGAAGTCGGCCGCGGCGATCATGGTCTACCTGGGGGTCCTGAAGGCCGGCGCGGTCTTCCTGCCGCTGAACCCGGCCTACACGGCGAGCGAGGTCGACTACTTCCTGGGCGACGCCGAACCTAAGGTGTTCGTCACGGACCCGCCGGCCTGGGTGAGCGAGGCGGTTGACGCGGCGCCGATGGAGACGACCGTTGCACGCGGGGCCGGTGACTTGGCCTGCCTGATCTACACCTCGGGCACCACCGGCCGCTCCAAAGGGGCCATGCTGAGCCATGGCGCGCTGGCGGCCAATGCGCTCGCCCTGCACGAGGCGTGGGGCTTCACGCCCGACGACGTGCTGCTGCACGCCCTGCCGATCTTCCACGTCCATGGCCTGTTCGTGGCCCTGCACTGCGCCCTGTTGAGCGGCTGTGCGATGGTCTGGCTGCCGAAGTTCGCCGACGCCGAGGTGCTGGCGGGGCTGGACCGCGCGACGGTGATGATGGGGGTGCCGACCTTCTACACCCGCCTGGTGGCCAATCCGGGGTTCACGCGGGCCAGGGCGCAGGGCGTGCGCCTGTTCGTCTGCGGCTCCGCGCCCCTGCTGCCCTCGACCTTCGTGGAGTTCGAAGAGCGCACCGGCCAGCGCATCCTGGAGCGCTATGGGATGAGCGAGGCGGTGATCATCACCACCAACCCGCTGGCGGGCGGTCGGCTGGCCGGCTCGGTGGGCTATCCGCTGCCCGGCGTCGAGCTTCGCATCGGCGGGCCGGACCAGACGGGTGTCATTGAGATCCGGGGCCCGAGCGTGTTCTCGGGCTACTGGCAGATGCCGGAGAAGACGACCGAGGACTTCACCGGCGACGGTTTCTTCATCACCGGCGACGTCGGGCGGCGCGATCCCGACGGCCGGGTGTGGATCTCCGGGCGAGCCAAGGACCTGATCATCTCCGGCGGCTACAACGTCTATCCGAAAGAGGTCGAGCTGGTGCTCGACGAGCTGCCGGGCGTCGCCGAGAGCGCGGTGATCGGCTGCCCCCACAAGGACTTCGGCGAGGGCGTGGTGGCGGTGGTTATGGGGACCGGCGACGAGGCGGCCATGATCGCCGAGGCCCGCCGGCAGCTGGCGGCCTACAAGGCGCCCAAGCGGATCGTGTTCGTCGACGAACTGCCGCGCAACGCCATGGGCAAGGTGCAGAAGAACCTGCTGCGCCAACAATACGAACACTTGTTCGAGGGCTGACAGTTCGGGCAGGGTCCCGCCCAACGAGATTGGGAGACACGGACGATGGACCTGCAGCTCACGGGCAAGACCGCGGTGATCACCGGCGCGACGCGCGGGATCGGGCGGGCCATCGCCGAGTGCTTCGCCGACGAGGGCGCCCATGTGGCGATCTGCGCGCGCAACCCCGAGCAGGTGGCCGAGACGGTCAAGGCGCTGGAGGCCAAGGGCGTCAAGGCGTTCGGCGCCGTGGTGGACATCGCCGACGGGCCGGCGCTGAAGGCCTTCATCGTCGAGGCGGGTGAGACCCTAGGCGGGATCGACATCGTGGTCTCCAACGCCAGCGCCCTGGTGCAGGGCAACGCCGAGGACGCCTGGAAGGCGATGTTCGATATCGACATGATGGGCGCCGTGCGCACCTTCGAGGCGGCGCGCCCATTCCTGGAGCAGGCGGGTCAGGCGAAGGGCGACGCCTGCTTCCTGATCACCTCGTCGATCTCGGCGGCGGAGACCGACAACCCCAACTCCTACGGGGCCATGAAGGCCGCCCTGATCCACTTTGCGAAGGGCGTGGCCCGCGAGAACGCGCCGAAGAAGTTGCGCTGCAACGTCGTCTCGCCCGGCACGGTGTTTTTCGAGGGTGGGGCCTGGGGCAATGTGAAGGCGGGCATGCCGGCCTTCTTCGAGCAGATGATCAAGCGCAACCCGACCGGCCGCATGGCGACGCCGGAAGAGATCGCGGCCGCGACCGTGTTCCTGGCCAGCCCGCGCTCGGCCTTCACCACCGGCATCAACATGGTGGTCGACGGGGCGATTTCGCGGCGAGCCAACTTCTGATGGCGGGCGCCCTCGCCGGCCTCAAGGTGCTGGACTGCACCCACGTCATCGCCGGCGCCTATTGCTCGATGGTGCTGGCCGACCTGGGCGCCGACGTCGTCAAGATCGAGCCGCCGGCGGGGGAATCCACGCGGGGCATGCGGGGCGCGGGCGGCGGGTTCCGCGCCTTCGACTACGTCAATCGCAACAAGCGCACGGTGGCGCTTGACCTCAGCACCGAGCGCGGCGCGGACGTGGTGCGCAAGCTGGCGCTGACGGCGGACGTCTTCGTGGAGAACTACCGGCCGGGGTCGATGGACCGCATGGGCCTGGGCTATGCGCGGCTGGCGGCGATCAATCCGCGGCTGGTCTATTGCTCGGTGTCGGGGTTCGGCCTGGACGGGCCCTATCGCGAGCGCGGCGGCTTCGACCTGGTCACCCAGGCGATGAGCGGGATCATGAGCTTCGTCGGCGAGGCGGGGAGCGACAAGCCCTGCTCGACGGCGGTGCCGATCTCCGACCTCAACGCCGGGGTGTTCGGCGCGGTGGGCGTGCTGGCGGCCCTGCAGAGCCGGCACGCCACCGGCAAGGGCCAGCACGTCGAGACCTCGCTGCTGGAGTCCGCCCTGGCCTACACGATCTGGGAGACCGGCATGTTCCTGTCGACCGGCGAGGTGGCGGAGCGCAATGGCGCGCGCCATCGGCTGGCCGCGCCCTACGAGCCGCTGAAGACGGCGGACGGCCATATCGTGGTGGGCGTCAACAGCCAGCGACTGTGGAAACGGTTCTGCGAGGCGCTGGGCGATCCGGATCTCTGCGAGGACGCCGACTTCAACTCGCCCGGCGCTCGCATGAACAACCGCGACGCGCTGCAGGCGCGGATCGAGGCGGTGCTGGCGCGCGACACGACGGCTGAGTGGCTGCCGCGGTTCGAGGCGGTGGGCGTGCCGGCCGGACCATTGAACACCATCGCCCAGGCCTGGGACGATCCCCAGATCAAGGCGCGCGGCCTGCTGGGCGAGGCGGGCGGACGGCGGTTCGTCAAGACGCCGATCAAGCTGCACGATACGCCCGTCGAGCTCGTCCGCGGCCCGGGCGAGGTCGGTGAACACACCCGCGAGGTGCTGGCCGAGGCCGGATACTCCGCCACCGAGATCGAGGGCCTGGTCGCCGCCGGCGTCGCGGCCACACAGCGCAAGGAGGTCGCCCAGTGAGCGATGGGGTGAGCGGTACGGTCCACGTCGAGACGATCGGCCCGGCGGTCATGCTGCTGGAAATCGACAACCCGCCCATGAACCCGCTGGGGGTCCGGATGCGCGAGATCTTCATGGCGGCGCTGGACCAGGTGGAGCTGAACGACGACCTGCGCTGCCTGATCGTCACGGGACGGGGGCGGTCGTTCTGCGCCGGCGACGACCTCAAGAACGCCGGGCCGCAGGGCGAGGACCTGGCCGGGTTCGGCCGGCTGCTGGACCGGCTGGAGGCCACGCGGGTCCCGGTGGTGGCCGCGGTCAACGGCTGGTGCGTCGGCGGCGGCTTCGAGCTGGCGCTGTGCTGCGACATCCGCATCGCCTCGACCGAGGCGAAGTTCGTCTGCGCCGGCGTCAACGTCGGGCTGATGGCCTCGACCTACCGGCTGCCGCGGCTGATCGGGGTGAGCCGCGCCAAGGCCATGCTGCTGACCGGCTCGCCGCACGACGCGGCCATGGCCGAGCACTACGGCCTGGTCACGGGCCTGCATGCGCCGCACGCGCTGCTGGCGGCGGCCATCGTCCTGGCCGAACGGATCGCCAGCCGCGCGCCGCTGTCGGTGGAGGCCTCCAAACGCACCGCCAACCGCGCGCCCGATCTGTCGCCGGAGGACGCCAATGCGATGCTGGGCCAGGAGCTGCGGGTGCTGCGAAAGTCCAACGATCACAAGGCCGCGGTCGCCGCCTTCCGCGAGCGCCGCGATCCGGTGTTCACGCGCAGCTAGAGGCGCTCGGTGGCGCGGCGGCCGGCGGGGCGGATGTCGCCCTGCAGCACCTGGCGCAGGCGGGCGATGAAGATCGGCGCGGTGGCCATCGCCACGCCCAGGATGTCGGCCGTCACCTTGATCGGCGAGATCAGCTGGCCGGTGATGCAGGGGGCGAGTTCGCTGATCAGCACCACCCAGGCCGCCACCAGGGGAACGTCGCCGCGGCGGACGAACGGCATCAGGCCATAGGCCGCCGCCGTGCCGGCGTAGAACAGCAGCAGGCGCACCAGGAAGGCGTCGGCGAGCGAGCTGAGCGACAGGGCCAGCACCGCGGCCCCCATGACGGTGGCGGCGCCCACATAGAGGGGCCGGGGCAGGCTGACGGCCCTGAGCGTGCTGGCGTTCGGTGCGATCATCTCGAGAATGACCGTAAACATCAGCCGTCACTTCAGGCTTAAGTTTCGTGGTTAGGCAGAGGTATCCAAAACCGCGCCATGCGGGTCTGACGGCCCTGCATATCCCTATGCACGCCCTTGCGCCGGCGGCCGCGAAGGCGTTCAGGAGGTCCCATGGCCAAGCTGTTCTTCGACCTGCACGCAACGCACAATCCGCACCGGTGGTACCTGCCGGTGGAGCCGGCGATCTGCGTGGGGCCGCCGGGCAAGCTGTTCATGTTCGGCGGGATCGGCATGGCGTCGGCCGTCGCGGCCATGGAGCGCACCTGCGAGCGGCCGCTGATCTGGGCGACGGCGCAGTACCTGTCCTATGCGCGGCCGGGCAGCATCGTGGACATCGACGTCTGGACGCCGGTGGAGGGCAAGTACAACACCCAGGCCCGCGTCGTCAGCCACGTGGACGACAAGGAGATCATCACCGTCAACGCCGCCCTGGGCGAGCGGCCCAGCGAATTCTCGCAGCAGTGGATCCAGGCGCCGGACGCCCCGCCGCCGGAGGACTGCGACCCGGCCGAACACTGGCGCTCGGCCGACGACGGCCTGCACAGCCGCATCGAGGTACGGGTCGCCAAGGGTCGCTATGGCCGCGAGCGGGACGGCAACCCGGAAACCGACGGCCGCTCGCTGCTGTGGATCCGGCCGCGGGAGGACTTCGCCATCGACGCCACCATGCTGGCGATCATGGCCGACTTCGTGCCCTCCGGCGTCGGCAACGCCCTGGGCAAGAACGCCGGCGGCAACAGCCTGGACAACACCCTGCGCATCCGCCGCATCGTGCCGACCGACTGGGTGCTGTGCGAGATCCGGATCATGGGCGTGCACGGCGGCTTCGCCCACGGCCAGATGTATCTCTACAGTCGCGACGGCGAGCTGATGGCCACGGCCAGCCAGTCGCTGATCGTGCGCGTTCGGGAGCGTGCGGAGGACCACTGATCGCATCTGCGGGCCTGCGCGCTCGCCATGTGCCGCCCGCGGTGTCAGAACCGGCAAAATAGTGCGCGGGCCGGTTCCGCGCCGGAGGAGAGTCCCCTGCGCATGATCGTTCGCCCGTCCTGGCTCGCCGCGACCGCCGCCGCGGCCTTGCTCACCGCCTGTGCGACCATGACCAAGCCGGCGCCGGCGCCCGTCGCCGCCCCGGTGGCCGAGGCGCCGCCCCCAGCCCCGCCGCCGCCGCCGCCCCGGCCCAAGCCGCAGATCGGGACGTTCGGGTTCGACGTGTCGGGCATGGATACGGCGGCGGCGGCGGGCGATGACTTCTTCCGCTATGCGGCCGGCAAATGGGTCGACCGGACCGAGATCCCGCCCGACCGCGCCAGCCTGGGCAGCTTCGTGGTGATCGCCGAAAACACCACGGCCCGGATCCGCACGATCATCGAGGACTCGGCCAGGAGCCCGTCCGCCGACGGCTCCGAGGCCCGCAAGATCGGCGACTATTTCGCCAGCTTCATGGACCAGGACCGCATCGAGCAGCTGGGCGCGGCCCCGCTAAAGCCGGAGCTGGAGCGGATCGCGGCGATCCGGACCCGCAAGGACCTGGCCTCGGTGCTGGGCGGCCAGATCCGCGCTGATGTGGACGTGCTGAACGCCACCAACTTCTACACCGACCGCCTCTTCGGCCTGTGGGTGGCCGAGGACCTCGTCGACACCACCCAATACCGTCCCTACCTGCTGCAGGGCGGCCTGGGGATGCCGGATCGCGCGTACTACCTGGGCGCCGGCCCGCGCTATGCGGAGTTGCGCGGCAAGTACCAGGCGCACATCGCCAACATGCTGAGACTGGCCGGCTATTCCGAGCCCGAGGCGCGCGCGAAGCGGGTGTTCGACCTGGAGACGGCGATCGCCAAGGTCCACGTCTCGGTCGACCAGAGCTCGGACGTCACCAAGGGCAACACCGTCTGGATGCGCGGCGAGATCGCCAAGCGGGCGCCGGGCCTGGACTGGGACGCGTTTCTCAGCGCCGCGGGCCTGGCCGACCAGCCACGGATCGGGCCCTGGCAGGCGACGGCGATCGTGGGAACCGCGAAACTGGTGGGCAACCAGCCGATCCAGGCGTGGAAGGACTACCTCGCCTTCCACACCCTCGAGCGGGGCGCGCCGTTACTGCCCAAGGCGTTCGTCGATGAGAGCTTCGCCTTCAACGGGCTGGCCATGACGGGGACGCCGCAGCAGCGGGAGCGATGGAAGCGCGGCGTCGACTACACGTCCGGCGCCCTAGGCGAGGCGATCGGCAAGCTCTACGTCGAGCGCTATTTCTCGCCCGAGGCGAAGGCCCAGGCCCGGCAGATCGCCGACAACATCCTGGCCGCCTTCGCCCGGCGCCTGGACCGGGTGGCGTGGATGAGCCCGGAGACCAAGGCCCAGGCCAAGCGCAAGCTGGCGAACTTCCACGTCATGGTCGGCTATCCCGACACGTGGCGCGACTATTCGGGCCTCTCCGTCGTGCGCGGCGACGCCTATGGCAACTGGCAGCGCGCCGGCCTGTTCGAATACCGACGCGACCTCGCCAAGCTGGGCCAGCCGGTGGACCGCAACGAGTGGTTCATGACGCCGCAGACGGTGAACGCCCTGTTCGCCCCCAGCCAGAACTCGGTGACCTTCCCGGCGGCGATCCTGGCCCCGACCTTCTTCGATCCCAACGCCGACGCCGCGGTGAACTATGGCGCGGTGGGCGGGGTGCTGGGCCATGAGGTCAGCCACGGCTTCGACGACACCGGCTCGCAGTTCGACGAGAACGGCAACCTGCGCAACTGGTGGACCGACGCCGACATGGCCCACTTCAAGGCGGAGACCAAGAAGCTGGCCGACCAGTACAGCGCCTATGAGCCGCTGCCCGGCCTGCACATCAACGGCCAGCAGGTGCTGGGCGAGAACATCGCCGACGTGGCGGGCGTGGCCACGGCCTACGATGCCTACCGGATCTCGCTGCAGGGCGCGCCGGCGCCGGTGGTCGACGGCTTCACGGCCGACCAGCGGTTCTTCCTGGCCTGGGCACAGAACTACCGCACCAAGTACCGCGAGGCGGCGCTGCGCCGGCAGGTGGTGACCGACGTCCACGCCACCGCGCCCTGGCGGGCGCTGACCGTGCGCAATCTGGACGCCTGGTACCCGGCGTTCGATGTGAAGCCGGGGCAGAGGCTGTACCTGGCCCCCGCCGACCGGGTGAAGATCTGGTAGGCGCCGCGCCCGCCATCGTCGCGGTCGACGACCCCGACGACCCGCGCCTGGAGCCCTACCGGGCCGTCCGCGAGCGCGACTTGGCGGGTCGCGACGGGCTCTACATGGCAGAGGGCCGTGTGGTGCTGGAGAAGGCCATCGCCGCCGATCCGGGCGCCGTGGTCTCGGTGCTGATCGCGGCGCATCGGGCGGAGAGCCTGGCGGGCCTGCTGGCCGGCCTGGCGCCGGGCGCGGCGGTCTATGCGGCCGGCCAGGCGGCCATGGACCGGGTGGTGGGTTTCCCGATCCATCGCGGCGTCCTGGCGCTGGTGCGACGCCCCGAGCGGTCGGCGGAGGCGCTGCTGGCCGGCCTGCCCGCGCGGGCGCTGGTGGTGGGGCTGGTCGGGATCGCCAACCACGACAACATGGGCGGGATCTTCCGCAACGCCGCGGCGTTCGGCGCGGACGCCGTGCTGCTGGACGCCACCTGCTGCGACCCCCTCTATCGCAAGGCCATCCGGGTCAGCGTCGGCGCAGTGCTGACCACGCCGTTCGCCCGGGTGGGCGACGCGGCGAACCTGATGGCGATGCTGGAGGCGGCCGGCGTCCCGGCCGTCGCCCTGTCGCCGCGCGGCGAGACCGAACTGCGCGCCTTCGAGCCCGGCCCGCGGGTAGCCGTGCTGCTGGGAGCCGAGGGGCCGGGACTGCCCGCGGCGGTGCTGGCGCGAGCGCGATCGGTGCGGATCGACATGGCCGGACGCTTCGATTCGCTCAATGTGGCGACCACCAGCGGCATCGTTCTGCATCACCTGGCCGCACACTGGAACGCCGGGGTCTAAATCCGGGCGCGTTCGCGAGATCCGGAGACCTTCGACGGCGGGTGTGGGCGCCGGGGGGTACTGCGAAGGTCTCCGGTCCCTCTCGCTGAGAGGGTCAGGCGGCGCGGCCGAACTCCACGGCCGAGACCACCACGTTCATGACCGTGTCGCGGAAGGCGACGACGCCGCGTTCGCCCTGGGCGGCGCCGGCGGCGACCATCAAGGGCAGCAGATGTTCCTCGCGCGGGTGGGCGTCGCGGCCGTAGGGGGCCTGGTCCCAGTGGGCCAGGGCGGCGTCGCGGCGGGCCGGGTCGGCGACCGCGCCCTCCAGCCAGGCGTCGAAGGTGATCGAGCGCTCGGTGAAGTCCGGCGTGAAGCCGGCCATGTTGTGCCAACTCATGCCGGAGCCGACGATCAGCACGCCTTCGTCGCGCAGCGGGGCCAGTGCCCGGCCGGCGGCCAGGTGGGCCTCGGCGTCCAGTCCCGCCTTCAGCGACAGCTGGACGACCGGGATGTCGGCGTCCGGCGTGATCAGCTTCAGCGGCACGAAGACGCCGTGGTCCCAGCCATGCTCGGCGTCCTCGCCGGCGGCGATGCCGGCGTCGGCCAGCAGCCGGCGGACGCGGCGCGCCAGGCCGGGGGACCCGGGGGCGCCGAACTCTAGCCGATAGGTAAACTCCGGAAAGCCGTAGTAGTCGAACTCCAGCGCGGGCCATTGGGCCGTGCCGACGGTGAACTGCGGCGCCTCCCAGTGGCCGGAGACGATCAGGATCGCCTTGGGCCGCTCGGGCAGGCTGGCGACCAGGCCGCGTAGATAGTCCGCGGTGCGGTCCCAGGTGTCGGCCGGACCCCTCTGCCACTCCATGAAGAAGCAGGGCCCCGCGCCGTGGGGGAGGTAGACGGTGGGCAGGGTCATCTTAGGCAAACTCCTGGGACCTCTCCGCGGGGGAGCGGAGGGCGGAAACTAGGCGGCCTTGCACCTACCCCCTCTGGGAGAAGTGGCCCGACAACCGAAGGTCGAGGGTCGATGGGGGAGGTGATCCTCGTCTGACACTTCCCCCATTGTCGCCCGCCTTCGGCTTTGGCGAAATTTCCCCCAAAGGGGGAAGGCGAGATGGCGTCCGGACGTCACGCGGCCTTGGCGGCCGGGGCGTCGTCGAGGATCTTTTCGATCCAGGCGGCGAAGGCCGCGCCATAGGCGCGCAGGAACTCGCGGGTGCCTTCGTTGATCAGTTCGCCGTGCTCGTCGAACAGGGCGAACGCGCCGCCGATGTAGGCTTCCTGGCTGAGCAGGGGCACGTTCAGGAACACCAGCGACTGGCGCAGGTGGTGGTTGGCGCCGAAGCCGCCGATCGCGCCGGGGGAAACGCTGATCACCGCGCCCGGCTTGCCGTTCCAGGCGCTGGCGCCGTAGGGGCGCGAGCCGACGTCGACCGCGTTCTTCAGCACGCCGGGGACCGAGCGGTTGTATTCCGGCGTCACGAACAGAACCGCGTCGTGCGCGGCGATCTCGTTGCGGAAGCGGACCCACGGGGCCGGCGGCGCGGATTCGAGGTCCTGGTCGAACAGCGGCAGGTCGCCGATATCGACGATGTCGAACTTGAGGCCGGGGGTCAGGGCGGCGAAGGCCTTGGCAAGCTTGCGGCTGACGGAGTCCTTGCGAAGCGAGCCGACGACGACTGCGACCGAGCGGGGTTGGGACATGGCGGGCTTCCTTGCGAGAGAATTTGGCCGCCGTGTTGCTCGGCGTGAGGGGAAGATGGTCCCGACCGTCGCCGTTGATAATCAGCGCGGATCGAACGACAGTGTCTCCGAACAGGAAACAATCGCCATGGACCGGCTGGATGAGATCCGCGCCTTCACCGCCGTCGCCGAGGCGCGCAGTTTCACCCAGGGCGCGCGCAAGCTGGACGTGTCGCCGGCCCAGATCTCCAAGCTGGTGGCGCGGCTGGAGAACCGGCTGGACGCGCGCCTGCTGAACCGCACCACCCGCGACGTGTCGCTGACTGACACCGGCCAGGCCTATCTGGAGCGGGCGCGGGAGTTGCTGGAGGGGTTCGACGCGCTGGAGAGCTCGGTGCGCGACCAGAGCGGGCCCAGCGGGCAGCTGAAGGTCTCCGCCCCGGTGTCGTTCGGCAAGGGGCAGCTGACGCCGGCCCTGCTGGACTTCGCGTCGGCCCATCCGGCGGTGTCGCTGGACGTAGCCTTCGCCGACCGGCTGGTGAACCTAGTGGAGGAGGGGTTCGACGTGGCAGTGCGGATCGGCCACCTGACCGACTCGTCCCTGGTGGCCAAGCGGCTGGCGGCGGTGCGGATGGTGACCTGCGCCTCGCCCGACTACCTGGCGCGGCATGGGCTGCCGGCGGCGCTGGAGGACCTGGCCCGGCACGAGGCGGTGCTCGACACCAACGCCCGCGAGGCCACCACCTGGACCTTCGGCTCGCATTCCGACCGTCGTGAGGTGCGGGTGCATGGGCGGCTGCGGTTCAACGGGGCGGAGGCCTGCGTAGCGGCGGCGGTGGCGGGCTTCGGCGTCACCCGCACCCCGGCCTTCGCGGCGGCCGACGACCTGCGGGCCGGACGCATCGTGCCAATCCTCTGCAACTTCGAGCCGGAGCTGATCCACGTCCACGCGGTCTATCCCCACGCACGGCATCTGGCGGCCAAGGTGCGGGCGTTCGTGGACTTCCTGGCCCAGCGCTACGCCGGCGAGCCACAGTGGCACCAGGGGTGGGGGGCTGAGGTGCGGCGGGTCGGGGCGTTGTAGAGTGGAGAACGGATATGGATCGACGTCTTGCGGTTGCGCTCTCGGTCACCGACCTGTTGTTCCTGGCCTACTGGGCCGTGGCCGCGGCGGCGCAGGCCGGGCTGATAGCCCTGCCGGCCTCGCTGATGTACGCGGGATATGACGAGCCGCGGGTGATCGCCTGGAACTGGTCGTTCCTGCCCATCGACCTGGCGTTCTCGGTGACGGGGCTGCTGGCGGTGCGGGCGGCGCGCCGAGCGGACCCGCTGTGGCGCCCTCTCACGCTGATCTCGCTGATCCTGACCCAGGTCGCCGGGCTGATGGCCGTCGGCTACTGGGCCCTTCTGGGCGAGTTCGACCTTTCCTGGTTCCTGCCGAACGTGGCCCTGGTGCTGTGGCCGTTGGCCTTCCTGCCCAAGCTGGTCTGCAACCTGGGCGCGAAAGGCTAGGCGAACGCCAGCCAACGGCCGGCGGCGGCGGTCATGACCCAGACCAGGATCGCGGCGAAGGCCATCAGCTTGACGAACGGGCCGCCTTCGCGGGTCCGGCCGGCGGTGAGGGCCTGCAGGGCGCCGAAGCCCAGGATCGCGCCGACGAAGGCCCAGGCGAACCCCTTGTTGACCGGATCGAGGTGCGCGTAGTCGTCGGCCTTGACCACGATGTGGGTCATCACCTGCTGGGCGGCGATCATGACCGCCATAACGGCCAGGTAGCCGATGCGGGTCAGTCCGCGGGTGGCGAAGAGGACGATCAGGCCACCGGCGCTGATCACATGCCAGAGGCCCGGGTTGGATAGCTTCGCCGCCAGGAACACCCAGATCGCCAGCAGGAAGAGCGCGACGCCGAGCAGTCCGGCCAGCCGCGACCCCACCCCCATGACCCCGTCGTTGCGGGTCGTCGGCAAGGTGACGCCGAATGTCAGGATGATCCCGGCCAGCAGCCCGACCATCTTCGCCGAGAAGGCCCCGGAGGTGTAAAGCCGCGTGCCATTCGCCGAGCCGATCAACAGGCCGGTGACGATGATCCCGATCACCCCGGCCCACATCCAGCCGCGCAGGTTGCGGTGCACCTCCGATGGCGTCTCGTCGTTCAGGCCGACGCCGATCAGTCGCAGGTTCAGGAGGATGCTGGATCCGCCCAGGACCACCAGCGACAGGACGTGGCCCACTTCCAGCACAGCGAAGAGGTAGACGGAATCCTTGATCGGCTTGCCGGGAAAGGTGTTCTCTAGGCTCCCGACCCAGGCGGCGGCCTGGGGGAAAAGGTCTTGCGGCGCCAGGCTCATTTGGCGGTCCCGTCGAGCTCGAGGGCGCCGGTCTCGGAGGTCTGGCACTCCTCGGCGACATTGGCCCAGTGGGGCAGCGGCTTGCCGCAGTTGAACCAGTCGTAGGCGATGAAGCGGCCGCAACTGATCACCAGGATCCACGAGGCCAGGGAGACGATCGCCGAGAGCCGCGCCGCGCGGGGCGGCTTGGGCTGGTTGTCCCAGGCGGGCATCGTCCGCTGCACCCGGAAGTGGAAGACCATGATGTTGATGGCCGCCAGGACGAGGAATATCAGCTTCAGGCGGAACCAGAGATTATGGTAATAAAGCAATGGCTTGGCGTAGAACAATGCCGCGCCGGTCAGCATCATGATCACCAGGCCGAAGATCGTCAGCGGCAGGATCCGGTCGCTGACCACGGACACCGGCGTGCGCTTGAAGATCACCCCCAGCAGCCGCAGGTCGACGATGAAGATGGTGCCGGCAAACAGCATCAGCGACAGGACGTGGGTGCCTTCCAGCAGGCTCCAGAAGTTCAGGGAGCCGGCGAGCAGGTCGCTCCAGGAGGGGTCGTCCGCGCCGGGTCCCTTGCCGACGTGCGTGGCCATCCAGACCAGGAACTCGCGTAGCAACTAGGAACCCCTCCCCAAAACCATACCGGCTCTTCTACAGCGTTCGGCGCCCGCGTCCATTTCGCGATTGCGTCGCCGCCGCAATAGCCGCGAGGCCCCGGCGGCGGCGGACGCTACGGGGTCGCGGCAGTCGGAGCAATCGAGGCGTCGCGCCGGCCGGCGGCGGGCCTTGATTTTCGCAGGCGGAGCGGGTGCTTAGGGGCATGAGCGGGGCGCCGACAGTGACGATCGCCGGGGCAGGCGTGCTGGGCCTGGCGAGCGCCCTGGCGCTGGCCGAGGCCGGCTGCGCGGTGACCGTCTGCGACCCGGGCGGCGGGCCCAACGCCTCGGGCGTGGCGGCTGGAATGATCGCCCCGGTGCTCGAGGCGGTGCTGGACGCCGAGGCGCGGGCCCACCTGGACCTGCTGATGGCCGGGCGCGACCGCTGGCCGGGACTGGCCCAGCGCGCCGGCCTGACGCTGGACCGGTCCGGGGCGCTGGCGGTGGGGGATGAGACCTGGCTGGCAGGCGTGGCCGCCGGGTTCGGGGCCCTGGGCCTGCGGGCGACCGAGATCGCGCCCGCGACCGCGCTGGCGCTGGCGCCGGGGCTGTCCGAGCGGGCCGGACGGGCGCTGCTGACGCGGGAGGACTGGCGGGTCGATCCGCAGGTCGCCCTGCCGGCCCTGCGCCGGGTGGCGGCGGCGCGCGGCGTGGTGTTCCGGACCGAGGCGGTCACCGGTCGGGGCGAGGCCGATGTACTGGTGATCGCCAGCGGGGCAGGGCAGGGGCTGGCCGCTGCGGCGCCGGAACTGTCGCGCCTCAGTCCGATCAAGGGGCACATCATGCGGTTCCTGGCGCCGGCCGCGGGCCTAACCGTCCGCGCCGAGACCGCCTACGCCGCGCCGGGCGAGAGCGGGCTGGCGGTGGGGGCGACCATGGAGCCCGGGCGCGCCGACACCCTGGTGGACTTCGCGGCCGCCGCGCCGCTGCTGGCGGCGGGTGTGAAGCTGTTCCCGAAACTGGCCGACACCCGGTTCGAGCTCGCGGCGGGAGTGCGGGCCGCCACGCCGGATGGGTTGCCCATGGTCGGCTGGAGCGCCGCGCCGGGCGTGTTGCTGGCGGTGGGCGCGCGGCGCAACGGCTGGCTGCTGGGGCCGCTGGTCGCCGAGATCGTGGCGGCTTGCGTGACGGGGCGCGAACCTGGCCCCTATGCGGCGATGTTGGATCCCGCCCGCTTTCGAGGATGACATGAACGGCTTCTGGTTCAGCGAGGAACAGCAGGCGATCCGCGAGGGCGTGCTGAAGCTGTGCGAACGCTTCGACGCCGACTACTGGCGGCGCACCGACGAGACCGGCGACTTTCCGGAGGCCTTCGTGGCGGCGATGGCGGACGCCGGCTGGCTGGGCGCGGCCATGCCGGTGGAACTGGGCGGCTCGGGCCTGGGCCTGACCGAGGCGGCGATCGCCATGCAGGCGGTGGCGGAGAGCGGGGCCGGCTTCTCCGGCGCCAGCGCGCTGCACCTCAACATCTTCGGCCCCATGCCGTTGGCCAAGTTCGGGACCGACGACCAGAAGCGCAAGCTGATCCCGCGGCTGATCTCCGGCGAGGACCGGATGTGCTTCGGGGTCACCGAACCCGACGCCGGCCTCGACACCACCAGCCTGACTACCAAGGCCGTGCGCACCAACGACGGCTATGTGATCTCCGGCCGCAAGATGTGGACGACCATGGCCCAGCGCGCCACCAAGATGCTGATCGTCGCCCGCACCACGCCCAAGGACCAGGTCGCCAAGGCCACCGACGGCATCAGCCTGTTCTACGTCGACTTCGACCGCGAGCGGATCCACGCCACGCCGATCCCGAAGATGGGCCGCAAGGCGATCGAGTCCAATTCCGTGTTCATCGACGACCTGCATGTGCCCGCCGACGCCCTGGTGGGCGAGGAGGGGCGGGGCTTCTACTACCTGCTGGCCGGCCTCAACCCCGAGCGCGTGCTGATCGGGGCCGAGGCCGTGGGGCTGGGGCGCGCGGCGCTGAAGCGGGCGGCGGCCTATGCCATGGAGCGGGTCGTGTTCGGCCGGCCGATCGGCCAGAACCAGGGCGTGGCCCACCCCCTGGCCAAGGCCTGGGCGGACCTGGAGGCGGCCAACCTGATGGCCTTCAAGGGCGCCGCCCTCTACGACGCCGGCCGCGAGTGCGGGGCCGAGGCCAATGCGGCCAAGTACCTGGGCGGGGAAGCCGGGTTCAACGCCTGCGAGGCGGCGGTGATGGCGCACGGTGGCATGGGCTATGCCAAGGAATACGACGTGGAGCGCTATTTCCGCGAGGCGATGATCGCTCGGATCGCGCCGGTCAGCCGCGAGATGATCTTCAACTACATCGCCGAGCGGGTGCTGGGCCTCCCGAAGAGCTACTGAATGGGCCTGCGCATCGAGAGCGCGCGGCTATGCCTGGACCGGTTTGAACTGGCCGACGCCGATGATGTGTTTCGGTGCATCACGCCTGCAGTGACCCGGTTCCTGTCATGGGACCCTCCGACCTTCGATGACTACATGTCGAGATGCGAAAGCCTTGTGCAGGCCGACATCCAGACGGAGGTTCAGTTCGTTATCCGGCGCAAAGACAGCCGGGAGTGCTTGGGCATCGCTGGAATAGATCGCCTGAGAGATGATCTCCCCGAACTTGGCATCTGGATGAAGGAAGCGGCTCACGGCCAGGGCTATGGCCGAGAGGCTGTCGAAGCGATCGCGGCGTGGGCGTCAAGCATCTTGAACAAAGGTGGCTTCATCTACCCCGTCGCCATCGAGAACATCGCCAGCCGGCGGATTGCCGAAGGTCTGCGGGGAGAGGTCTTCGCCAGCCGGTCGAGCCAGAAGTACGATTCGGTCGTCTACAGAATCCCAGCGGTGACATGAGGCTGGCAGGCTTCGTGTACCGCGCTGTCCCCGAGGTGGATCGATGTGACAGATATTACACGTGTCACTCGTTTTGTAAATTACACGAGTAGACGGAAGGATCCGCCGAGGGTTAACGGCGCATTCACCATGATCGGCGACTTCCTAGGGGATGGCCGTCCAAGGCATCCGGGGCATCGTCGAAGCCGCGATCGAACGCGCCTCCAAGGCGACGGGCGTCGATTTCGGATTCCTGATGAAGACCGCCGGGCGCGAGAGCGGGATGAATCCCGTCGCCAAGGCCGGCTCATCCTCCGCCGCGGGGCTGTTCCAGTTCGTGGAGCAGACCTGGCTGTCGACGCTCAAGCAGCATGGCTCGAAGTACGGCTATGCCCGCTATGCCGAATTGATCAACAAGGGCTCCGACGGCCGCTACCACGTCGACGGCGCCGAGGCGAAGCGCGCGGTGATGGACCTACGGCTGGACCCGCACGCCGCGTCGCTGATGGCCGGCGAACTGGCGTCGCAGTCGGCGGCCTATCTGAAGGGCCGGGTGGGGCGCGATCCCACGGCGGGCGAACTCTATGCCGCGCACTTCCTGGGGCCGCAGGGGTCGGCGCGGCTGATCGAGGCGGTGCAGACCCGGCCGGGCGTTTCGGCCGCCTCGCTGTTTCCGGACGCGGCCCATGCCAACAAATCGATCTTCTACCGCGACGGGCGCGCCGCCACGGTGGGCGAGGTCTACGCCAACCTGACCAAGACCGGCGGCGGCCAGCAGGGCGTCGAGACGGCTCCGGCGGTCGACCCGCAGGACGGCGGCTTCATCCAGTACGCCTCGGCCCGGCGCATCTCCCGACAGCACGAGCAGGAGGCGCTGATCTCGATGATCCTGCACGGCGCGCAACCGGACGACCAGACCGGCGTCGGCAGCCGCCTGACCGGCTCGATGTTCACCAGCGAGATGCTGAAGCTGATGTCGGACAGCCGGGAAGGCTGATTCACCCCGCCGCGCCGCTCGCGAACATCGCCTCGACGGCCGCTTCGGCGTAGCCCAGTTCGGCCAGGACCTCGCGGGTGTGCTCGCCCAGTTTCGGAGCCGGGGGACGCACCGTGGCGTCCGCGCCGGGGAAGCGGGCCGGGGCGGCCGGCGAGCGGTAGGTGCCGCCGTGGCCGTCTTCCACGTCGACGAAGGCGCCGGCGGCGGCGATCTGCGGATCGGCGGCGACCTCGGCCGGGGTCTGCATCGCCGCCCAGACCAGATCGGCCGCGTCGAGGCGCCGCGCGATCTCCTCGAAGGGGAGGGCGGCGAAGGCGGCGTCGAGTTCGGCCGCCAGGTCGCGGGCATTGGCGCGGCGCGCCTTGCCGCTGGCGAAGCGCTCGTCGGTGATCAGGTCGGGCCGTCCGGCGGCCGTGGCGAACGCCTCCCAGCCGCCGGAGCCGCCGCGCGGGTTGTGCACGAACCAGCGGTCGTCGGCGCTCTTGAAGTAGTTGGCGAGCGCATTGATCGGGTTGTCGCGCGGCCGGACCGAGGCGACGCGGCCGAACTTCAGCTGCACCGCCATGTCGGAGCCCCAGAGGTAGACGCCGGACGCCAGCAGCGAGGTTTGCACCAGGCGGCCCTCGCCGGTGCGGTCACGCTCGTAGAGGGCGGCCAGGATCGCCGAGACGGTGGCCAGCGAGGTGGTGTGGTCGCCCATGCCCGAGGTGCGCATGAACGGCTCGGCCCCCTTGGGCGCGGTCATGTAGCCGATGCCGGAGCGGGCCCAGAAGGCGGTGACGTCGAAGCCGGGCAGGTGGGCGTCCGGACCTTCCAGGCCATAGCCGGTGATCACCGCGTAGACGAGCCGCGGGTTGGCGGCGCGCAGGGTCACGTCGTCCAGGGCATATTTGCGCAGCGACACCGGCCGCACATTAGTCAGGAAGACGTCGGCGGTTTCGGCGAGCTTCGCCAGGGCGTCGCGGCCCTGCGGCTTTGTGATGTCGAGCACGACGCCACGCTTGCCCCGATTGTCGAGGTCGAAGGTCGGGTTGGCGCCGAGGTCGGTCTTCAGGTCGGCGAAGGCCGCGCGCATCATGTCGCCGCCGGGCCGCTCCACCTTGATCACGTCGGCGCCCCAGTCGCCAAGGATGCAGGCGGCGCCCGGCCCGGCGATGTAGGCGGAGAAATCGACGACCTTCAGACCCTTGAGCAGCACGCGCGGCCTCCCCGTTTGGGTAAGGCTTTAGCGGGCGGGAGGAGCCTAGGCTACCGCCCGTTCGTTGACCGGGGCCTTCGCCGAGAGAGCTTCGGCGAGGGCGCGGGCGGCGGCTGGGACGGCCACCGGGCGGCGCAACAGGGCGTCGGCGCCAGCGGCCAGGGCGGCCTGGGCCTCCTCCGCGTCGCCGCCGGTCAGGGCTACGGCGGGGGTGCGGCCGGCCGCGCCGCCCAGGGCCCTGAGCGCGCAGATCGTCTCGGCGCCGGACACCACCACGACGTCGAGGTCGCAGACCCTCGCCAGCTCCACCGCCCGCGCGCCATCGGCGGCGTGGACGACCTGATGGCCCAGCTGTTCGAGGCTGGCGCGCAGCATGGCGGCGGACAGCGCTTCCGGCTCGACGGTGAGGATGCGCAGGCGCCGGGCGGAGGCCTCGGGCGGCGGGGCGGGTTCGGCCGGGGCCGGTGCGGCCGTGGGATCGAACGGCAGGTCGAGGGTGAAGCAGCTGCCGACCCCGGGCGCGCTCTCGGCCCGCAGGTCGCCGCCCATCAGCCGCGCGAGCTGGTTGGCCAGCGGCAGGCCGAGACCCGCCCCGGAGCTGCCGGCGCTGGTGCGAGCGACCCGCTGGAAGGGCTGGTGGGCCGTAAGCAGCTCGTCCTCGCTGAGCCCTGGCCCGGTGTCGGCGACCGCCACCGAGACACGGCGCTCACCGGCGCGCTGGACCCGCACCTCTACCCGTCCGCGGACGGTGAACTTCACGGCGTTGCCGATCAGCGCGGCCAGCACCTGGCGGGCGCGGGCGGGGTCGGCGATCGCCGCGCCTGGGCCGACGGCAAGGGCGGCGTCGACGTGGACGGTGAGCTCCAGGCCCTTGGCGGCGGCGGCGGGCCGGTTCAGCAGCACCAGGTCGCGGGCCAGAGCGGTGAGGTCCACCGGCCGCGGCTCGACGCTGAGCCTTCCGGCCTCGGCGCTCTCGGCGTCGACGGTGGTGTTGAGCACCGCCAGCAGGTCGTTGACGGCGTCCAGGGCGGCGCCGATCTGCTGGCGCGACGGCGCGGCGCGCCCGCGACCGGCGGCGGAGGCCAGGACGTGGGCGACGCCGGTGAGGCCGTTGCGGATTTCGTCCGAGAGCGTGGAGACCAGGTCCGACTTGGAGCGGGCCAGCCGGCGGGCCGCTTCGGCCTGCTCGCCGCGCTCGGCGATCAGGATCTCGCGTTCGGCGGCCAGGGCGAACTGGGTGCGCAGGATCCGGTTGACCAGCATGGCCAGCGCCAGGGCCAGCGCCGAGGCCGCCAGGGCCAGGCGGGCGATCGGCTGGTCCTGCGGCCGCAGCAACAGGGCGATCAGCGGACCGGCCAGTGCGGCGGGGGCGACGATCAGCAGGCTGGGCAGCCAGGGGGCGGTGAACACCACGCAGATCATCGCCGCGCCCAGGGTCAGCAGCAGCAGGGTCTCGCGCGCCGGACCGGCGAACTGGGCGAAGGCGGCCAGCTGGGCGATGGCCAGGGCCCAGACCAGGCCGCCCAGAATCTGCACCCGCGCCCGGGTGCGTAAATCTGTCGCAGCCGAGGTCTTCAGCCAGCCGACGGCGCCGTAGAAGGCGCCCCAGCCCACCGCGAAGGCCGCGAAACTGGCGCTCATCCAGGAGGCGTTGGCGGCATGGCTGGCGACCCAGACGAAGATCGGCAAAGCGACGCCAAACGCCAGTAGCGCATAGGGAAGCAGCCCCGCCTGCGCCCTCATCCCCTGCGCCCCGGCGGTCAGGCCGGGGACCGGTTCGGCGGACTTGGTCGGCGCCACGGTCGGGCTCCCTTCGCGAGCGAAAGGAGAGCCTAGCCGGCGACCCGTTCGCGGCTCGTTAGGAGAGATCCTTAATCCACCGATTCACGTCGCAACGTCTCGTTAAGCGGCCCAAGGCAAAGCTCGAATCACTGGACTGCGCTCCGGTTGCACGACGGGGACTTCAGACGGGTATGGCGACGACGCGCACCGCGTTGACGGATGAGGACATCCGCACGCTCGTGAAGGGCGCGACGCCGGACGAGCGCGCCCTGGCCGCGCGCAAGCTCTGCGCCACCATGGAACGCGCCCCGCTCAGCGACGAGGACCGCGCGCTGGCGGCCGACATCCTGCGGGTCATGGCGGCCGACGCCGCCGAACTGGTCCGCCGGGCCATCGCCGAGACCCTGCAAGCGTCCACCGTCGTGCCGCGCGACGTGGCGCTGAAGCTGTCGCGCGACGTTGAGAACATCTGCCTGCCGATGCTGGCCTTCTCGCCGGCCTTCACCGACGACGACCTGGCCGAGATCGTCCGCCTGGGCGGGCCGGTGCGCCAGGTGGCCATCGCCCAGCGCCCGACGCTGAGCCCCCGGGTGACCGACGCCATCGTCGAGCACGGCGGCGAGCGTGCCGTCACCGCGGCCTGCGCCAACGCCGGCGCGGAGTTCACCGAGGATGCCCTGCAGCGGGTGGTCGACCGCTTCGAGACTGCCGAGCGGGTGCTGGCGGCGGTGGCCTACCGCAACGCCCTGCCGCTCTCGGTCACCGAACGCCTGATCACCCTGGTCAGCGAGCAGGCGCGCGAGCACCTGTTGAAGCGCCATTCGATCTCGGTGGAGGTGGCCCTGGAGATCGCCGTCGGCGGGGCCGAGCGGGCGACGGTCGACATCGTCGACCAGGCCGGGCGCAGCGCCGACATCCGCGGGCTGGTCAACCATCTGCACGGCGAGGGCCGGCTGACCGCGTCGCTGATGCTGCGGGCCCTGGCGCACGGGCACATGACCTTCTTCGAATGGTCGGTTGCGCAGCTGGCCGGGGTGCCGCACCACCGCACCTGGCTGATGATCCACGACGCCGGGCCGCTGGGCCTGCGCGCCATCTACGAGCGGGCCGGGCTGCCGGCGCGGCTGTTCCCGGCGTTCCGGGCGGCGGTGGACACCTTCCACTCGATGGAGTTCGACGGCGAGCCGCGCGACCGGGAGCGGTTCCAGGAGCGCATGCTGCAGCGCTTCCTGACCCAGCCGGAGGCGGTGGCCCGCGAGGACATAGACTATCTGCTGGACCGCATGGGCCAGGTCGCCGACGCCGCCAGGATCGACGAGCGCGCCATACTGTTGTGAGGCCAGCCTTGCCGGGCGCGCGGGCGCGCTCCAAGCTGGCGGCATGAGCGAAACGCCGCAACCTGCCGAGACCAAGCCCGCCGCCACCATCCTGCTGCTGCGCGACGCGCCGGAGTTCCAGGTGCTGATGGTCAAGCGCCACCACCAGATCGACTTCGCGTCGGGCGCCCTGGTGTTCCCGGGCGGCAAGATGCACGCCGGCGATCATGACCCGGCCTGGGCGGACCATTGCAACGGCTGGGCGGCGTTCGACGCCGAGCAGCGGGGCCTGCGGATCGGCGCCATCCGCGAGGCCTTCGAGGAGGCCGGCATCCTGCTGGCCGAGCGGCTGGACGGCTCGACCTTCGGCGAGGCCTGCGACCTCGCCGTGCGCGAGGCTGTGGACCGCGGCGAGACCGCCTTCATCGACGTGGTGGCCGACCTGGGCGTGCGGCTGCGGCTGGATGCGCTGACCGTGTTCGCCCGCTGGATCACGCCCACCATGATGCCCAAGCGGTTCGATACCTGGTTCTATGCGGTGCGTGCGCCGTCGGACCAGGTGGCGGCCTGCGACGGGCGCGAGACCGTGGACGCCGAGTGGATCCATCCCGCCGAAATCCTGCGGCTTGAGGCGGCCGGCGAACGCACGGTGATCTTCCCGACCCGCATGAACGTGCAGCTGCTGAACGAGGCGTCGAGCGCCGCCGACTGTGTGGCGCGCGCGCAGGCGCGGACGCTAGTGACGGTGTTGCCAAAGGTGGAGACCCGCGACACCGGCCGTTTCCTGGTTCTGCCGCCCGACGCCGGCTACGGCGTGGTGGCCGAGCCGATGGCGCGGATCGGGGCTTAGGCCCTACCGTCTCCGCTCATCCCGGCGAAGGCCGAGACCCAGATGGAATGGCTCAGATGGGGGCTCCAGGCGCGCTGAGGGCGTCCAACCCGCGTCCCAGCCCTCGGATCTGGGTCCCGGCCTTCGCCGGGATGAGCGGAATTGGGTGGGTGGAGCTTAGGCCCCGTATTCCCGGATCCGGCCTTCGAGTTCCTGGACCAGGATCCTGCCCACCGGGTGGTCCTCGGTCTTGATGTCGTCGCGGGCGGCGGCCTTGATGGCGTCGATGTGGGCGTCGACCAGGCCCATGGGCGCCTGGTGGCGCTTGGACTTGTCGTCGATCAGCCTGCAGAGCAGGCCGGCGATACGGGTGATCAGCGGGAAGCCGTAGGTGGCGCCCAGGCCCTTCAGGTCGTGAGCGCGCAGGTACAGGGATTCCATGTTCTCGTTGGTGATGCCCTCGGCCTTGACGGTCTGGCGGGCGCCCTCGAGCTTGGTGATCTCGTCGTTCAGCCACTGGGCGAAGTTGCCCGAGAGACTCTTCAGCGCGGCTTCGGCCTTGGCGATGGCCGCCGGGTCGATGGCGCCGAAGCGGCCGCCGACCTTGAGGCGCAGGGCATTGGGGGCTTGAAACATCTGCCCGGTCTTGGGTTCGCTCACGCTAACTCTCCCGACGGAATAGCCAGCCCAAGATAGGGTGAACCCGTTAATAAGCGGTGAGGGCAGGGGCCCGCGCCCTCGGGCGCCGGCGTTGACTCAGGCGGAGAACTGCTCGGCCAGGACCCGCTCCTCGAGGCTGCGCCCGGCGTCGAACAGCATGCACAGGGACACGTCGCGGTCCTCGGCGATGTAGACCTCGACCACGTTGGGGACCTCGAAGTTGTCGGCGACGGCGGAGACCGGCCGCTTGGCCCCCTCCAGCACCTCCAGGCGCAGGCGCGCGGTGTGCGACAGCAGCGCGCCCCGCCACCGGCGCGGGCGGAAGGCGCTGATCGGGGTCAGCGCCAGGATCTTGGCGTCCAGGGGAATGATCGGCCCGTGGGCGGAGAGGTTGTAGGCGGTCGAGCCGGCCGGGGTGGAGATCAGCGCCCCGTCGCAGATCATTTCCGACAGCCGCACCTTGCCGTCGACCGAGATGCGCAGCTTGGCCGCCTGGCGGGTGGTGCGCAGCAGGCTGACCTCGTTGAAGGCCAGCGCCTCGTGGCTCTGGCCGTCGACGTCCACGGCGTTCATCCGCAGCGGATGGATCACCGCGCGCTCGGCGGCGTTGATGCGCCCCAGCAGGTCGTCCTCGCTGAACTCGTTCATCAGGAAGCCCACCGAGCCGCGGTTCATGCCGTAGAGCGGCTTGCCCGAGTGCATCAAGGCGTGGACCGTCTCCAGCATGAAGCCGTCGCCGCCGAGCGCCACGATCACCTGGGCCTCCGCCAGCCCGGCGTCCCCATAGCGGGCGGCCAGCTTGTCGCGAGCCTCCTGCGCCTCCGGCCGGGAGCTGGACACGAAGGTCAGTTTGGTGACGAAGGCGGCTTTGCTCATGGCGCGCCCAACATGGCGAAGCGGGCGTCCGTGTCAAACGGCCGCAAGGGAAGGTCGAGGCTCAGGACCCGCACTCGATCCCGCTCATCCCGGCGAAGGGCCGGGACCCAGATGGAATGACAGAGACGTGGGCTCCGGTCGCTCTGAGCCCATCCAACCCGCACCTTAGCTATCGGATCTGGGTCCCGGCTTTCGCCGGGATGACCGGGTGGAGTTGTCTATGATATTGAAATCTCAAAGGTCCGATTGGGTCCGGGCCCTAAGCTGTGGCCAGGGATCGCGCGGCCTGGCGGAAGGCCGCGCCGGCGACCTCGGGCGAGACCGGGGCGAAGGCCACGGAGGCCTTGCGCGCGCCCTCGGCCCCGCCGCCCGGTCGGCCCTGGTTGAGGTTGCGGGCCATGTCCAGGATGTCGGGGAACACGCTACGGTCGATGCCCACCGCCGCGCACGCCAGCGCCAACAGCTCCGGGCGGTCCGAATCGAGGGTGGCCTGCACCTGCTGGGCCTCGAAGCGGCCCAGAATGGCGAGCGCGGTGGCGAACAGGCCGAGGCGGCCCTCGCGCAGCGCCCGGACCAGGTAGCCGGGGCGCAGCTGTCCCGCCGCGTGCAGCTTGTCGACCAGCCGCTGCTCCATCACCTCGCGCTCGCCCTCGCGGGTGGTGCGCAAGACGGTCTCGACGGTCAGCGACTGATGGGCCTCGGTCACCGCCGCGGCCAGGGCCTCGTCCAGCACGGCGACGTCCAGGCGGAAGCGGTCGGCCAGGCCCTGGCGCAGCGCCAGCCCGACCCACAGGTAGAGGCGCTTGGCCAGCTGCCCGGTCAGCCTGGGGTGCTGCGACAGCGGCGTGCGCATGGCGGCGATCTGGCGCGAGGCCTCGACCAGCTCCTCCATGTCGGCCGGCGACAGCTCGGCGGTATGGTTGCCGGCCAGCGCGGTAAGCACCGCCGGCTCGGCCTGTTCCAGGATCGCGCCGATGATGGTCTGCGACAGGTGCGGCCGGCGGGCCACCTCGATCTGGTGCTCGATGGTCGCCTCGACCAGCAGGCGCACCAGGTCCAGGTCGCGCAGCACCGGGCTCAACGCGATGATCGGCCGGGCGATCTCGATGTCGTCCAGGGCCAGGACGTTGACCAGGGCGTTGGGCGCCCAGTCGGCGGCGGCCAGCTTCTGGGACAGGCGGTGGCGGATGTCGCGCTCGGCCTCGACCACCAGGCTCATGAAGATCGAGGCCAGCAGGGCCTGGATGGGCCGGGTCTTCATCGCCTCGCCGGCGTGCGGCGAATCGCACAGGTCCGCGATCGCCAGCAACAGGCGCTCCCGGTCCGCCGGCTGGCGGCTTTTTGCGAGGTCGAGCAGACTTTCGCTGCTCATCGCGAGACTCACGCCGGACCCCTCCATTCTAAAGTGAACGCGGCTAGGATCAGTGTGGCGGTTCACCGTGAAGACATGCTTAAGCCGTCCGCCGAACCAGGGGAACGCGACACCATGGCCCATCCGCTGATCCTGGCGCTCGACCAGGGCACCACCAGCACACGGGCGATCCTGTTCGCCGCCGACGGCTCGCCGCTGGCCGAGGCGGGGCGGCCGCTGGTCCAGCACTATCCACGCGACGGCTGGGTTGAGCATGACGCCGACGAGATCTTCGAGACCTCCGTCGCGGTGCTGAATGAGGTCGTCGAAAGCGCCGGCCGCACCCTGGCCGAGGTGGCCGCCATCGGCATCACCAACCAGCGCGAGACGGTGGTGGTCTGGGATAAGGCCACCGGCCGGCCGATCCACCGGGCCATCGTCTGGCAGGACCGGCGCACCGAGCCGCTGTGCGCGCGCCTGCGGGCGGCGGGGCGCGAAGGGCGGGTGACCGAGATCACCGGCCTGCTGCTGGACCCCTACTTCTCCGGGACCAAGCTGGCCTGGCTGCTGGACAATGTGGCCGGCGCGCGCCGCGCGGCCGAGGCCGGCGAGCTGCTGGCCGGGACGATCGACACCTGGCTGATCTGGAAGCTGACCGGGGGCCGGGTGCACGCCACCGACGCCACCAACGCCTCGCGCACCCTGCTGTACGACATCCGCGCCGGCGACTGGTCGGGCGAGATGGGCCAGATGCTGGACGTGCCGCTGGCGATGATGCCGCAGGTCCGCGACTGCGCCGGCGACTACGGCGAGACGGACGCCGGCGTGCTGGGCCGAGCGATCCCGATCCGCGGCGTGGCCGGCGACCAGCAGGCGGCGCTGATGGGGCAGGGCTGCATCAACCCCGGCGAGATGAAGGCCACCTACGGCACCGGCTGCTTCATGCTGCTCAACACCGGCGAGGCCGCGCCGGTCTCGGACGCGCGGCTGCTGACCACGGTGGCGGCGCGGGTGGCGGGGCGGACCACCTATGCGCTGGAGGGCGCGATCTTCATCGCCGGGGCCGCGATCCAGTGGCTGGGCGAGGGCCTGGGGGTCGAGGGCGGTCCGCAGGCCGCCGAGGCCCTGGCCGCCAGCGCCAACGACGAGCTGGGCGTGGTGCTGGTGCCGGCCTTCACCGGTCTGGGCGCGCCGTGGTGGGACGCCAATGCGCGCGGCGCGCTGTTCGGCCTGACCCGCGACGCCGGGCTGGCGGAGATCGCGCGGGCCGCCTTCGACGCCTGCGCGCTGCAGACCCGCGACCTGATCGAGGCCATGCGCGCCGACGCCCCCGCGGCGTTCAAGGGCGAGGTGGAGCTGCGCATCGACGGCGGCATGTCGAAGAGCGCCTGGTTCAGCCAGAGACTGGCCGACCTGACCGGGGTGGGCGTCAGCCGGGCGACCTATCGCGAGACCACGGCCCTGGGCGCGGCCTTGTTCGCCGGCGTCGGGGCCGGGGTCTACCGCGACGTCGCCGAGGCCGCCGCGGCGCGGCCGAAGACCGAGGCCTATGCGCCCGCTATGGCCAGCGTGCCGCGCGAACTGGCCTATGCCCGGTGGCTGGACGCCGTGGCCCGGGTGCGCTCCAGCTAGGTCAGCCGCACCCGCGGCTTGTTGGCCATCGACAGGCCCACCAGCCGGCCCACCACGGTCGCGTGCTCGAAGCCGCGGTCGCGCGCAGCGTTCAGCACCGTCCCGACCGCGTCCGGCGCCACGGCGATCAGCAGGCCGCCGCTGGTCTGCGGGTCGGTGAGCAGGTCGCGCCGCCAGTGGCTGACCCCGACCAGCTCCTGCACCTGCTCGCCATAGCTTTCCCAGTTGCGGGTGGAGGCGCCGGTGCGCACGCCGGCGCGGACCAGCTGGGCGACGCCGGGCAGCAGGGGCGGGGCCTCGACGTCGATCTCTGCCACCAGGCCGGCGCCGACCGCCATCTCCATGGCATGGCCGATGAGGCCGAAGCCGGTGACGTCGGTGACCGCGTGCACCCCCGGCAGCTGCGGCAGGTCGCGACCCAGGATGTTGAGCTGGGTGGTCGTGGCGATCATCGCCTCATAGCCGGCGGCGTCCAGGCGATCCTGCTTGAAGGCCGCGCTGAGCACACCCACGCCCAGCGGCTTGGTGAGGATCAGCACGTCGCCCTCGCGGCCGCCGCGGTTGGTGAGGATGCGGTCGGGGTGCGCCAGGCCCAGCGCGACCAGCCCATAGATCGGCTCGACGCTGTCGATGGAGTGGCCGCCGGCGATGGGGATGCCGGCCGCCGCGCAGACGGACGCGCCGCCCGCCAGGATCCGGCCGATGGTCTCGGGGCTGAGCTGGGCGATCGGCATGCCGACGATGGCCAGGGCCAGGATCGGCGTGGCCCCCATGGCGTACACGTCCGACAGCGCGTTGGTCGCCGCGATGCGCCCGAAGTCGAACGGGTCGTCGACCACCGGCATGAAGAAGTCCGTGGTCGCCACCAGCGCCTGGGTGTCGTTCAGCCGCCAGACGGCCGCGTCGTCGGAGGTCTCCGTACCGACCAGCAGATCGGGAAAGGCGGCCGTGGCCGGCATCCCGGCCAAGATCTCGCGCAGGACAGCCGGCGCCAGCTTGCAGCCACAGCCCCCGCCGTGGGCGAGGGAGGTCAGGCGCACGGGCTCGGGCATGGGGTCTCCAATAACGCAATCCGGGCTATAGCAGCCACCATGACACCTATCCTTTTCGAGGATGTTTCCGCCGCGGCGCTGGCGCGCTTCGACATGGTGATCGATGTCCGCAGTCCCGGCGAGTTCGCCCAGGACCACCTGCCCGGCGCTGTGAACCTGCCGGTGCTGTCCGACGCGGAGCGCGCCGAGGTCGGCACGATCTATGTGCAGGAGAGCCGCTTCAAGGCTCGGCGGCTGGGCGCGGCCTATGTGGCGCAGAACGTCGGGCGCCACCTGCAGACCGCTCTGGCCGAACGGGGCGGTGGGTTCGCGCCGCTGATCTATTGCTGGCGCGGCGGGATGCGCTCCAACGCCATGGCCACGATCCTGGCACAGGTGGGCTGGCGGACCAGCGTGCTCGCCGGCGGCTATCGGACGTATCGCCGCCATGTCACGGCGCGGCTCTACGACGGCGCGCTGGCGCTGGAGTTCATCCTGCTGGACGGCCACACCGGCGCCGGCAAGACCCAGGTGCTGACCCGGTTGGCCGCCCAGGGCCTGCAGACCCTGGACCTTGAGGCGCTGGCCGAACACCGCGGCTCGCTGTTCGGCGCCCTGGCCGGGCGGCCGCAGCCCAGCCAGAAGCTGTTCGAGAGCCGCCTGCTGGCGGCCCTCGACGCGCTGGACCCCGGCCGCCCGGTGATCGCCGAGGCCGAATCCAGCAAGATCGGCGACCGCATGCTGCCGCCGGCGCTGTGGGCCAGGCTGGCGCAGGCGCCCTGCATCGAACTGGTCGCCGGGCCGGCCGACCGCGCGCGCCACCTGGTCACCGCCTATGCCGAGATCACCGCCGATCGCGCGGCGCTGGACGCGGCGATCGAGCGCCTGCCGGTCCATCCCAGCCGCGAACGACTGGCCGGCTGGCGGGCCCTGGCGGACGCCGGGGCCTTCGCCGAGCTGGCGCAGGCGCTGCTGACGCTGCACTACGACCCAGCCTACGACCGCGGCCGGAAGCGGCATGCGCGGCCGCTGCTGGGCCAGATCGCAGTGCGGCCGCAGGACCTCGCCGACCTCGACCGGGCGGC
Source organism: Phenylobacterium sp. (assembly GCF_025351295.1). GTDB lineage: Bacteria > Pseudomonadota > Alphaproteobacteria > Caulobacterales > Caulobacteraceae > Phenylobacterium. The sequence goes on from NZ_JANXWD010000087.1 coordinate 98,932, forward strand.
TGATGCCGCGATACGGCTGGCGCACGCTTGACGCTGGCCTCCCGGAGGGCGACTCTTGGGCGACGTTCTAGATGAAGGAAATGGCCATGGCTGACGGTTCGGTTGCTGGCGTCGTATCGCTGCACGGCAAGGTGAGCGCCGAGGAGTGGCAGGCCCGGGTGGACCTGGCGGCCCTCTACCGCCTGGTGGCGCTCTATGGGTGGGACGACCTGATCTACACCCACATCTCGGCCCGCATCCCGGGGCCGGAGCATCATTTCCTGATCAATCCCTACGGCCTGCTGTTCGAGGAGATCACCGCCTCGTCGCTGGTGAAGATCGACCTGGACGGCAACGTTCTGCAGGAGACGCCCTACTTCATCAATCCGGCGGGCTTCACGATCCACTCGGCGATCCATGCCGCCCGCGAGGACGCCAGGTTCGTCATGCACCTGCATTCGGACGACGGCGTGGCGGTGGCGGCGCAGCAGGGCGGACTGTTGCCGCTGACCCAGCACTCGCTGATCGCCCTGCCCCGGCTGGCCTACCACGACTACGAAGGCATCGCCCTCAACCACGACGAACGTGAGCGGCTGGTCGCCGATCTCGGCGACAAGACCCTGATGCTGCTGAAGAACCACGGCACGCTGTCGGTGGGCGAGACGGCGGCCAACTGCTGGGTCGGGATGTATTACCTGGAGCGGTCCTGCACCATGCAGGTCAAGGCCATGTCGGGCGGCCGCGACAACGTGCTGATCGCGCCGGAGGCATCGCAGGCCGAGGTCCGGTCCCAGGTGGCAGGCGGGGTCGGCGGGGGGCTGGCCTGGCCCGCCTGCCTGCGCAAGCTGGATCGCGCGCTGCCGGGCTACGACGCCTAGAGAGCATCGCCACGCTGCGGTTCGGCATACGGGCGCCCTTGCCGAGGGCGCCCGTTTGTTTTCGCAGGACAAGTTTCAGCGTGGAAATGGACAGCCATCCGCCTGTCACTGGACCGCGTGTATGCAGGCGTCCTAAGAGCGCCCTTGGTTTTCAGTGCACCGCCCGTGTTGGCTCGGGCGGACGGAGTCCGCGGTTTTGATCAGACGTCACTTCTTTCTCATCGCGGCCGTCATGGTCCTGGCCGTCATGGTCGTGGCGGGCGGCTTCAAGGTGCTGACCAAGAAGGCGGGTGGCGCGGGCGGTCCGCCGACGGCGGCGGCCCAAGGCCCTGGGGGGGGCGGCG
>NZ_JANXWD010000098.1 GCF_025351295.1 Phenylobacterium sp.
AAGCTGGATCCGAAGGTCGAGCGCTAGATTTTGGATGGCGCATCCCGCCGCCGCTAGAGCGTTTCTGGTTCAAGTGGAGTCACTTGAACCAGATAAAAAGGCTCTAACTCTTTGAATTAGAGCGCGTCGGGCGGCGAAACCCGGATCCACTTTCGCCTGACGCGCTCTAGTTGCCCCCCCTTAGGGGAGCTCGCGCGAAGCGGGTGAGGGGGTCCGCTCAGAACCCTCCTCATCCACCTCCGAGGCGCCGATAGGCTTCGACGGCGCCGTCGTGGAGGACCCCCTCCGGCGCTTCGCGCCACTTTCCCCAACGAGGGAGGAACTTGGCTACTCAGGCGCCCAGAGCCGCCGCCAAGCGCGCGACGCCGGCGTCCATGGCGCTGGCGGGGAAGCCTGTGAAGCCCAGGAGCAGGCCGCGCCTGGGTTTCAGGTCGTGATAGAGCGGGCGCATCGCGCGGGCCGTGACGCCGCGCGCCAGGGCGGCGGCCTCCGCCTCGACGTCGTCGCGGCCGTCGCGGAAATAGGCGACCAGGTGCATGCCCTGGTCCGGCACGTCCGGCTCCAGCACATCGCCCAGGCGCCGGCACAGGGCCTCGGCCAGGGCGTCGCGCTGGGCCTTGTAGGCCACCCGGCGGCGGCGGATGTGGGCGGCGAACTGGCCGCTCTGCAGGAAGTCGAGCGTGATCGCCTGGGTCAGGGTCGGCGGCTGGCGGTCGATCAGCCAGCGGGTGGCGCGGAACCGGTCGACAAGGTCCCGGGGCGCCACCAGATAACCCAGCCGCAGGCCCGGGAAGAGCGCCTTGTTCAAGGTGCCGACGTAGATCACCCGATCGCCGCCATCCAGGCCCTGCAGCGACGGCAGCGGGGCGCCGGCGTAGCGGAACTCGGTGGCGTAGTCGTCCTCGACGATCCAGGCCTGGGCTTCCCGCGCCCAGGCCACCAGCTCCAGCCGCCGACCGAGCGTCATCGCCACGGTGGTGGGGTATTGGTGCGAGGGGGTCACGAAGGCCACCCGGGCGTCCGGCGCGGCCGCGATCCCTGCCTGGACCCTTAGGCCCGCGCGATCCACCGGCACCGCGACGGTGCGCGCGCCGGCCGCCGTGGCCGCCTGCCAGGTCGACGGATAGCCGGGGTCCTCCAGCCATACGGCATCGCCCGGCTGGAGCAGCACCCGCAGCGCCAGGTCCACGGCATGCTGCGCGCCCGAGGTCAGCATCACCTGGTCCGGGTCGCAGACCACGCCGCGCGCGGCGCGCAGGTACTCGGCGACGGCGACGCGCAGGCGAAGGTCCCCGGCCGGCTCGGAATAGCCGAAGTGGATCGGGTCCAGGGTGCGCAGCGCGCGGCGCGTGGACCGCGACCAGGCGCCCAGGGCGTGGGCGTCCATCAGGGTGCGGCCGTTGGAGAAGGTCTGCGCCTGGGGCGGGAACAGGCTGGAGAGCCGGGCGGCCTGGGCGGTCGGCGCCGGCGCGGCCACGGGTGGCCGCTCCCCCGCCTTGAGGTCCATCACCCCCGACAGGTCGCCGCAGACATAGGTGCCCGACCCCGGACGGCCCTGGGCGTAGCCTTCCGCCAGCAGCTGGTCATAGGCCGCCACCACCGACGCCCGCGCCACGCCCAGCTTGGCCGCCAGGTCGCGGCTGGACGGCAACCGGCCGCCGGGGGCTAGCGCGCCCTCGTGGATCGCGCCGCGCACCTGGTCGTAGACCTGCCGGATCACCGGCCCGCCGGCCGCCGGGGCCCGCCAGGGATAGACCTCCGCCCAGCTCATGATCACCTCAAGTGGTCTGCCTCAGGGCGCACGATTGGACCTGTCTGGCAGACCACGCAAGGTCTAGCTGCGACCCCGAAAGGATGTCCAGCCATGAACGCCGTCGCCCCAGGCCCCGCCTTCACCCCGACGCCGCGGAGCCAGTTGCGCCGCCGGCCGCAGCGCGGGCGCTACGACGAGGCGGCGGTGTATGAGATCCTCGACGCCGGGGTGATGGCCCATGTGGGCTATGTGATCGACGGGCAGCCGTTCGTCACCCCCACGGCCTATTGGCGCGAGGGCCGCAAGCTGTACTGGCATGGTGCGGCGGCCAGCCGGATGCTGGCCGCGGCGGGCGCGGGCGCGCCGGTGTGCGTGACGGTGAGCTTCCTCGACGGGTTCGTGGTCGGCCGCTCGGGCTTCATCCACTCGTTGAACTACCGCTCGGCGATGGCCTTCGGCCGCGCGCGGCGGGTGGAGGGTGTGGCCGCCAAGCGCACCGCCATGGACGCCTTCATCGACCGCCTCTACGCCGGCCGCGCCGCCCGGCTGCGCCCGGCCACCGAGTCCGAACTGGCCCAGATCGTCCTGGTCGAGATGGAGATCGAGGAGGCCTCGGCAAAGGTGCGCGAGGGCGGCGTCGCCGACCTTCCGGCCGATGCTGGCTGGGCCCCCTGGTCTGGTGTCTTCCCCGTCGAGACCCGGATTGGCGCGGCGCGTCCGGAACCCGGCATGGGCCCGGGCGGCGCCCCCACCGCGGACCTCGCGCCCTACGCCGAAGGCGCCAGCTTGGACGGGCGCTGGCGGCGGCGGCACGGGGTCAGGGCTTGCCCGTCTCGATATAGCGCTTCAGCCGGACGATCTGCTCGCTGATCACGCCGTCCACGACAGGGGCGGCGGAGACCATGAGGTCGCGGGCGCCGCCTACATGGTAGGTGACGGTCAGCTCGGTCCCGCCGTCCTTGGGCTTCAGCACGAACGACAGGGCCGCGGCGACGCCCTCGTCCGGCAGCGGCCCGAGCGCGGCCTCGACGCGGACCTGCTGGTTGGGGATCACCATCTCCACCACGCCGTGTCGCACCCCGCCGCCGCCCGGCAGCGCCTCGCAGAAGCAGGCGTTGGGCGTCAGCGGCATGGTCATGTTGCTGGCATGGTGGGAGTAGGTATGGTCGTCGCTCCACCAGTGGCCGATCTCGCCGATGGCCTTGAAGACCGTCTCGGGCGGCGCGGCGACCTGCTGCACCGTCTTCAGACGGAACCCCTGCGGGCCCTTGTCCACCACCTCGGCCCGCGACACGCCGGCCAGCATCAGGGCGGCCAGCGCCCCCACCACCGCGAACTTCATCGTCTGTCCCCTAAGCCCGCCCGAAGCTTAGCGGTCCTCCCCAGAAAGTCTCAACCAGGCTGTGCTGGGCGCCGGGCTTGCCGGTGGTCAGGAAGCGGCGAACGGCGCTCTCGCCGGGCTGGAACTCGGGGTGGCGGGCGAAGTAGCGCTCCAGGGCGTCGGCGGTGGCGTCCGGCTGGCGGATCAGCGGCGTGCCCGGCGGCAGGGCGGCCTGGAACAGGTCGGCCACGATCTCATAGTGGGTGCAGCCCAGGATCGCGCGGTCCGGGCTGCGACCGATGCGGGTGGCCAGCGCCTTCACATGGCCGGCGATGGTGGCGGCCAGCGCGTCGCGCGGCGCGCCGTCCTCGATCATCCGCGCCAGCTCCGGGCAGGGCTCGGAGAATACCGCGACGTCCTGGCGGCGTTTGTCGATCTCGATCTCATAGACCCGGCTTTTCGCTGTCGCCGGGGTCGAGAATACGCCAAGCACGTCCAGCTTCTCGACCTTGTCGCCGCGCAGCTCGGCCTCGTGTTCCCAGGGCAAGCCGGTGGCCGCCTCGATGGTCGGCACGACGATGCCCAGGATGTTGAGCGGCCGCCCCACCTCGCGCCGATAGCCCGGCAGCCAGGTCTGCTGCAGCCGCCGCAGCGCCACGCTGGCCGCGGTGTTGCAGGCCAGTACCACCACGTCGCACCCTTCGTCGAACAGCCGGATCGCGCCGGCCCTGGTCAGTTCGACGATCTCCTCGCCTGGGCGGCCGCCATAGGGCGCATTGGCCTGGTCGGCCAGGTAGACGAAGTCGGCGCGCGGGAACCGTTCCACGAGCCGGCGGTGGACGCTGAGGCCTCCCACTCCGGAATCGAACACGCCGATGGACATGTCCCGGTGTTAGCGGGCGTCGCCGGGGCTGTCACGGCCCCGGCGATACCGTCAGGCGAAGGTCGTCTGCAGGTCGTCCAGCGGCGCGCCGGGCTGCGCGCCGAAGCGGTTGGGGCCCGGGGTGCTGCCCTGACACCAGAAGACGATCAGAGCGATACTGCCGATCAGCGGCGCCAGCGAGATCAGAATCCACCAGGCGCTGCGGTTGCTATCGTGGAGCCGGCGGAAGTCTACGGCGAGGCCTGGAATGAGATTGGCCAGCACCACCAGCAGATAGGCCGGCCCGTAGATGCCGAACGGAGAGGTCGGGTCTCCCCCGAAGATGAGCATGTCGATCGCCACCGCGGCGATGACGCAGAGAATATTCCAGAGCGTGACCAGCCAGAACTCCGAACGCCCCGACCGGCCTCGGAAATCGAAATAGCGACCGTAGGCTTTGAACAGGTTTGCGCCCCAATTCCGTCTGGCTGAAGGGTCCCCGGCCGCACCCCCGCGCCCCGAACCCACAAAACAAGTTATGCGGGAATGTCTCGAAGGGTCACCGCAGCCGCGTCGGCCGCGGCTTGCCTCGGCCCGCCTTTTCCTCGCGTATTCCCCGCAATGACCAGCGCCACCAAGACCCTGACCACTCGCCACGGCCCGATGCTGTCGCTCAAGGGCGACGTCTACATGACCACCTGCCTGGAGGTGTACGGGGAGTTCAGCCCCGGCGAGTGGCAGCTGTTCGAGAAGGTGATCCGCCCCGGCATGACCGTGGTCGAGATCGGGGCCAACATCGGCGCCCACACCGTGCCCATGGCGCGGGCCTGCCGCCCCGGGCCGATGTACGTCTTCGAGCCGCAGCAGCGGATCTTCCAGATCCTCTGCGCCAACCTGGCCCTCAACGACATCGACAATGTCATCGCCTCGCCCGACGCCTGCGGGCCGGAGGCCGGGCGCGCGGTGATCCCGCCGATGGACTATGCGGGCAAGGAGAACTTCGGCGGCGTGTCGCTGATCGCCGAGGGGTCGGCGGGCCAGTCGGTCCGGGTCATGCCGCTGGACGAGCTCAACCTGCCGGCCTGCGGCCTGATCAAGATCGACGTCGAGGGCTTCGAGGCCGAGGTCCTGGCCGGCGCGGCCGCCACCATCCTGCGCTGCCGCCCGCTGCTCTATGTGGAGAACGACCGGCCCGAGCATCAGGTCCAGCTGATCCGGCTGATCGAGGCGCTGGGCTACGACCTCTACTGGCACACCCCGCCCTTGGCCGGCCCGGGTAACTTCAACGGCCATGAGAGCCTGGTGTTCGAGAAGAACATCCTGTCGCTCAACATGCTGTGCCTGCCCCGGGAACGGGTCATGAAGACCGACCTCGAGGCGATCGACCCCGCGCATCCGCGCCTGGCGGCGGCGTTGGGCGGCGGACCGGCCGGCGGCGGCTGATCGCGCCGCACGGCCCCAGCGCCCCCTCCACCCCTTCGGGGTCCCCCTCCCCCTCCCCCTTCCCGCATTGCTACGGAATTCACACATCTCTGAATGCGGTGGATTTGATCGGCGCTTGCGGAGGGTATCGTCCTTCGCCCCTTGCCGGAGAAGGGTTCACGCTAGGCGCTGGCGAGATGTGTGAATCTCGTAGCCCCCGCATTGCGGGCGAGGCACTGAGCGCGTCCTGTTCCTCACCCGTTTAAGGGGGAGGGGGACCCCGAAGGGGTGGAGGGCGCGCTGACGCTGCACGGCGGCCGAGGCCACACGGGCGCCCGGCGGTCAGGAGGCCGGGCCGATGCCTATCCGCCGCGCCACTCGCTCGCGCCAGAGCGCCAGCAGCGGGGTGACGCCCAGTTCCATGACAAGCGGCAGGATCGCCGCGGGCGCCGCGCCGGAGTGGACCAGGCCGGCCAGCCTGGCGAGGCCCCCGACCAGCACCACCACGGTTAGGGTCCGCACCACGGCCCCGCGCCGCTCGATTGTCGGAATGGCCCACCAGAAGATCAGCCCGATGGCCAGCAGCAGGCCGGAGAGGTAGCGGGCATGGCTGTCGGCGGTGACGCCCACCGTGTGCATCCCGCCCAGCCCGCCCCAGACCCCCGCGCTCACGGGCACGAGGCCGGCCGCGGCGATGGCGAGCTGCAGCAGGCGGCGCTCCAGCGCCGGCCTCATGCGAACAGGTCGGTCTGGGCCGCGGCCCGGGCGCCTTCGATGCCGAGCAGCTTCAGCTTGGTGTTCACGCCGCCGCGCGCCGAGAACCCGCCGGGCTTGCCGCCGGCCGCCGTCACCCGGTGGCAGGGCACCACGATCGGCCAGGGGTTCCTGCCCAGGGCCGCGCCGACCTCGCGGGCCAGCAGCCTGTCGCCCAGCCGCACCGCGAGCTCGCCATAGGTGAGCGTCTCGCCCGGCGGGATGGCGCGGGCGATCTCATAGACCCGCGCGTCGAACTCGGGCGTCCGTGACAGGTCCAGCGGCGCGGCGGTCAGGTCGGCCTTCGCGCCGCGCATTAGCGCGCGGATCGCCTCGACGGTCGTCGACAGACGCGCCGGGACCTCGGCCTCCGCGAGCTCCGGGAACCGCCGCAGGAAACTGCGCCGCGCGGTCTCGGGATCGCGGTCGGGCAGATGGACGCCCACGAGCCCGGCTTCGCCCCAGGCGATCCCGGCCCAGCCGATGTCGGTGTCGAACAGTGCGTATTGGGTCATGGCCTGACGATAGTGCGGTTCGCCGAACGGCGCTGGCGGCTTTCGGACATCGCGACCCTCCCTACGCCGACCCCGTCAACGCGGGAACGAGATCGGAGCCGGTGGCGACCAGCGGCATCCGGAAGGTGAACCGGGTCTCCTCCGCGTCGGAGGCCACCTCCAGGGTTCCATGGTGGGCGCGGGCGATCTCGGCGCAGATATAGAGGCCCAGGCCCAGGCCCTGCTGATGGGGCCGCAGCGCGGCGCGGGCGAAGGGCTGGAACAGCCTCTGCATCGCCGCCTCGGGGATCGGATCGCCGCTGTTGGCGACCGCCAGCTCGAAGGCGCCGTCGGTCGTGCGCGCCTGCAGACGGATCGGCGCGTCCTGCGAGCCGTGGGTCATGGCGTTGGCCAGCAGGTTCGAGACCAGCTGGGCGATCCGCCGGCCATCGCAGTCGATGGGCGCGTCGATCTGCAGGCTTGCCTCGATACGCCGCTGCGGATGGGCCAGCTGCAGCTCGTCGATCACCTGTTGCAGCGCCGGGCGCAGGTCCAGGGTGCGGCGCCGCTCGATCTCGAACCCGCCGCCCAGCCGGCCGCGCGCCAGGTCCAGGACGTTGTCGATCAGCCCGGCCATCCGCTGCACGCTGCGCTGCATGGTGTGCACCAGCATCTGGGCCCGCGCGTTCAGCGGGGTCTTCTGCAGCAGCCGCGCGGCCGCATCCACCGAGGCCAGGGGGTTGCGCAGGTCGTGGCCCATGACGGCGATGAACTGTTCGCGCAGCTCGGCGGCCTCGCGCTGGTTCAGCAGCGCCTCCTGGCTTTGCGCCAGGCGTTCGCGGGCGGCCAGGTGGGCGCCGATCAGCTCGGCGAACAGCTCGAACAGCGCCGGCGCTGTGGACGCCTTCAGCCGCGCCGGCCTGGGGTCGATGGCGCACAGGGTGCCGAAGAACTGGCCGTCATGGACAATGGGCACCGAGATGTAGCTCTTGAAGCCGTACATGGCCGGCGTCGGATGGCCGCGGAAGTCGGCATCCTCGGCGACGTCGTCGATGATCACCGCCTGGCCCGAGGCGCGGATCGCGTCGCAGATGGTGGTCTTCACCAGCAGTTCGCCGCCGACCGCCAGGCCGAAGTCGATCTCGTCGCGCACCGCGCAGGCCACCCAGCGGTCCTCGGTGACCCGCGCCACGGCGGCGAACCCCATGCCGGTTGCGCGGCAGACCACCTCAAGCAGCTTGGGGATCGCGTCGATGACGCCAATCGCCTCAATGTCGCTCTCGATCGATTGGGCCACACGCACACTCCCGCTGTCGCCGGCCATCCGGTGCGATCCTACGCCCTGCCCATAGCCTACGCCAAGGCGGCGACACGGTCGGGTGTCCGACACAAACGCCGGCGACGCACGCCGGGTTAGACTATGCCGCCTTTTGCGGCATCGGGCCCACGTACACGCTCGCCGGCCGAATCAGCCGGCCGCCCGTCGTCTGCTCCCGCGCGTGGGCCAGCCAGCCAGCGACACGGCCCATGGCGAAGACGCAGGTGAAGGCGCTGGGCGGGAAGGCCAGGGCCTCCAGCAGCAGGGCGGTGTAGAACTCGACGTTGGTCTGCAGCGAGCGCGTGGGCTTGTGCGCACGCAGGATGGCCAGGGCGGCGGCCTCGACGGCCTCGGCGAACTCCAGCCGACCCTGGCGAGCGTCCAGCCAACGGACGGCGGACTTCAGGGCGTCCGCGCGGGGGTCTCGGACCTTGTAGACCCGGTGGCCGAAGCCCATCAGCCGATCGCCGCGAGCCAGGGCGCGCTCGATCCAGGCCCGCGCGTTGGCCGGGTCGCCGATCTCGTCCAGCATCTCGATGATCGGGCCCGGCGCGCCGCCGTGCAGCGGTCCCTTCAGCGCGCTGATCCCGGCCAGCACTGCCGAGGTCAGGCCGGCGTGGGTAGAGGCCACGACGCGGGCGGCGAAGGTCGAGGCGTTCAAACCATGATCGGCGACAGTCACCAGATAGGTGTCGAGCGCATCGGCCTCGACCTTGGTCGCGGGCTGGCCGCGCAGCATCCGCAGGATGTCGGCGGCATGGGTCAGGGTGGGGTCCGGCGCGACCGGGGCGTGGCCGGCCTTGGCGCGGACCACGGCGGCGGTGAACACGGCCGGGGCGGCCAGCAGCCGGAAGGCCACCTGGGCGTTGTCGCCGTCAGCCAGCCGGGCGGTCAGGGCGCGCATGGCTTCGATCGGCGTGCGGTCCATCAAGCCGGTGTCTAGCGCCTGCACCTCGGCGAACACCTCGGCCCGGGCGCGACCCAGGGCGACGGGGATGTCGGCCGGCAGGTCGGGATAGAAGCCGCCGAACAGCAGGGCGACGACATCCTCGTAGCGCGCAATGCCGGCCAGCTCGTCCAGCGAACGGCCGCGGACGATCAGCACGCCGGCGGCGCCGTCCACCTCGCTGAGCACCGTCTCGGCGGCGACAACGCCTTCCAAACCGTCGGTCATCACGGATCTCCTTCTCTCTTGCTGGCGCAGGGAAATGCCGTATCTTGAGCTTGATCAATCTTGATCAATGTGATCAATGTAAAAAATGCCGCAAGCCGACTGGATCGCCGCCGAGGTAGCCCGCGACCGCCTGGGGGTCCGCGCCCAGACGCTCTACGCCTACGTGAGCCGGGGGCGGGTCAGCGTCCGGCCCGACCCGCGTGACCCGCGCCGCAGCCTCTATCGGGCCGCCGACATCGCGGCGCTGACCGAACGCAAGTCGCGCAGCCGCAAGATCGCCGAGGTGGCCTCCGGCGCCATCAACTGGGGCGAGCCGGTGCTGGCCTCGGAGATCACCACGGTCAGCGGCGGGCGGCTGTTCTACCGGGGCCGCGACGCGATCCGGCTGGCGGAGACAGAGACCCTGGAGTCGGTGGCGCGGCTGCTGCGAGGGGGCCACGGCGCGGCGCTGAAGCGGTCGGAACGGCCCAGGCCGCCCCAGGGGCCGGACATGCGTACCCGGGCCTTCCTGGCGCTGGCGGGCCGGGCGGCCAGCGATCCGCCGGCCCGCGGCCGGGCCGCGCTGGCGCTGGCGGTGGAGGCGGCGACCTTGCTGGACGTGCTGACCGACGCCGTGGTCGGCGATGTGGGCGGCGGCCCGATCCACGGGCGGCTTGCCCAGGCCTGGGGCGTCGGCCCAGGCGGCCCGGGGGCGGACCTGATCCGCCGCATTCTGGTGCTGGTGGCCGACCACGAGCTCAACGCCTCGGTCTTCGCCGCACGGGTTGCCGCCTCGACGGGATGCTCCCTGGCGGCCGCGGCGCTGGCCGGGATAGCGACGCTGTCCGGCCCTCGCCACGGCGGCGCCACCGCCGCCGTGCACAAGTTTGCGGCGGAGGCGGCGCTGCTGGGCCCGCGCGAGGCGATCGCCGGCCGGCTGACCGACGACCGCGCCCTGCCGGGCTTCGGCCACAACCTCTATCCGGACGGCGACCCGCGCGCCCGGGCGCTGCTGACCCGCTTCGCGCCGCCGGAAGACCTGGGCCGGCTGCAGGATGCCGTGAAGGCGGTCACCGGCCTGGACCCTAACGTCGACTTCGCCCTGATCGCCGCCTGCGAAGCCCTGAAGCTGCCGACCGACGCCCCCTTCGCCCTGTTCGCGGTGGCGCGCTGCGCCGGCTGGATCGCACACGCCATCGAGCAGGGGCAGGCGGACACCCTGATCCGGCCCAGGGCCCGGTACATCGGGCCGGAGCCGGAGGCCATCTAGGCCCCCGGTCGCAGCCGCCGGCTCAGGCGAGCGCGGCGGTCCGGCGGCGAAGGGCGACGCCCGCCAGGCCGAACCCGGCCAGCATCAGGGCCCAGGTCGCCGGTTCCGGCGCGGCGCTGACCCGCGAGGTGGGCTCGATCTTGAAGTTGCCGCCCAGGAACGCGCCGCCGCCACTGGAGGAGTCGGCATAGCTGAGGGCGCCCGTCGAGCTGAAGCGGTTGCCGAAGTAGTTGAGGTTAAGGTTGAGCGCCGCGGTTCCGCCCTGGCCGGCCGCCCAGGACGATTGCGCGTCATGTTCGTCGTAGGCGCCGACCACGTAGTGGGTTCCCACGTCCAGCGCGACCGGGGTGATCGCCACATAGCGGAAGAAGCCGTCCAGCGTGCCGCCGCCGGCCTTGATGGTGGCCGAGGCGACGAGGTGGCCGAAGGTGTCCCAGACCCCGATCTGGGCGGTGTCGGCGAGGCCGTCCTTGCCGCTGTCGTAGATGCCGAGCGCGGTGATCGACTGGGCGTTCAGGGTCGAGAACTCGAAGCCCAGGGTATGGCCCGCGTCGACGGATTCGGTCCCGGGCGTGATGAGCGAAATGGCGGAGGACGCCTCCGCCGCGCCGGCGGAAAGGACGAGGGCGGCCGCGAGCCAGCCGAGAGAGGCCTTCATGATAAATACTCCTGCAGGCCAAGCCGCGTACGCTAGCCACTGATGGATTTCGGGAATGACGATCGGCCACGCCGGCCTGTCGGCGCGTTCTGTAGCCCGTAAGGCGCAGGTTCGTCGGCGCAGCGGCATGCGCCGACGTGCAGGTTGGTGCGAGCGGGCGCGCGCCGCGCTCTAGGCCCGCTCGTGCAGGTGCTCTTCCGACTCCAGTGGGTGGTCCAGCCGGCCGGCCATCTCCTTCGGGCACACCTGCCAGAAGGCGGCCAGCGCCAGGTCCCAGTTGCGGATGAGATCGCCGGCCAGGGCCGAGCCGGTCTCCCAGCGGTGTTCCTCGACCAAGGCCCGCAGCACGCCCTGCCAGTGCGGGCTCGCGACCCGGCACACGACCACGCTCTCGCGGTTCACGGCGTGCTCGAACCGGCCGTCGGGGTCGTGGACGAAGGCCATGCCGCCGGTCTTCCCGGCCGCGAAGTTGAAGCCCACCGGGCCCAGGATCACCGCCGTCCCACCGGTCATGTATTCCAGGCCGTTGGCGCCGCAGCCCTCGATGACGGTCACCGCGCCAGAGTTCCGCACCCCGAACCGCTCGCCCGCCAGCCCGGCGGCGAACAGGCGGCCGGAGGTGGCGCCGTACAGCACCGTATTGCCGATGATGGCGTTGCGGTGCGGGTTGGCCAGCCCGGGCGTCGGCCGGACCACGATGGTGGCGCCGGAGAGACCCTTGCCGACATAGTCGTTAGCCTCGCCGGTCACCTCCAGGCGCAGGCCCTGTACGGCGAACGCGCCCAGGCTCTGGCCGGCCGAGCCCTTGAGCTGGACGGTGAGGTGGCCGGGGGCCAGGCCGTCGATCCCGAACTTGCGGACCATGTGCGACGACGTCCGCGTGCCGATGGCCCGGGCCGTGTTCTGCACCGTGTAGGTGAGCTGTATCTTCTCGCCGCGCTCCAGCAGCGGGGCGGCGTCGCGGACGATCTGGGCGTCCAGGGTGTCGGGCGCCTCGTTGCGCCCTTCGACGGTGCAGTAGGGCTTGTTCAGCCCCGGGTCGGCCTTCACCAGCAGGGGGTTGAGGTCCAGGTCGTCCAGGTGCTCGCCGCCGCGGGAGACCTGCAGCAGCAGGTCGGTGCGGCCGACCACGTCCAGCAGGCGCGTCATCCCCAAGCCGGCCAGGATCTCGCGCACCTCCTCGGCGATGAAGCTGAACAGGTTGATCACCTTCTCCGGCGTCCCGCTGAACTTGGCGCGCAACGCCTCGTCCTGAGTGCAGACGCCGACCGGACAGGTGTTGGAGTGGCACTGGCGGACCATGATGCAGCCCATGGCGATCAGGCTCGCGGTCCCGATCCCGAACTCCTCGGCCCCCAGCATCGCGGCGATCACAACATCGCGGCCGGTGCGGATGCCGCCGTCGGTGCGCAGGCGCACGTGGTGGCGCAGGTTGTTGAGGGTCAGCACCTGGTGGGCTTCCGACAGGCCCATCTCCCAGGGCGCCCCGGCATATTTGATCGAGGTCTGCGGTGAGGCGCCGGTGCCGCCGACGTTGCCGCTGATCAGGATCACGTCGGCCTTGGCCTTGGCCACCCCGGCGGCGATGGCGCCGATGCCGGTCATCGCCACCAGCTTCACGGTGACCCGGGCGATCGGGTTGATCTGCTTCAGGTCGTAGATGAGCTGGGCCAGGTCCTCGATGGAATAGATGTCGTGGTGGGGCGGCGGGCTGATCAGCATCACGCCGGGCGTCGCGTGGCGCAGCCGGGCGATCATCTCGGTCACCTTGAAGCCAGGCAGTTGCCCGCCCTCGCCGGGCTTGGCGCCCTGGGCGACCTTGATCTCGATCTCGCGGCACTGGTTGAGGTATTCGGCGGTCACGCCAAACCGGCCCGAGGCGATCTGCTTCACCGCCGAGTTGGGATTGTCGCCGTTCGGCAGCGGCTGGTAGCGGGCGCGGTCCTCGCCGCCCTCGCCAGAGACGCTGCGCGCGCCGATCCGGTTCATGGCGATGTTCAGCGCCCCGTGCGCCTTGGGGCCGAGCGCGCCCAGGCTCATGCCCGGCGTCAGGAAGCGCTTGCGGATCTCGTTGACGCTCTCGACCTCTTCCAGCGGCGCGGGTCTGGCGGCCGTCTGGATATCCAGCAGGTCGCGCAACTGGATGGCCGGCAGGGTCCGCATCGCCTGCGAGAAGCGCTTGAAGACCTGGTAGTCGCCGGTCTCGCAGGCCCGCTGCAGGGCGTGGATCATCCGCGCCTCGAAGGCGTGGGCCTCGCCCGAGCGGCGGGCCTTGTAGAAGCCGCCGACCGGCAGGCCGATCGCGGCCGGGTCCCAGGCGCGGCGGTGCAGCTCGACCGCCTTGGCCTCGATCCCGGCCAGGCCGATGCCGGAGATGCGCGACGGCATGCCAGGGAAGAACTCGGCCACTAGGGCGCGCGACAGGCCGACGGCCTCGAAGTTATAGCCGCCGCGGTACGAGGAGATCACCGAGATGCCCATCTTGGAGATGATCTTCAGCAGGCCGCCCTCGATGGCCTTCTTGTGGTTCAGGCACAGTTCACGCAGGCCGAGCGTCCCGGTCAGGCCGCGGTCCAGCCGGTCCAGGAAGCTTTCCTGGGCCAGGTAGGCGTTCACCGCCGTCGCGCCGACCCCGATCAGCACCGCGAAATAGTGGGTGTCCAGGCACTCGGCCGACCGCACGATGATCGAGACGTAGGAGCGCAGGCCCTTGTCCACCAGCCAGGCGTGGACCCCGCCCGTCGCCAGGATCATCGGCAGGGCGACGCGGTCGGGGCCGCTGGCCGCCTCGCTTAGGACGATGGTGGAACAGCCGCGCAGCGCCGCCTCCTCCGCCTCGACACGGATGCGGTCCAGGTTGGCGCGCAGCGCGTCGCCGCCGCTGCCCTCGGCCGGGAGCGGCATCGTGCAGTCGACCTGGGCGACATTCTTGGCCGATCTCGCCCACCACCCGCTCGTACATGCCGGTGGTCAGCACCGGGCTTTCCATGACGAAGACGTCGGTCTGGGTCTCGTCCTCGGCCAGGATGTTGCCGAGGTTCTTGAACCGGGTCTTCAGGCTCATGACCGAGCTCTCGCGCAGCGAGTCGATGGGCGGATTGGTCACCTGGCTGAAGTTCTGCCGGAAGAAATGGCTGAGCGGCCCGTAGTGGTCTGACAGCACGGCGAGCGGCGTGTCGTCCCCCATCGAGCCGATGGATTCCTTGGCCTCCTCGACCATGGGGGCCAGGATCAGCTCCAGGTCCTCCAGGGTCAGGCCGGCGGCGGCCTGGCGGCGGACCAGCGCCTCGCGGGCGTAGAGGCGCGGCTCCGGCCCGGGCCCGACGCGGGCCTCCATCTCCACGATGTTGCCCAGCCAGCGGCCATAGGGGTGCTGCTCGGCCAGACGGTCGATGATGGCTTCCTCGTCGTAGAGGCGGCCCTCGGCCAGATCGACGGCCAGCATGCGGCCGGGCTCGATGTGGCTCTTGCGCACGATGCGGCCCTCGTCGATCCGGCACATCCCGGCCTCGGAGCCGACGATCAGCAGGCCGTCGGAGGTCTCGGTGACCCGCAGCGGGCGCAGGCCGTTACGGTCCTTTCCGGCCACCACCCAGCGGCCATCCGTGGCGCAGACCGCGGCCGGCCCGTCCCACGGCTCCATCACCGCGTTGCAGTAGGAATAGAGCGCCTTGTGGCTGGCCTTCATCTGCTCGGAGGACTTCGCGTTCCACGCCTCGGATGTAAAGTCGACGCCCCCTCAGGCGATAAATATAGTCCAATTTTGAGATTAATGCGTTCCTCGCCATAGTCGCGGCGCCGATTCTCCTGGAGCGCCCGCCGTGTCCGACTGGATAGCCGCCCTGATCCTGGGCCTCGTCGAAGGGCTGACCGAGTTCATCCCGGTCTCGTCCACCGGCATGCTGCTGCTGACCAAAAAGGCGATGGGCCTGCCGGACGGCTTCTGGGACACCTTCTGTGTGCTGATCCAGCTGGGCGCGATCCTGGCGGTGGTGGTGCTCTACTTCCAGCGGCTGTGGCGGATCGCGCTGCTCATCCCGACCCAGCCGCGGGCGCGGAGCTTCGTGCTCAGTCTGCTGGTCGCCTTCCTGCCCGCCGCCGTGGCCGGCCTGCTGCTGCACGACCTGATCAAGCGGGTGCTGTTCGAGAGCCCGAACCTGATCTGCGTCACCTTGATCGTCGGCGGCGTGGTGCTGCTGGTGATCGACCGCTATGCGCCTGTCCCGACCAGGAAGGACGCCATGGCCATTCCGCTCAGGACCTCGTTCGCGATCGGTCTGTTCCAATGCCTGGCCCTGGTGCCGGGCGTCTCCCGCTCGGGCGCGACCATCGTCGGGGCGATGCTGATGGGGGTGGAGAAGCGGGTGGCCGCGGAGTTCTCGTTCCTGCTGGCCATTCCGGTGATGGCCGGAGCGTTCACCGTCGACGCCTGGAAGAACCGCGCCCAGCTCAACACCGGCCACACCGAACTGATCGCGGTGGGCTTCGTGGTCTCGTTCCTGGTCGCCCTGGTGGTGATCCGCGGCATGCTGGCGATCGTCACCCGGCGCGGCTTCGCCCCGTTCGGCTGGCTGCGGATCGCGGTCGGCGTGGCGGGTCTTCTACTGCTGAAGTTCGTCCCGCCCGCCCTCGGCTGCTGCTAGGCGATCCGGACTCGACAGCCCCCACCCGGCCCGTCATCCCCGGCCTTGTGCCGGGGATCCATCGTCCCGCCGGCACGGCCGTGGGAGCAGGCCGCGCTGCGCGGCCTGCCGCAGTCACTCGCGCAAGCTGAAGCATGGGTCCCCGGCACAAGGCCGGGGATGACGATCAAGGAGGGGAGGCGCCGAGCGCCTGCAAGTCTCTGGCCGGCTGCGACAGGGACCCTAGGCCCGCTCCGCCGCCATCGCGCGGTCTTCCTGGTCGGCGTACTGGCCACCCTTGCGGTAGCGGTAAAGGTAGGTGGGCAGCACCGCCTCAAGGGTCGTGGGCGTGATCCCCAGCTCGGCCAGCCCCGGATACCGGCCGCTGACCACATTGTCGGTCTTCAGCAGTTCGACCTGGTCGGCGGTGACCGGCGGCGGGATCAGGAACGCGCCCAGGTCCGCGACCTTGCCCAGCAGGCTCGCGGCCGGGAACGGGATCGGCAGCAGCATCCGGCGCTGGCCGGTCTCGGCCAGCATCATCTCCAGCAGTTCGCGGAAGCTGAACACGCCGGGTCCGCCCAGCTCATAGGTCTGGCCGGCTGCGGCCGGGTCGGTGACGATCCGCGCCAGGGCCTGGCCCACGTCGCCAACATAGACCGGCTGGAAGCGCGTGGCGCCGCCGCCGATCAGCGGCAGGGCGGGGCTGATCTGCGCCATGGCGGCGAAGCGGTTGAAGAAGCCGTCGCCGGAACCGAACACGATGGAGGGCCGCACGATCGCCGCATCGGAATACACGGCGCGCACGGCCGCCTCGCCCTCAGCCTTGGTGCGGGCGTAATTGGACGGTGAGGCCGCGTCGGCGCCGATCGCCGACGTCTGCACCAGCCGCGTGACGGCGGCGGCGCGAGCGGTCTCGGCGATGGTCTTGGCGCCCATGACATGGACGGCCTGGAACCCCTGGCGGCCGGTCTCGCGCAGCAGGCCGACCAGGTTCAGCGAGGCGGTCGCCCCGTCCAGGGCGCGATCCAGCGACGGCCGGTCGCGGACATTGGCTTGCACCACGTCGATCTGGCCGACGTCGCCGAGCAGCCGCATCTTGTAGGCCAGGTTGGGGTTGCGGATCGCCACCCGGATGCGCCAGCCGGCCTTGGCCAGATAGCGCACGGCCTGGGTCCCCACGAAGCCGGTTCCGCCGAAGACGGTGACGAGGTTCTGCATGGGCGCGGATTAGACGATGCGGCCCCGCGCCGCAATGCAACAGACCCCAAGGTCGAGAACCGACGTTGACCCCGCCCAGGCGGCGCCATATGTAGCCGCCTCCCGATCCGACGGACGGGGCCCAGGTGGCGGAATTGGTAGACGCGCTGGCTTCAGGTGCCAGTGGCTTAACGGCCGTGAAGGTTCGAGTCCTTTCCTGGGCACCACCGTCGTGGGGATCACCCCCCAAGCGGAGTCCTTTCCTGGGCGCCACCCCTACGATAGACCGGGGGATATCGTCGGAGTCGGTAAGCCACGTGACCACATTCGTTCATGAGGGCGACCTGCCGGCCGGCGCCCTGGCCGGCGCCGCATCGGTCGCCGTCGACTCCGAGACCATGGGCCTGCGCCTCGGGCGCGACCCGCTGTGCGTAGTGCAGCTTTCGGACGGGCAGGGCGACGCCCATGTGGTGAAGCTCGGCCGCCCGGCCTATGACGCGCCAAACCTGAAGGCCCTGCTGACCGATCCCGCGGTGGTGAAGATTTTCCACTTCGGCCGCTTCGATATCGCCATGTTCTGGCTTCACCTTGGGGTGGTGACCACGCCCGTCTACTGCACCAAGATCGCGTCCAAGTTGGCGCGCACCTATACCGACCGCCACGGCCTGAAGGACGTGTCGAAGGAGCTGCTGGGCGTGGACATGTCCAAGGTCCAGCAGAGTTCGGACTGGGGCGCGGCCAAGCTCAGCGAGGACCAGGTCGCCTATGCCGCCTCCGATGTGCTGCACCTGCACGCGCTCAGGGCGAAACTGGACATCATGCTGGTCCGCGAGGGCCGCGACCACCTGGCCAAGGCCGCCTTCGCGTTCCTCCCGCACCGCGCCCTGCTGGACGTGGCCGGCTGGGAGGACGTCGACATATTCGCCCATATGTGACGCGCATGACCGCCGTCGACACTCCCCTGGCTGAGCCGCCGCTTTCCGAGCCTCCCATGGCCGAGCCCCGGCGCGTCGATTTCGAGCGCTGGCGGCGGCGTTCGCGGCTGATCCGCACGCTCAGGGTCGTGTTGCCGGTGAGCATAGCCCTGATCTTCGCCGGCCTGGTCGGCAGCGTGGCCTGGTCGACCTTCAATTCCCAGCCGAAGCAGGCCCGCGCCGGCGACGAGCCGATCCGGCTGGTGACGCCCCGCTTCGTCGGCCGCGACGACAAGGGCCGCCCCTTCGTGCTGACCGCCGTCTCCGCCACCCGCGACCGGCTGGACTACCAGCGGGTGATGCTCAACAAGCCGGCCCTGGTGCTGGACGAGGGCGGCCCCGACGAGCTGCGCATCAACGGCGCCGACGGCGTCTTCCACGAGCAGGACGGCAAGCTGGAACTCTCCGGCGGGGTGAAGCTTGCCGACGCCAAGAACGCCTTCAATACGGCCGCCTCGCTGTTCGACACCAAGACCGGCGAGGTCATCGGTTCAGGCCCCATTCAGGGCGCCGGTGGTCTTGGAGAAATCACCGCGAAGTCCTATGGCGTCTATGACAAGGGCGATCGCATGGTCTTCAAGGGCGGCGTCCGTTCGCGCCTGGAGACGAAGAAGTAGACGTGGGTCCGACGAAAGCAGTCATGAAGTCTCTGGTCACCACCGCCGTTCTCGCTGTCGCGCTGCTGGCCGGCGCCTGCGCCCACGCCCAGCAACTGGGCCCGCATTCCAAGGGCCCGCTCGACGTCACCGCCGACGAGCTGGAGGTGCAGAACAAGGCCTGCATCTCGATCTGGAAGGGCAAGGCCGAGGCGCTGCAGGGCGAGGCGCGCCTGCGCGCCGACATCCTGAAGGCGTTCTTCGAGCCCAAGGCCGGGACGTCCGGGGCCGGCGGCGCCACCGGTAGCAGCGCCTGCGGCGACCTGATCCGCATCGAAGCCGAGGGCTCGGTCTACTACGTCACCGCCAAGGACCAGCGGGTGCGCGGCGACGCGGCTACCTACGACGCCAGCGCCGACACCGTCACCATGACCGGCGACGTGGTGGCCGTCCAGGGCCAGAACGTGCTGCGCGGCAACCGCATGGTGTTCAACACCGACACCGGCGAGGGCCACATGGTCGGCACCGCCGGCGGCGCCCGCCCGCGTGGCGTCTTCTACCCCTCCAAGAAACAGAAGCCGGACACCGCCCAGTGACCGTCGCCCAGCGCGTCGAAACCAAGGGGGCGATCCCCACCGAGGGGCTGGTCGTCGACAACGTCGGCAAGTCGTTCCGCGGCCGCCCGGTGGTGAAGGGCGTCTCGTTGCGCCTCTGCCGTGGCGAGGTGGCGGGCCTGCTGGGTCCCAACGGCGCCGGCAAGACCACCTGTTTTTACATGATCACCGGCCTGATCCCGGCCGACTACGGCGCGATCTACCTGGACGGCGAGAACATCACCGCCCAGCCGATGTACCAGCGCGCCCGGATGGGCGTGGGCTACCTGCCGCAGGAGACCTCGATCTTCCGCGGCATGAGCGTCTGGGAAAACGTCATGGCGGTGGTGGAGCTGCGCCAGCGCGACCGCGCCAAGGCCCGCGCCACCGTGACCCAGCTGCTGGAAGAGCTGCACATCGAGCATCTGCGCAACGCGCCGGCGGTGTCGCTATCGGGCGGCGAGCGCCGTCGGGTCGAGATCGCCCGGGCCCTGGCGTCTGAGCCGTCGTTCATGCTGCTGGACGAGCCCTTCGCCGGGATCGACCCGCTGGCCATCGCCGACATCCGCGAGGTCATCAGCTACCTGAAGCGGCGCGGCATCGGCATCCTGATCACCGACCACAACGTCCGCGAGACCCTGGACATCATCGACCGCGCCTCGATCATCCACGCCGGCGAAGTCCTGTTCGAGGGCAGCCCCGACGAGATCGTAGACGACCCGGAGGTGCGCCGGGTCTACCTCGGCGACCGGTTCACCTGACCCCCTCGCGGCGAAACCTCCTGGCGCTCCTGGGCGCCCTGGCTCTGGCCGCGCCGGCCCGCGCGGCCGGCAAGCTGGTCGACGCAAAGAAGGTGTTTCCCTACCTCGAGGCCTATCTGAAGCTACCGGCGGCCGAGCGCACCCGGTTTCGGATGGCCTATCTTTTCACGCGGGAAGGCCAGCCGCTGACCGCGGCGGTCTGGCTGCTGGAGGGTGCGACGCGCACGCCCCTGCCGTTGCGCGCGGACGGGCGCGTCGAGCGGCTGCCGACCCTGGCTCAGCTCGACGCGGCCAAGGTCCAGATCGACGTCCCGGAAGGGACCAAGCTCGGCGTCATCCTGTCCATCGCGCCGGCCATGGCCCCGGCCGTCGAACTCGACGCCCGCGAATTGGCCGCATCCGTCGCCCAGGCCGCGGTCGGCGCGCGCAAGGCCGCGGGGATCATGGCCATGGCGATGCCCAGGCTGCAGGAAGTCTCCTTCCTGGGCGTGGCCTCCGGCGAGGTCGAGTTCGGCGACGGCCGCCGCGCCGCCCTGCCCCTCGTCAAGGGCGCCCCGACGTTCAACCCGGCCACCCTGCCGGGTGCGAAGACCCTGCGCTTTCCCAAGCCGCCGAGCCGCCTCGACATCGGCTGACGGCTCAGGCCCGCGCCTTCATCCGCCGGTACTGCTCGTCCTGATGCCGCCGCCATCTGGCGCGCAGCGAGGCCGGGCGGTCGGGGTAGCGGTCCTCGGTAAACTCGGCGGCGGAGACGCGGTCGGTGCGAAAGCTGCGGAAGTCCTGGCGCAGTTCGCACCAGGCGACGATCAGCCGGCTGGTCTCGAAATAGCCGATGGCGAACGGCCAGACCGTTCGCCGGCTCTCACGGTCCTGTTCGTCGCGGTAGGTGAGGACGACCTTTCGCCCGGCGCGGATCGCCTGGCGGACGCCGGCCATGTCGACATTGTCCGCCACGGCCCGCCAGTTGGGCGCGGCGCGGGTAGACGGCTCCAGCACCAGGGGCCGCAGGTTCTCCGGGATCACCGCGCCGATCTTGGCGATCAGGTCCTCGGCGGCGCGGCGCAGCACCGGGTCGCCGCGGGCGGCCACCATCTGGGCGCCCAGCACCGCGGCCTCCACCTCGTCCGGCGTCAGCATCAGCGGCGGCAGGTCGTGGCCGTCCTCCAGGATGTAGCCGACCCCGGCCTCGCCGCGGATCGGGGCCCGCTGGCCGATCAGGTCGGCGATGTCGCGATAGACCGTGCGCTTGGAGGTCTCCAGCTCCTCGGCGATGGCCTCGGCGGTGATCGGCCTGCGCCCGCGCCGCAGGATCTGGATGATCTGGAACAGCCGGTCGGCCCTGCGCATGTTCTCGCACCGTTCTGCTGACAGAATGCTGTCAACAAGGCCCTGCCATGGTCCCGCTGTCAACAGGCGGACGGAGCAGGCGGATGATCACTCTTTACGGCGCGGGCGAGGGTTTCGGCCTTCCGGAAATCAGCCCCTATGTCACCAAGACCGAGGTCCAGCTGCGGATGGCGGGCCTGGCGTATGAGAAGGTGCGGGCGGCGCCACAGGAGTCACCGAAGGGTCAGATGCCGTTCCTCGACGCCGGCGGCGTGCGGATCGCCGACTCCACCTTCATCCGCGGCTACCTGGAGCGGACCTACGGCCTCGACTTCGACGAGGGCCTGAGCCCGCGGCAGCGCGCCGAGGCCTGGGCGATCGAGCGGATGGTCGAGAACCATCTGGGCTGGGTGATGATCCACGGCCGCTGGCTGATCCCGGAGAACTTCGCCAAGGGGCCGGCCCATGTCTTCGACGGCGCCCCGGCGTTCGTGCGCGACCAGGCGCGCCGGGCCGTGGAGCAGACCGTGCATGGGGTCGGAATCGGCCGCCATTCAGATCTGGAGATCGTGGCTCTGGGCGTGCGCTCGCTGGCGGCGGTGGCGGCGATCCTTGGCGAGCAACGCTATCTGTTCGGGCCGCGGCCGTGCGGCGCGGACGCCACGGTGTTCGCCATGCTGGCGGCGATCCTGACCCCGTTCTTCGAGACCGAGCTGAAGCGGCGCGCCGAGGGCTTCGGGACCCTGGTGGCCTATGTCGACCGGCTGATGGCCCAGTTCTATCCGGGCTTCGAATGGGACGTGGAGACAGCCGTGCGCGCACCCGTCGCGGCTTAATTCGCGGGTGTTAACCAGTCAGTTGGGATCGCCCGCTTAGCTTGGGAAGCAAGAAACAGGCCAGGGGGCGGTCTTTTGGCGCTCAGCGCACGACTCGAAATTCGGCAAGGCCAGGGGCTGGTCATCACCCCCCAGCTGCAGCAGGCGATCAAGCTGCTGCAGATGTCGAATCTCGAGCTCGAGGCCTTCGTCGAGATCGAGCTTGAGCGCAACCCGCTGCTGCAGCGCGACGAGCGCGACGCAGAGCCTGACGACGCCCCGGACTACGAGGGTCCGGCCTCGGCCGAACAGGTGACGGATTCTGAGGCCCGCGCCGACCTCGACACCAGCCACGACGAGGTCTCCCCCGGCGAACGTGTCACCGGCGACGCCCCCGAGGCGCCCGAGGCGGCCGACGCCGGCGGATCGATAGACTGGTCCAAGGCCGGCAAGGGCGGCAGCTTCGACGGCGACGGCGAGGGGCTGGAAGGCGCCCAGATCCGCGAGAAGACCCTCTCCGAGTTTCTCCAAGACCAGCTGATGTCGGCCGGCCTGACGCCCACCGAGGGCCTGGTCGCCGGGGTGCTGATCGACGCCATCGACGAGGGCGGCTACCTGCGCGCCGAGGTGGACGAGATCGCCGAACGGCTCGGCTGCGCGGTCGAGCTGGTCGAGACGGTGCTGGGCGTCATCCAGGGGTTCGAGCCGGTGGGCGTGGCCGCCCGCGACGTGCGCGAGTGCCTGATGATCCAGCTCAAGGATCGGAACCGCTACGACCCGGCGATGGCCGCCCTGCTGGACAACCTGCCGCTGCTGGCGCGACGCGACCTGACCTCGCTGAGGCGGGCCTGCGGGGTCGACGACGAGGACATCCGCGAAATGGTCGCCGAGATCCGCGGCCTGACGCCCCGGCCAGGCGCGGCGTTCGGCGGCGAGCTCGCTACGCCGGTGGCGCCGGACGTCTTCGTGCGCGAGGGGTCGGGCGGCCTGTGGCACGTGGAGCTGAACTCCGACACCCTGCCGCGCCTGCTGCTGGACCAGCGCTACCACGCCCGCGTCTCGGGCCAGTCCAAGACCGACCAGGAGAAGACCTTCGTCTCCGACTGCCTGGCCCAGGCCAACTGGCTGATGAAGAGTCTGGACCAGCGGGCGCGCACGATCCTGAAGGTCTCGTCCGAGATCGTCCGCCAGCAGGACGCCTTTCTGGCGTTCGGGGTCGACCACCTGCGGCCGTTGAACCTGAAGACCGTCGCCGAGGCGATCGGCATGCACGAGTCCACCGTCAGCCGGGTGACGTCCAACAAGTACATGTCCACGCCGCGCGGGGTGTTCGAGATGAAGTTCTTCTTCACCTCGGCCATCGCCTCGTCCGAGGGTGGCGAGGCGCACTCGGCGGAAAGCGTGCGCCACCGCATCAAGCTGCTGATCGAGACCGAGGCCGCCGAGGCCGACGTCCACTCCGACGACCGCATCGTGGAGATCCTCAAGACCGGCGGCGTCGACATCGCCCGGCGCACCGTCGCCAAGTACCGTGAGGCGATGAAGATCCCCTCGTCGGTCGACCGCCGGCGGCGGCTGAAGGAACCGGCCTGAGGCCAGGTCACGTCCGGCCTTGGCGGGCCATGTCCTGGTCCTCGCCGCTCACATTGTTGTCAGGGGTTTGGCGTACGCCTGGGGGCTGGTTTCGGCCGCTTGACACCTTCTGGCCTCCGGCGCGTTGATCTTCACATGCAAGTTCATGTCACTGGCAAGCACGTCGACGTTGGCGAGGCCCTGCGCACGCGCGTCGCCGACGAACTCTCCTCCAGCATCGCGAAATACTTCGACCGGGCGGGCGGCAGCGCCGACGTCGTCGTCAGCCGCGAAGGCAGCGCCTTCAAGGTCGACTGCGCCGTGGCGCTGGCGTCGGGCCAGCAGCTGACCACCCACGGCCTGGGCGGCGACGCCCACCTGGCCTTCGACTCGGCCATGGAGAAGATGGCCAAGCGGATTCGCCGCTACAAGAACCGACTGAAGAGCCACCACAGCGCGGCCCTGGCCAAACAGGCCGAGAGCGCCGCCTACTTTGTCATCGCCGCGGTGGAGGGCGATGACGCGGACGAAGCCCTCGACGACGGTGGCGGCCACGTCTTCCCCGAGCCGATGATCATCGCCGAGACCGAGAAGGTGGTCCGCTCGATGACGGTTTCTATGGCGGTCATGGAACTGGACCTGACCGAAGCTCAAACAATCGTGTTTCGAAACGCCGCCCACGGCGGACTTTCGGTGGTATATCGCCGCCCCGACGGAAATATCGGCTGGATCGATCCAGAGCGGACCAGGGGCCGTATTGGAACTGAGGGGGAGGGGGCCGGTCCGGCCCACTAATTGCTTCACGGCCGCCTGTGGCCCGCGCTCCCCGCGGGTCCCGCGGATTGGGGTTCGTTCGTCAAGTCATGAACATCGGCGAATTGCTGGATCGCTCGGCGATCTCCCTGCGCGTGAGCGCAGCCACCAAGCGCAAGGCTCTGGCGGTGATCGCCGAGATCGCGGCCCGCAGCTTCCACCTCGACGCCGGTGTGGTCCTCGAGGCCCTGGCGGAGCGCGAGGCGGCGGGCTCCACCGGCGTCGGCCATGGCGTCGCGGTCCCCCATGCCCGGCTGGAAGGCCTGGAGCGCATGCGCGGCGTGTTCGTGCGCATCGAGCATCCCGTGGACTTCGACTCCGTCGACGATCAGCCGGTCGACCTGATGTTCGCCCTGTTCGCGCCCAAGAATGCCGGCGCCGAGCACCTGCGCGCCCTGGCCCGGGTCTCGCGCCTCCTGCGCCAGGGCGAGCTGCGCCAGCAACTGCGCAAGGCGCAGACCGCCGACGTCGTTCATGCCCTGCTGGTGCAGGAAGCCTCGGCGCGGCCGTCGGCGGCATAGGGCGCACGCACCCACGTCAATGGAAGGCTAGGGCGCCAAGCGCCGCGCATGAAAAAGCCGGCCGCGGGGCCGGCTTCCTCAAAACGGAACAGGATCCCGGTGCTAGTGCACCGAGACCGGGGCCAGTTCGTGCGCCAGGGCGGCGGCCATCGCCGCGGCCTTGTCGGTCAGCACGGCCAGCCGCTCGCCATCGGCTCGGTGCACCGCATACAGCGTCTGGTCCGGGTCGAGCTCGAAGCTCTGCAGCTGAGCGGCCGGCGTGTTCGCCAGGATCTCGGCCGCCTTTATGGGACGAACGTAGACAAGATCGGGCGCGCCGAGGGCGGCAAAGGCTTCAATTGTAAGAATAGGCGTCATCATGACCACCTCCAAGAAACACAACGCGTCGAGGGCCCGCAGGTTCAGCGCGGCTCTCGTTTGATTAGACCCCGGGAAATCCGGCGGCCTTTAGAGAAGTACTTCACAGGGCTCAGCCGTGGGTCCGGATGGGGATGGACTGCACCCGCTTCTCCGGTTCCGGCCGCGCCAGATCGATGTGGAGAAGGCCGTGCTCCAGGGTCGCGTTTTCCACCACCATCCCGTCGGCCAGGACGAAGCTTCGGACGAACCCCCGCGCCGCGATGCCGCGGTGCAGATAGGCGTCGTCGGTCTTGCCGGCCGCACCGTCACGCTTGCCCGCGACGACCAGTTGCCGGTCCTCGACGGTCACCTCAAGCTGGTCGGGCGAGAACCCGGCCACCGCGAGGGTAATGCGCAGCCCGTCCCCGCCGCGATCCTCGACGTTGTAGGGCGGATAGTTTTCCGCCGCCGCCTTGGCCGCCCGCTCGATCAGGCGCTGGGTATGCTCAAAGCCCAGCAGGAACGGGCTATCGAAGATCAGTCCACGGTTCATCGGGGAGTCCTGTTGCAGCGACTCTCCGGCCGAACCGCCCGGCATCGGCTCGGTTCGGCCGGACAGGCGTGATGTGGGAACTCCGGGGCCGTTTCGCAATGCAGCGGCCGGGACGGGCGACCCCTAGCCCTAGAACTCCAGGTGCCCCAGCCGGCAAAGCGATTTGCCGCCGTCGATCACCCCGAACGCGTCGAGCGGTCCGGCGGTGCGGCGGGTGTAGGCCGCCCACCCGGTGTTGGGATCCTTGATCTGCGGCTTGGCCGCCGGAACGTCGGGGCGCGCCAGGCCGGTCTCGCCGGCCCCGGCCACCAGGCCGGAGAGGTCCACCAGGATCACATGGGCGATCGCCGCCTTGGTCGCCGGGTCCCAGCCCCAGCCGACGATCTTCACCCCGTCACTGTATTTCTGCTCGAGGTTGTCGGTGTTGCCGACGCAGGGCTTCAATTCGCCGGGGAACAGCTGGCCCATCGGCTTGCCGACCATCTCGGCGGCCCAGGCCGCCGGGGCGGGAAGACGTGCAGCCGTGGTTCCCGCCGGCGCGGCTCCGGCCCTGGCCTGGCGCGGCTT
The DNA here is from genome assembly GCF_025351295.1 of Phenylobacterium sp. Classification (GTDB taxonomy): domain Bacteria; phylum Pseudomonadota; class Alphaproteobacteria; order Caulobacterales; family Caulobacteraceae; genus Phenylobacterium. Next base: position 26,257 of record NZ_JANXWD010000098.1, read on the forward strand.
AGGCTTGTCGCAGGCGGCCAGCGCCAGGGCCGCGACGGCGACGATCAGCCAGGGGACAAGGCGGTTTCGCATGCGCCCGCTTCTGTCCGAGCGCCGAGGGTCGGTCAAGGGCGGGCCGGATAGGGC
>NZ_JANXWD010000128.1 GCF_025351295.1 Phenylobacterium sp.
GTTCCGGTCGAGCTGAAGCTCGCGCCTCGCACCTACGAGACTGCCGCGCTCGGCGGCGTGTTCGGCGCCCTGCGCGACGCCAGCCCCGACTATTGGGGCCGCCGCGTCATCGACAAACATGCCGGCAAGCCGCAGCTCGGAGAGATCGATTACCTGCTGCACTCCGCCGACGACCGCGCCGGCGCCCTGGGCTTCGGCCTCAATGCCGAGCCCCCGGCGCCGCGCCGCGATTTCAACCAGACCGTGGCGCTGGAGAAGCTGCAGCGGATCGCCGACGCCCTGATCGCCGACGAAGAGCTGGCGCCCGACGCCGCCAACCAGCAGATTCAGGATCTGCTTCTTGTCGGCACCTCCATGGGCGGGGCCAGGCCCAAGGCCGTCGTCGAGGACGAGGGCGCTCTCTGGATCGCCAAGTTCAATCGCCAGGATGACCGCTGGAACAGCGCCCGGGTCGAACATGCCATGCTCACGCTTGCCAGGGCCTGCGGTCTGGAAGCCGCCGACAGCAAGATCGTGCTGGCGGGAGGGCGAGACGTTCTGATGGTCCGCCGCTTTGACCGCGAGCGCGTGGCTGCGGGCTACACCCGCGCCCGGATGATCAGCGCCCTGACACTCCTGCGGACGGAGGACAGCCATAGGGCGCGGGATCGCTGGTCCTATGTGCTGCTGGCCGAGGAACTGCGCCGGGCCAGCGCCGAGCCCGCCAGGGATGCGCGCGAGCTTTTCCGCCGCATGACCTTCAACGCCCTGATCTCCAACGCCGACGATCACCCGCGCAATCACGCGATGATCGCCAAGGCCAGGGATTGGCGGCTGTCGCCGGCCTACGACCTGACGCCATCGACCCCGATCAGCCTGGAACGCCGTGATCTGGCGCTGGTGATCGGAGACGCCGGCCGCATCGCCACGGCGGAAAACCTGGTCTCACAAAGCCCTCGCTTTCTCCTCAAGACCGACGAGGCCGCCGCCATCGTCGCGGAAATGGAGCAGCGGGTGTCGAGCACCTGGTACGACGTCGCCCGCGGCGCCGGCGTGAGCGCGCCCGACTGCGAGCTGATCTCGGGAGCCTTCGTCTATCCGGGCTTCCGGCCCGAACCGCCTCCGCTCTGACCATGAGTGAGGCCGCCACGGCTAGATCAACCCCAGCGCCTTGAAGCTGGCGACCTCGGCGCGCCCGACAATGACGTGGTCATGCACCGCGATACCCAGGGTCCGCGCGGCGTCAATGTCCCAAGCGTCAGTGAGCTAGACTATCAACTGCACAGTTCACCGCCACGGTCCATCTGACTCAATTAGAAGAAGTAAACCAGGATCAACGCAACGCTTAATTTCAGATTCCGCGCAACGCGTGAACAGTTCTACGAAGGTAGGTACAGCGAGCTCAATTTGGGTGGATATCAGGCCGAGTATCGCGCCTGTAAGAGCTGCTCGTTCTCCACACGTTGCACAAATCCGAATCACGAACGAGCCGGTGTTTGAAGGCACAGAATAGTAGAAGTAGAAATTGAGTGATGAGATTCTAGTCCGGATGACTGGGAGGGAAATGACTATTTCGCTGCAACCCACCTTGATGTGAGCCGGTACCCACTCGACCATAAACTCGGGCCAGTTTCCGAGTGTGAGAAGTTTTTGGCTGTGCGATGTCATCCTTCCGCAGTCACCTGGGATTATCGCGCTCACGATTCCGTCAATGATCTGGTCAACGTCGGCGAGGTTCGCGACTTCACGCGCAACGTTCGGATTCAATTTCGGCTTGTCGCTTGATGGAAGGTCGGTGCCGACTTGGACCCAGCTAACCTGATGCTCATCACCCCAACGATTGAGGCCGTAATCGCGGTTGAACTCGAAAAGCCCGTAAGCTTGGCTCCCGTTGTTTGCCCCGTAAACCTTAAAAAGTGCGTCTCTCTGTAAAGTGTTAACAGCGACCGGGTCGGCTGTCTTAGTAAGCGTCACGCACGTATCGATTTTAAAGTCCGTATCCCGGACAACTTCACCGAGTTGGCCGCTAATCCATTTCTGTATATCGCTTCCATTTT
>NZ_JANXWD010000132.1 GCF_025351295.1 Phenylobacterium sp.
GCGCCTCCGCCGGGTCCCTGGAGGCACCCCGCAGCAAGCAACCCACCGTTGACTTGGGTGTGATTTTCGCTGATTTGTAAAAGAATCAGAGCACCAGATTGGAAGGGCTCGGTGAAAACCGAGCCCTTTTTCTTTGTGGAAAACCAATGGCTATCGGCAACATGATTGAAGAGTATTCCGGGCGCCGAAGCGCGCCTGTGGATGTCAATGATGTCCTGGCGTCACTGCGGACGCGTGGCGTAAAAGATGAAGTCTACTTTTTCCCCGTAGACATCAAAGATGCGGTTCTCAGGGGGCAGTTCGTCCATTGGGACGAGATCAACGATTTTGAGTACCCCACCGACGCGACCCAGGCGGTCACGAAATCCGTAGCCGGGATCTTCTACGCCAAGAGCCTTACCGACGACTGGCAAAGGCTAGTCTGCTGCAAAGAGTTGCTACACATCCTCGATCCGGATCAATGGCGCGCGTCGACCCCTGCCGAGGTTAAGAACCTCACGGACAAGATCGTCCTCCCCCCAGAGTACCAAGATGGATTAAAGGACGGGTTGCCGACCGTCAGTGACCGTATCGGAATCCTCCAGGCCGTCGCGGTTCTCTTTCCGTGGGCCGCAAGAGAAATCCTTATCAAGGCGCGAGCGGCGGACAGAGTCAGCGCGTTGGAGGTGTCGCGGCTTGTCGATCTACCGCAGCGATACACGAACATGGTAATGAGCGAATACTGGCCCGCAATGTACGAGAGCCTTCTTTCTATGAAGGACTAACGATGTCCGACGAGCCCAAGCCCCAGCTCGACAAGTTCCGCGACCTGGCCCGCGAGCTAGAGTGCGACGAGGACGAAGACGCCTTTGACGAGCGGCTGAAGAAGCTGGCTAAGGCGCCAGGAAAGCCTAAGGCCGAAAAGCCCAAATGATCGTCCTGCTCGAATGGCTGGGCGTGTCTCTGGTTATCGCGGGCATGATCAGGGGAGCCATGGGTGGCCCGGTGGTCCTCCGCTTCTGGGGAACGCCCGGCCCAATCAGCAAGCGCGCCTACATCTGGCTGCTCGTCTGGTCCGCCGTTCTGGCTGCACCGGTCGTGTGGTTTATCAGCCTAGTCAGTCACGGCTAACGCGTTTGCAAAGTATATAAACGCCTCCCGCGAACAAGTCGCGGGATGACGGGGCGGAGGGATTGATCTGTCCCCAACTTGCCACGCTGACCCGCCATCGGCCGCCCGCCTCTCCGCCAGCCTTGCCCGCCCGGGCGCCACGCCTTAACACCCCGCCATGTCCGAAACGCCGCCACGGGAGGCAGCGCCGCCCTCCCTGGCCGCGCTGTCGCTGATCGCCGTCATCTTCATCAACATGCTGGGCTTCGGGATCATCGTCCCGCTGCTGCAGTTCTATGGGCAGTCGTTCAACGCGGCGCCCTGGCAGATCGCGCTGGTGTTCTCGGCCTTTTCCGCCGGCAGCTTCTTCGGTGAGCCGTTCTGGGGCCGGCTGTCGGACCGCTATGGGCGCAAGCCGATCCTGATCTCCACGCTGTGCTGCACCTGCCTCTGCTACTTCGCGCTGGCCTTCGCGCCCAACGTCTGGGCGGCGCTGGCCATCCGCTTCCTGGGTGGCATGTTCAGCGGCAATGGCTCCGTCGTGCAAGGCTACATCGCCGACGTGACCCCGCCGGAAGGCCGGACGCGGACCATGAGCTACATGGGCTCGGCATGGAACATCGGCCTGATCGTCGGGCCCAGCGTCGGCGGGGTGTTCGCCAAGCCCGGCGTCGGCCCCATCGGCTTCCAGATCCCGATGTTCATCGCCGCGGGGCTGGCGGCCACCGCGGCGCTGGCCATCCTGCTGTTCATCCGCGAGAGCCGCGGGCGCAGCACTGAACGCCAGCCCAGCCGCTGGGAGGCCACCGGCGAGGCCGTGCGCCATCCGGTGATCGGCCGCCTGATGCTGCTGACCTTCCTGGTCGGCTTCGCCTTCACCGGCATCGAGGGCACCTTCAGCCTGTGGAGCGAGGCGAAGTTCCACTGGGGGCCTAAGGAGGTGGGGCTGTGCTTCGCCTTCATCGGCATCACCGCGGCCTTCACCCAGACCTTCGTCACCGGCCCGCTGGCCGAGCGCTACGGCCAGGGCCGGATGCTGGCGGTCGGCATGGGGCTCACCCTGGTGGGTCAGCTACTGCAGCCGCTGTCGACCCACGCCGCCATGGTCATCGCCCTGATGTGCGTCACCGCCATCGGCCAGTCGGTGGCCTGGCCCAACGTCAGCGCCCTGGTCAGCGAGACCGCGCCGGCCGACCGCCAGGGCCAGTTCCTCGGGCTCAACAACGCCACCGGGGCGCTGGCTCGCGTCGCCGGGCCGTTCTGCGCCAGTCTGGCTTTCACCCACATCAGTATCGACGGTCCGTTCTATCTGGGCGCAATCATCGTGGCGCCGTCGATCTGGCTGGCGGTGATGGCCGCGCGCCGGGCCGCCGCCTGGCGGATCGCGCGGGTCGCGCAATGATCCCCAGCGTGCTCGCGCCCGCCGAGGAGCGCCGCGCGCTGATCGTCCTGCTGGCGGTGATCTATCTGATGATCGCCGGCTTCGGCCTGGTGATCCCGCTGCTGCCGTTCTTCGCCAAGGCGTTCCACGCCTCGGCCTGGCAGGTCACGCTGCTGTTCTCGGCCTTCTCGGTCGGCCAGTTCATCGGCGAGCCGATCTGGGGGAAGCTGTCGGATCGGATCGGCCGGCGGCCGGTGATGATCGCCACCATCGCCATGGTCGGTGTCAGCTACGCCGCCCTGGCCTTCGCCCCCAACATCGCCGTGGCCTTCGCGATCCGCTTCCTGACCGGGATTTTCGCCGGCAACATCTCCACCCTGCAGGGGGCGATGGCCGACATCACCCCGCCGGAGAAGCGCGCCCAGCGGATGGGGATCATGGGCGCCGCGTTCAGCGCCGGCTTCACCACCGGCCCGGCGATCGGCGGCTTCCTGGCCCAGCCCAGCCGCGGCGCGCTCGGCTTCCAGTTGCCGCTGCTGGTGGCGGCCGGGTTCGCCCTGGCCTCGGCGCTGGCGGTGGTCTTCCTGGTGCGCGAGACCCGGCCGAAGACCGCCGTCCCGCCGCGCGGCCAGGTGCGCACCCCGCGCCTGCAGGAAGGCTTCGGCCATCCGATCATCGGCCGGGTGGTGATGATCAGCTTCATCGTCGTGGTGGGCTTCGCCGGCATCGAGGCCACCTATGGCCTGTGGACCGAGGCCCGCTTCGGCTGGGGGCCGAAGCAGATCGGCGCGGCGTTCATGGGGATCGGCCTGCTGGGCGCGGTCTGCCAGGGGTGGCTGTCCGGGCGGCTGGCGCGGCGCTACGGCGAGGCGCGCACCCTGATGGGCGGCCTGGCGTTCATGGGCGTCGGAATCGCCACCCAAGGCCTGGCGCCTACTTGGCCGATCGCCATCGTGGGCTTCGCCCTGGTCTGCATCGGCCAGTCGATCTGCTTCCCCAACATCTCCGCCCTGATCAGCCGCGCCGCGCCACCCGACCGCCAGGGCGAGATGCTGGGCCTGAACATGAGCGGCATGGCCGCCGCCCGCATCGGCGGACCGGTGGCGGCGGGCGCGCTGTTCTCGATGGTCTCGGTGGGGGCGCCGTTCGCCTTCTCGGCGGTGCTGGTGCTGCCGGCGCTGTGGTTCGCCGCCATGGTGGTGAAACGCTCGCCGCGGCTGGCGTGACGCTCAAGTTGCTCCCCTTCGGGAGAGCTCCCGCGAAGCGGGTGAGGGGGTCCTTCACGACCGTCCGACCGGACACATCAGCGGCGCCGAGATCGGTTGCGCCCGACGTTCTGAGCGGACCCCCTCCGTCGGCTCCGCCGACACCTCCCCCGACAGGAGAGGGACCTGGGCAGCGCGACCCGCAAGGCAGCGGAGAGTTGCATTCCCCGCCTCTTTCCCGTATTCACCCGCCCCTTCGGAACCGCCTGGCCCAAAGGCATGCCAGGGCGGTTCATCAACACGACCTAGAGGACGGGGTGTTCACGCCCCGACGTGAAATGCCCAAACTGAAGACCAAGTCGGGCGTGAAGAAGCGCTTCCGGCTCACGGCTTCCGGCAAGCTGAAGGCCGGCGTCGCCGGCAAGCGGCACCGCCTGATCAGCCACAACGCCAAGTACATCCGTCAGAACCGGGGCACCAAGGTGATGAGCGCGTCCGACGCGAAGATCATCAAGCTCTGGATCCCCTACGGCCTCGCTTAGGGAGAGCTGACAGATGGCACGCGTCAAACGGGGCGTCACCGCCCACGCCAGGCACAAGAAGGTTCTCGAGCAGGCCAAGGGCTTCTACGGGCGCCGCAAGAACACCATCCGCACCGCGAAGGCGGCCGTGGACCGGGCTGGCCAATACGCCTATCGCGACCGCAAGATCCGCAAGCGGATGTTCCGGTCGCTGTGGATTCAGCGGATCAACGCCGCGGCCCGCACCGAGGGTTTCACCTACTCGCAGTTTATTCACGGCCTTGACCAGGCCGGGATCGAAATGGATCGCAAGGTCCTCGCCGACATCGCCGGCGCCGATCCGGTCGCGTTCAAGGCCATCGCCGACAAGGTTCGCGCCGCGCTGGCTTAAGGCCCGGGATCGACAGATCCCGAAGCCTCAAGAGCCCTCCGGCCGAACCGCCGGGGGGCTTTTTGCTGCTCGCTCCTGAAGAACCTCATCTAGGACAGCCCCCTGATGACCGACCTCTCCCAACTCGAAGCCGACCTGTCGGCCCGCGTCGCCGCCGTGCAGGACCTCGCCGCCCTCGAAGCCGTCCGTGTCGAGGCGCTGGGGAAGACCGGTTCGATATCCGAACTGCTGAAGACCCTGGGCCGCCTGTCGCCCGACGAGCGCCGCGAGCAGGGGCCGAAGATCAACGGCCTGCGCGACGCCGTCACCCTGGCCATCGCCGCGCGCAAGGACCACCTGGAGACCGCCGCCCTGGACGCCCGGCTGGCTGCCGAGCGGGTCGACCTCTCGCTGCCGCCGCCGCCCGAACGCCGTGGCCGGGTGCACCCGACCATGCAGGTGATGGACGAGATGATCGCCGTCTTCGCCGACCTGGGCTTCTCGCTGGCCGAAGGCCCGGACATCGAGGACGACTTCCACAACTTCACCGCGCTGAACTTCCCGCCCAGGCATCCGGCGCGGGAGATGCACGACACCTTCTGGCTGCCCGAGGACGAAGCCGGCCAGCGCAAGCTGCTGCGCACCCACACCAGCCCGGTGCAGATCCGCGTCATGCAGCAGGGCCAGAACCACAAGCTGCCCGGCTGGATCGCCACCAGCCAGTCGCCGCCGATCCGCATCATCGTGCCCGGCCGCACCTATCGCTCGGACAGCGACGCCACCCACACCCCGATGTTCCACCAGCTGGAAGGCCTGGTGATCGACCGCAATATCCACATGGGCCACCTGAAGTGGACCCTGGACACCTTCATCAGCCGCTACTTCGAGACCCCGGTGGTCGAGACCCGCTTCCGGCCGCACCACTTCCCGTTTACCGAGCCGTCGGCCGAGATGGATGTGAAGTGCGACCGCTCCGGCCGCGATGTGAAGATCGGCCAGGGCGACGACTGGCTGGAGATCGTCGGCTGCGGGATGGTGCACCCCAACGTGCTCGCCAACTGCGGCCTGGACCCCGACGAGTGGCAGGGCTTCGCCTTCGGCTTCGGCGTCGACCGGCTGGGGACGCTGAAGTACGGCATGCCCGACCTGCGCGACATGTTCGCCAGCGACGTCCGCTGGCTGGAGCACTATGGCTTCTCGGCCTTCCAGGCGCCGAACCCGGCAACGGGGCTGTCATGACCGGCGTCGATTGGCGGAGCCTGGAGTCGTTCAGCTTCGGCGACGGGCCGGCGCTGGCCGATGAACTTCTGGCCCTGGTGCTGGGAGGCAAGAAGACCGCGACCTGCTGGGCCGCGGCCGAGGGCCTGAAGGGCGCCGAGGTCGGCAAGCCAATGGTGGCCAAGGACGGCGCAGGCCGGCCGCGCGCCGTGCTGGAGACCGTCGAGCTGACCCAGCGCCGGTTCGACGAGGTCGACGCCGCCTTCGCCCACCACGAGGGCGAGGACGACCGCACCCTGGCCGCCTGGCGCGCCGCCCATCGGCGCTATTTCACCCGCAACGGCGGCTTCGCCCCGACCATGCTGCTCAACTGCGAGCGCTTCCGGCTGGTCGAGATTATCGAGGACGGCCAGCCATGACGTCCCTGCACCATCCTTCTCCCCCTGCGGGAAAAGGTGGCCGGCGGAGCAGGTCGGATGAGGGGTCGCGCCGGCCTCTCGACGCTCAATCCGCTTCGACACACGCGCCGCCAGGGCTTGTGGCCTTGGCGCAACCCCTCATCCGTCAGCCTCCGGCTGCCACCTTCTCCCGCAAGGGGAGAAGGCTTCAAATGTGCGAGCTCGCGCCATGAAGTTCACCCTGTCCTGGCTTAAGGAACACCTCGACACCACCGCGACGGTCGGCGAGGTCGTGGCCGCCATGACCATGGCCGGGCTCGAGGTCGAGCATGTCGCGGACCCGGGCGCCAAGCTGGCGGCCTTCACGGTGGCGAAGATCGTCGAGGCCCACCAGCACCCCAACGCCGACCGCCTGCGGGTCTGCCAGGTGGACACGATAGACGGCCGCCAGGAGATCGTCTGCGGCGCGCCCAATGCGCGCGCAGGCCTGACCACCATTTACGCTCCGATCGGCGCCTACGTGCCGGGCTCCGGCGTGACGCTGGAGGCGCGGCCGGTGCGCGGCGTGATCTCCAACGGCATGCTCTGCTCGGCCAGGGAGCTGGAGGTGGCCGAGGAGTCCGACGGGATCCTGGAGCTGGACGATGGCCTCGCCGTGGGCGCCAACGCCGCCGAGGCGCTGGGCCTGGAGGCCGTGATCGACTTCGAGGTAACGCCCAACCGGCCCGACTGGCTGGGCGTGCGCGGCATCGCCCGCGACCTGGCCGCCGCGGGCTTAGGGACGCTGAAGCCGGACACCACCGCGCCGGCCACGGGCGCCTTCCCTTGCCCCATCGCGATCAAGGTCGACGGCGACGCCTGCCCGGTGTTCGCCGGCCGGCTGATCCGCGGCGTGAAGAACGGCCCCTCCCCGGCCTGGCTGCAGCAGCGGCTGATCTCCGTCGGCCTGCGCCCCATCAACGCCCTGGTAGACGTCACCAACCTGATCTCGGTCGATCGCTGCCGGCCGCTGCACGTCTACGACGCGGGCAAGATCGCTGGCGGCGTCATCGAGGCCCGCCTGGCGCGCGACGGCGAGACCGTCGAAGCGCTGGACGGCAAGACCTATCCGGCCGGCCCGGAGATCTGTGTCATCGCCGACCGCTCGGGCGCCATCGGCCTGGGCGGCGTCATGGGTGGCGTCTCCACCGGCTGTTCGGAGGCCACGACCGAGGTGTTCGTCGAGAGCGCCTGGTTCGACCCGATCCGCACCGCCCAGACCGGCCGCGCCACTGGGATCGCCTCGGACGCCCAGTACCGCTTCGCCCGCGGCGTCGATCCGGCCTCGCTGGTCCCCGGCCTGGAGCTGGCCACGGCCCTGATCCTGCAGCTGTGCGGCGGCGAGGCCTCCGAAGTCCGGGTCGCCGGCCAGGCGCCCGCCCCGCCGACCGCCATCGCCTTCGACCGGGCCTATGTGAAGAAGCTGTCCGGCCTCGACGTCGGCCTGGCGCGGATCGACGAAATTCTCACCAGGCTCGGCTTCAAGGTGGACGGCGCCCACGTCACCCCGCCGTCCTGGCGACGCGATGTGGGCGGCAAGGCCGACCTCGTCGAGGAAGTCGCCCGCATCGAGGGCTTCGACAACCTCCCCGAGACGCCGCTGCCGCCGATTGCCCGGCCGGCCGGCGGCGTGCTCACCCTGCGCCAGCGCCGCATGCGCGACGCCCGCCGCGCGCTGGCGGCGCGCGGCTATGCCGAGGCGCTGACCTGGAGCTTCATGCGCCGCGAGTGGGCGGCCCTGTTCGGCGGCGGCGACGCGAAGCTGGTGCTCTCCAACCCGATCGCTTCGGACCTCGACACCATGCGCCCGACCGCCCTGGGCAACCTGGTCGACGCCGCCGCACGCAACGCCCGCAAGGGCTTCGCCGACGCGGCCCTGTTCGAGGTTGGCCCCAACTTCCGCGGCGACGAGCCCGGCGACCAGTGGACAGCGATCACCGCGCTGCTGGCCCCGCATGCGCCCAAGTCGTGGATCAAGGGCGGGACCGACCCACTGTTCGCGCTCAAGGGCGACCTGCTCGCTCTGTTGGACGAGTTGGGCGCACCCGGCCTGCAGGTGGTGCAGGGCCAGAATGCGGCCTGGTGGCATCCGGGCCGTTCAGCCCGCCTGCAGCTCGGCCCCAAGGTGGTGGTCGCCGAGTTCGGCGAACTGCACCCGCGCATCCTCAAGGCCCTGGACGCCGACGGCCCGATCCTGGCCTTCGAGCTGAACCTCGACGCCATTCCCGAGCCGAAGCGCAAGGGCGTGAAGACCAAGCCGGCGCTGGACCTCTCGCCCCTGATGCCGCTCAGCCGCGACTTCGCCTTCCTGGTCGCCGCCGACACCCCGGGCGGCGACCTGGTCCGCCCGATCCTGGGCGCCGACAAGGCCCTGATCGCCGACGCCCGGATCTTCGACGTCTACCAGGGCCAGGGCGTGCCGGACGGGATGAAGTCGGTCGCCGTCGAGGTGGTCGTCCAGCCCCGCGAAAAGACCCTGACCGAGGGCGAGATCGAAGCTCTCTCCGGCCGGATCGTCGCCGCGGCGTCCAAGGCCGTAGGCGCGAAACTGCGAAGCTAGACCGCGGGCCGCGATCGGGGTCTGATCGGGCGATGGCGGACCTCCTGACCCTCGCCGAGTTCAACCTGCTGCTGCGCGGCGGGATCGTGGGCTTGCTGGCGCTGATCGCCGCGGTGCTGCTGCGCGACCAGCCCAGGGCCCAGCCGCGCGCCTGGGCGCCTTCTTCGCCGTGGGCGCCGGCGCCTACGCGATCTGCTCTACGCCGGGCTTCCACGCCCGCGCCGGACTGGCGGCGGCGCCGTTCCTGGCCCTGGCGGTCGGCAAAAATGTGGTGTTCTGGCTGTTCGCCCGCTCGCCGCGTTGACGCGCGGAGGCGCCTTGCGCCGGCGCCTCCAGCCGTTACCTAGGAGGGATGAGCGAGCCTTCCCCGACCCGCCCCAAGCCCAACGCCGAGCGGATCCTGGAGCTGGGCCTGTTCCGCTCCCGCTGGCTGATGGCGCCCTTCTATGTCGGGCTCGTCGTCGCGCTGGCCGCGCTGCTCGTCGTCTTCGTCAACGAGGCCTGGCACGAGCTTTCCCACCTGTTCGTCATGTCGCCGGAACAGGCGATCCTGATGGTGCTGTCGCTGATCGACCTGTCGCTGGCCGGCAACCTGCTGCTGATCGTGATCTTCTCGGGCTACGAGAATTTCGTCTCCAAGATCGACACCGGCGACGACGAAGACCGGCCCGGCTGGATGGGCAAGGTCGACTTCTCCGGCCTGAAGATGAAGCTGATGGCCTCCATCGCCGCGATCAGCGCCATCGCCCTGCTGAAGGCCTTCATGCAGTTGGCCGAGGGCCAGGAGATCACCGACCGGCGCCTGAGCTGGCTGGTCGGCATCCACCTCACGTTCGTCACCTCCGGCGTGCTGCTGGCCCTCATGGACTGGCTGACCAGCAAGACCGACAAGCACTGAGGACCCGCATGGTCGAGATCAACGGCGTCGCGCACACCTTCATCACCGCCGGCGACTTCGAGGCCTCAGTCGCCTTCTACCGCCAGCTGCTGCCGTTCCTGGGGCTGCAGGAGGTCGCCGACAGTCCGGACACCTACTACTGCGTCGGCGGCCGCACCGGCTTCGGCATCCGCCGGCCGGACCCGGCGCATGCGGGCGCGGCCTACGCGCAATACCGGGTCGGCAGCCTGCACCACCAATGCTGGCGCGTGCGCGACTTGGCCGATGTCGACGCGGTCCACGCCTTCATGGTCTCGATCGGCGCGACGATCGTCCACCCGCCCCAGGTCGACCAGTTCGCGCCGGGCTACTACTCCGTCCTCTTCGAAGACCCCGACGGCATCCGCCTGGAGGTCAACCACGTCCCCGGCCGCGGCCTGTTCGACACCAAGACCCAGCGGGTCGGGGCGAGCCTGGACGAGCGCTAACCGACGGTGAGGATCACCTTGCCCACGTGCGCGCCACTTTCGAGGTGGGCGTGGGCCGCGGCGGCCTCTTCCAGCGGAAACGTCCGATCCACCTGCGGCTTGACCTTGCCGGCGGCGATCCATGGCCAGACCACCCGCTCGACCTCGCCGGCCAGCCGCGCCTTCTCGTCGGCGTCGCGGGGGCGGAGGGTGGAGCCGGTGATCACGGCGCGCTTCTGCATGATGCGGAAGATCTGCAGGGCCACCTCGCCGCCGGCCTGGGCGGCGATGAAGACGATGCGGCCGCCGGTGCGGATGGCGTCCAGGTCCTTGGTGAAATAGTCGCCGCCGACCATGTCCAGCACCACATCGACCCCGCCCTCGCGCTTGGCGACCTCGGCGAAGTCCTCGGCGGTGGCGTCGACCGCCACGTCGGCGCCCAGCGCCAGCGCGGTCTTCGCCTTGTCCGCCCCCCGCGCCGTGGCGATCACCTTGGCGCCGGCGGCCTTGGCCATCTGGATGGCGGTGACCCCGATGCCGGAGGTCGCGCCGTGCACCAGCAGGGTCTCGCCGGCCTTCAGCGACCCGTGCTCGAAGACGTTGGCGTAGACGGTGAACACGGTCTCCGGCAGCCCCGCCGCCTCGACGAAGCTCAGGGACGCCGGCATCGGCAGGGCGTGGCGCGCGTCGCAGACGGCATATTCCGCATAGCCGCCGCCGCCCAGCAGGGCCACGACCTGGTCGCCGGCCTTCCAGCGCCCGGCGCCGATCACCACCGCGCCGGCGACCTCCAGGCCCATGGTGTCCGGCGCCCCGGGCGGCGGCGGGTACATGCCCAGGCGCTGGATGATGTCCGGCCGGTTGACGCCCGCCGCCTTCACCCGGATCAGCACCTGACCCGTTTTGGGCTGCGGCCGCGGGATCTGCGCCGCCTTCAGCGCCGAGGCCGGGCCCTTGCCCCCCTCGATGACGACCGCGGTCATGGTCTCGGCTTCGATCGGGCTGGTCATCGAAAAGGTCCTGAAACTTGCGCGGATCGGCAACGCGGGTTCAGATAAACCCCAAGTCGGGGGACGCATAGGAGGGTTCGGCGATGGATGAACCTGCTGAAGTCCGGCCCGGTCGCGGGCAACGCCTGCTGGAGGCTGTCCGCGAGGACCTGGAGCTCTATGGTGTGGCGGAGCTTGAGGAGCGGCTCGAGATCCTGGCGGCGGAGGCCGCCCGGGTGGAGGCGCAGATCGGCAAGAAGCGATCGAGCCGCGCCGCCGCCGACTCCTTCTTCTCGACTCGTTCGAGCTGAAATCCTCGACTCGACCCCGACGGGGACGATGCGGGCGCTGGCACAGCGGTTGCATAGCCCGCACGATGCCGCGTCCATTCGTTCAGGGCGTGGAAACCGATACTGATGTAGAGTTGAGTTGATGCAGGATACCCAAAGCCCCGATTGGCGCGACGACGTCATCCAGGATTTCGCCCGCTCCGAGCTGTTCGAGCGAACCTTCCAGGAGGGCATGGAACTGGTCGAGCAGACCGCCAGCTACCTGGACGGCGAAGGCCGCCAGGAGAGCAAGCTGCTGTCGCGCAACGCCGCGCTGGCCTATGCGGCCGAGAGCATGCGGCTGACCACGCGCCTGATGCAGGTGGCCTCGTGGCTGCTGGTCCAGCGCGCCGTGCGCGAGGGCGACATGGCCCCGGCCTCGGCGTGCGAGGACCGCTACCGGCTAAACGCCCAGGATATCGCCAAGGCTGCCGAGGCCGAGGCTGCGCGGGGCGAACTGCCCCGCGGCCTGACCCGCCTGACCGACCGCGCCGAGCGCCTCTATGAGCGCGTCCGCCACCTGGACAAGCGCATGTACCTGGAAAGCGGAACCGGCGAACCGGCCAACCCGGTGCTGTCCCACATGGACAAGCTCCGTACGGCGTTCGGCGGCTAAATACCCAATGCGGTGTGCGGTTTTAGAACGGAATCTTATGCCGCTTCCGCGAGTACGACAGGTAGCCCACATTGGCGCCCAGCCGCAGGCCGACGCCGGCGCGGATCGGGGCCAGGGTGATTTCGTCGGCGCGCTGGTAGTTCACGCCCAGGCCGCCCACGAGGTAGGCTGAGCCTTCGACGCCCGGGAACCGCTGGAAGATCCGCTCGGGAACCTCGAGGCCGTAGCAGAGCGTGAACACCCGGCTGGCGTTGCCGCCGAAGTCCCAGCCGGCCGAGGGGCCCTGCCAGAACACCTCCATCGGCTGGTGGTTCTTCATGTACATCAGGCCGCGGCCGTAGCGGGCCCCGATCACGAAGGCGCCCGAGCCCTCCTCGCCGGCGATATAGGCGGTGGGCCGGCCGTTCTTGGCGAACAGCTTCTCGACCGCCCCGCCGGCCGACTCCGCCGTCACGCCCAGGAAGTCGGAGACATTGTGGACGATCTCGTCCTCGCCATAGGTGTTGTCGGCGGTGGTGGGCGTCGCGCCGGCCGAGGGCGGCGCGCCGGGAACCGGCTGCGCGCGCGCGCCGGCGATCCCGACAAGCGCCGGGGCGCCCAGGCTGACGAGCCCCGAAACGATCAGCGTGCGACGGTCCATGGCGCTGCAGTGCCTCCAAGTAAGATCGAGCCCGCCCAGCCGTCAGGGATGGGCGGCGTCGCCTTAACGCAGCATTAACCACGGCCGCGGGGCGACAAAGCGGCAGCCTATGTTGCGTCGCGAGATGTGCTAAACGCGGCGCGCCATGACCACCCCGCTTTCCCACATCCGCAACTTCGCGATCGTCGCCCACATCGACCACGGCAAGTCCACGCTGTCGGACCGGCTGATCCAGGAGACCGGCGCGCTGACCCAGCGCGAGATGACCGAGCAGGTGCTCGACAACATGGACATCGAGCGCGAGCGCGGCATCACCATCAAGGCCCAGACCGTCCGCCTGGAATACAAGGCCGACGACGGCGAGACCTATATCCTCAACCTGATGGACACCCCCGGCCACGTGGACTTCGCCTACGAGGTCTCCCGCTCCCTGGCCGCCTGCGAGGGCTCGATCCTGGTGGTGGACGCCTCGCAAGGGGTCGAGGCCCAGACCCTCGCCAACGTCTACCAGGCGCTGGACAACAACCACGAGATCGTCCCGGTGCTCAACAAGGTCGACCTGCCGGCCGCCGAGCCCGACCGGGTGCGCCAGCAGATCGAGGACGTCATCGGCCTGGACGCCTCCGACGCGGTGCTAGCCTCGGCCAAGACCGGCCTGGGCATCCACGACGTGCTGGAGGCGGTGGTCAAGCGCCTGCCGCCGCCCAAGGGCGACCGCGACGCGCCGCTGAAGGCGCTGCTGGTCGACGCCTGGTACGACGCCTACCTGGGCGTGGTCGTGCTGGTGCGGGTCGTCGACGGGGTGCTACGGGCCGGCCAGCGCATCCGCATGATGCAGCAGGGCTCCACCCACCTGATCGACCGCATCGGCTATTTCCGGCCCAAGCGCACCGAGGTGGACGAACTCGGCCCCGGCGAAATCGGCTTCATTACCGCCCAGATCAAGGAAGTCGCCCAGGCCGCGGTCGGCGACACCCTGACCGACGAGCGCAAGCCGGCCGCCCAGGCCCTGCCCGGCTTCCGCGCGGTGCAGTCGGTGGTGTTCTGCGGCCTGTTCCCGGTGGACGCCGCCAAGTTCGAGGACCTGCGCGCCGCGATCGGGCGCCTGCGCCTGAACGACGCCTCCTTCACCTACGAGATGGAAACCAGCGCGGCGCTCGGCTTCGGCTTCCGCTGCGGGTTCCTGGGCTTGCTGCACCTGGAGATCATCCAGGAGCGCCTCTCCCGCGAGTTCGACCTCGACCTGATCGCGACGGCGCCGTCGGTGGTCTACAAGATCGGCCTGATCAACGGCGAGACGGTCGAGTTGCACAACCCGGCCGACCTGCCCGATCCGGTGAAGATCGCCACCATCGCCGAGCCCTGGATCAAGGCCACCATCTTCACCCCCGACGAGTACCTGGGGCCGATCATCAAGCTCTGCCAGGACCGCCGCGGCCAGCAGCGGGAACTGAGCTACGTCGGCTCCCGCGCCATGGTGGTCTACGACCTGCCGCTGAACGAGGTGGTGTTCGACTTCTACGATCGCCTGAAGTCGATCTCCAAGGGCTACGCCTCCTTCGACTACACGCTGGAGGACTACCGGGTCGGCAACCTGGTGAAGATGTCGATCCTGGTGAATGCCGAGCCGGTGGACGCCCTCTCGATGCTGGTCCACGCCGACCGCGCGGAGGCGAGAGGCCGCGGCATGGTCGAGAAGATGAAGGAGCTGATCAGCCCCCACATGTTCCAGATCCCGATCCAGGCGGCGATCGGCGGCCGGATCATTGCGAGAGAAACCGTCCGCGCGCTGCGCAAGGACGTCACCGCCAAGTGCTACGGCGGCGACGCAAGCCGCAAGCGCAAGCTGCTGGACAAGCAGAAGGCGGGCAAGAAGCGGATGAGGCAGTACGGGAATGTGGACATCCCGCAGGAGGCGTTCATCGCGGCGTTGAAGATGGACGCGGATTAGGGGATGGGGATGACGGTCCGAAGCCGCATGTGGGCGCCGATGACCGGTCTGCTTGCCGGCTGCGCCCCTAACGCGGCGGAGCAGCGCGGCCTTAGGCCCGGCGACACGCAGGTCGTCGCTCAATGGGTCATGACATCCGACCGTACTGGCCCCTACTTCGCCGCTGAGTCACAAATCGCCAAGGCGAGTGAAGGCCTCTACTTTGAGGACGGAAATGACGTCGGCGGCGGCTACTTCAACGTCTATCTCTATACGGATCACGTGCCGGAGACGGTCGCTCACCTCATAGATATGGAGCGCGCGGGGAAGGTGCCTCGCAACCTCCGAATCGGCGTCGCGGTGTACAAGGGCGGAGATCGAAGCGACTGGACCTATCGGCCCGCTCATCCGGCAACCTTGACGTTGTTCGGCGTTTTCTGAGGCTCGGACCTCCCGGATCTAGGCCTGAACCGCGTCGCGGCCACGCCCAGCCATAGATCTCATGGCAGCCAGTTTGCCTGCCGTGAGATCTATGGACGGACAGCGCCGCGCGGCGCTATTCCGAAATCCAGTTCCTCCGGATCGTCGTGCCCGGGCTGGACCGGCGCTTGCCACGCGGCCGACCAAAACCCCGCTCATCCCCGCGAATGCGGTGACCCAAGCCGATTCTCGTTCGACCCGCCGCGCCAGCACCGAGACGCCGCATGGGTCCCCGCCTTCGCGGGGATGAGCGGCGGTGGGAGTCAAGCCGCCGTGTAGCCCCCATCCACCACCAGCTCCGACCCGGTCATGAAGCTTGACTCGTCCGACGCCAGGAACAGCACCGCGTCGGCGATCTCGCGGGGCACGCCCAGGCGGGCCATGGCGTGGCGGGAGGTGATATTGTCGCGCATCTCGTTTTCGTTTTCGGAAGCCCGGAAGGCGTTCACCACCATGGGCGTGTCGATGAAGCCTGGGTGGACCGAGTTCACCCGCACGCCCAGCGGCGCCAGTTCCAGGGCGACCGCCTTGGTCAGCATCAGCACTCCGCCCTTGGAGGCGCAGTAGGCCGCCGCGCCGGGCAGGCCGACCTTTCCCAGGATCGACGACAGGTTGATGATCGAGCCGCGGCCGGCCGCCACCATGGCCGGCGCCACGGCCTTCACGCCGAGGAAGGTGCCCTCCAGGTTGATGCCGACGATGCGGCGCCAGGCCGCCAGCGTCGCCTCCAGGATCGGCTCTCCGCCCGCGGCCACGCCGGCGCTGTTCACCAGCACGTCGATTTTGCCGAAACGCGCCAGCGTGGCCGCGACCACCTCGGTCCAGCGGCCCTCATCGGTCACGTCCTGGGGCAGGAAGTGCGCCGTACCGCCCGCCGCGGCGATCTCGTCGGCGAGGGCCAGGCCGGCGTCCTCGGCCAGGTCGGTGAGCACCACCTTGGCCCCCTCCCGCGCCAGCCGCCGGCCGCTCTCCGCGCCGAGCCCCGAGGCCCCGCCCGTGATCAGGGCCACCTTACCGTCCATCCGTCCCGCCATCGTGTCCTCCGATCGATCGAGGGAGGATCCTGGCGCCCCGACGCGGCGTCAGGCGAGGCCCTACTCCGCCACGTCCGCCGCCTCGACCTTCTTGCCCGCCGCCTCGGTCACCCGGGCTCCGCGCAGGATACCCGGCAGGGCGTAGTTCCCCTCGTGGCAGGCGTATTCATAGACAGGACCCTTGGCGGCGTTGATCGGCATCTCGCCCCGCCAGGTCTTGGTATAGACCTTGGGGTCCTCGACCTTGAATTCGTAGAGGATCTGGGTGGGCGAGACACGGGTGAAGCGCTCCGTCACCCTGGCGTCCTGGGAGACGAAGACGGTGGTCGGGATGCCCGGCCGTAGCTGTTCGCCCGGGTTGAAGTTGGTGGTCTCGACCACCAGGGCGTCGCCCTCCCACCAGCCGACCGAATCGCCCATCCAGGTGCGGATGTCGGCCTTGGGATGGGTGCGGTCGCCCAGGCGCACGATGCGCGCGTCGTGGTTCATCTCCACCAGGATCACCAGGTGATCGCGGTCCTGCTGGATCTGGTAGGTGTTATTGTAGAGCACGTTCAGCATCGGCGGCCCGGCCGTGGAACCGAAGCCGAGCAGGCAGCGCTCGGCCAGCTGGCGGCCCTCGGGCCCGTCGAAGTTGCTCTGGATCTTGGTCACCTCGGCCTGGAACAGCCGCCGGCCCTCGGGGCTGTAGGGCAGCTTGCCGTCCGCCGGCTCCACGATCCACGAGGAGCGGAGCTCGCCACGGATGGCGCCCACCTTCGTGCCCGGATCGATCCAGAAGGCGTTGTAACCGCCGGGGTCCTTGCCCTTGGACGGCGCGGGCGCGTTCGGGTCGGTGGGCCCGGCGTCGGAGGTGCGCATCCGCGAATAGCCCTGCTCCATGGCCGCGGCCTGGGCGGGGGTGATCACCAGCGACTTGAACTGCGCCGGCCGCTCCAGCTGGGTGATCGAGGCATTGGTCCAGACGCCGGAGAGGTCGGGCTGGCCGAAGGCGTTGCGGGGCGCCTTGTAGCCCGCCGCCCCAGCCGCCCCGGCGAGCATCGCACAGGCGAGCGCGCACGCCGCGACCGCCGCCCGAACCCGAATGCTCGAAGCCGTCATGGTCTTTCCTCCCGGTTCCCGGATCGTTGTTCACCGAGTATGCGCGCTTGCGGCCGCACGAACCACCACAGCGCCACCACATAGGCCAGCACCGCCAGATACCCCGCCGTGAACGCCCCCATCGGCAGGGGCCAGTAGATGACGCTGTTGACCCAGCGCACGATCAGCGGGTCGTGGGCGCCGCTGCCGGTGAGCGCATCCTGCCAATCGGTGAGGAAGCAGGCGCGGCCCAGCGCGGCCTGCAGCGCCACCACCGCCAGCGAGGCGAGGTGCAGCAGCCGCCACCAAAGCACCCGCACCCACCGCCAGCCCAGCGCGGCGCCCAGCGGGATCAGGACCAGGCCCGCGATATTGAAGTTGATCACCACGAGGTGGATCGCCAGCACCAGCTGGCCGAGGATCGCGGTCATCGGTGGAAGTTCGGGTGGCGTCGGCCACTCTGAGCCATAGATCTCATGGCGGCCACTTTGCCTGCCAGCCCTTCGATAGTGGAGCGTCGGTCATCGGCTGGAACCTGGGACGTGAGGGGACGCGGGCGCGTCAGGGGCGACGAGAGCGATCAGGGCGGACAGCGCCGCCGTTGTCGTCTGCCGATCGCCGCTGGACAGGAACTCCTGCAGCAGCCCGCTGATGGCGCAGACGATCAGGGTGGACCGGGCGGCAGACTGTTCGCCGGTTTGCGGCAAGCGCCCGGCGGCCCGGTCGATCAGGGTGGTCCACGCGGCGCTGTTGGCCCGCCGGACCTCTTCCGAGAAGCTGATCCGGTCGTACATGGCCAGGCCGTCGATCTCGAACAGCAGCCGGAAGTATCGCTGGTTGGGGGTCTCGGTCGCCCAGTCCCAGAACATGGTCAGCAGGCCGCGCTGGGACTCCGGCGCCTCACGCGCGGCTCGCGCGCTCAGCGACGCGGCGACCTGGCCGCGAACCTCGGCCAGGGCCGAGGCGATCAGCTGCTCCTTGGAGCCGAAGTGATAGATCAGCAGCCGCGCGCTGGTGCCCACCCGCTCGGCCAGCGGCCGCAGCGACAGGTCGCCCGCGCCGTTGTCCAGCAGCGCCGTGACGATCTGCGCGAGCAACTCCGCGCGGCGATCCAGGGGCATATCCATGGAACGACCGTTACATGAAACGAACGTTTCAGTCAACGGCCGCTGCGGCAAGCTTGACGGCGGCCCTGGCTCAGCCGACCTAGGCGCTTTCTGACTAGGGCTCTTCCCATGCGCAAGCTGATCATCCTCGCCGTCGCCTCCGCCATGCTGCTGGGCGCCGCCTGCAACACCATCGCCGGCGTGGGGCGCGACGCGCAGTCGGCCGGCAAGACGGTCTCCAAGGCCGCCAAGCAGTAGCCGCGCCGCCTCGACCGCGGCCCAGCCGCGCACGCCCTTTCGCCGGGGCCGCGGCAGGCCCATATGAGCGGCATGGCTGAGATCGTCTATCCGCTGTTCCGCTCCATCGGCCGGGGGCTGGCGCATCGTTGCCCGAACTGCGGCCAGGGGCGACTCTATGGCCGCTACCTGAAGGTCGAGCCGCACTGCGCCAACTGCAACCATGAGCTGGCCGACTATCCGGCCGACGACGGGCCGGCCTATCTGACCATCCTGCTGATCGGCCACCTGATCATCGCGCCGCTGCTGTTCTTCCCGATCATCTGGCGCAGCCCGCCGCAGATCTCGCTGCCGATCATGCTGACCACCCTGCTGGTGGTGGCGCTGAGCGCCCTGCCGCGCATCAAGGGCGGCTGGATCGGGCTGATGTATGCCCTGCAGGTGACCCGCCGTGACGAGCACCTGCACACGGCCGACGCCGCCGACTGATCCTGCCGCCGCGCCGGGGACGGGCCGCCGCCGGAACCCGGCCTGGCAGCACACGTTGGCTACGGTCGAGGTCGGGCAGCTACGAGGAACGCGTCCATGGGCACTATTCTAATTATCGTGCTGATCCTGCTGCTGGTCGGCGCCCTGCCGACCTGGGGCCACTCCCGCAACTGGGGCTATTTCCCGAGCGGCGGCCTGGGCCTGGTGGTGGTGGTGCTGATCATCCTGGTGCTGCTGGGACGGATATAGCGTCGACGCGTCCGGCTCGGATCGCCTAGCATCGCCCGAACGGTTCGGGGGAAGAATGGCGGTCGGCGAGACGGTTCACGGCGCGGGCGTTCAGAGGTCTGGCGGACCCCTGACCCCGCTGCGCCGGATCAAGGCGATCCTGGGCGGCTCGGCCGGCAACCTTGTCGAGTGGTACGACTGGTTCGCCTATTCCGCCTTCACCCTCTATTTCGCCGACCATTTCTTCCCCAAGGGCGACCAGACCGCCCAGCTGCTGCAGGCCGCGGCGATCTTCGCGGTGGGCTTCCTGGCGCGGCCGATCGGCGCCTGGGCCATGGGCTTCTACGCCGACCGGATCGGCCGCCGCGCGGCCCTGGCGTTCGCCGTGGCGCTGATGAGCCTGGGCTCGTTCGCCATCGCCCTGATCCCCAGCTACGCCACCATCGGGGTCTGGGCGCCCATCTCGCTGATGCTGGCCCGCGTGCTGCAGGGCCTGTCGGTGGGCGGCGAATACGGTGCCAGCGCCACCTACATGTCGGAGATGGCCGGCAAGAGCCGGCGCGGCTTCTGGTCATCGTTCCAGTACGTGACCTTGGTGATGGGCCAGCTGGCCGCCACCGTGGTTCTGCTGGTGCTGCAACACACCCTGACCAAGGGCGAGCTGCAGGACTGGGGCTGGCGCATCCCGTTCGCCATCGGCGGCGTCCTGGCCATCGCGGTGTTCTGGGTGCAGTGGCGCCTGGAGGAGAGCCCCTCCTTCGTGAAGGTCGAGGCCGCCGACCGCGCCCGCCTGGACCCCGTCCACATGCGCTGGGTGATGATCCTGCTGGGCGTCGCCCTGGCGATCTGCGCGGCCCTGTTCGCCAGCGACAATCCCAACGCGCTCAGCCTGTCGGTGGCGGTGCTGGTCGTCTGGCAGCTCAGCTTGGCCGCCCCGCTGCTGGGCAAGCACCCGCGCGAGACCCTGATGGTGGCGGGCCTGACCGCGGCCGGCTCGCTCGCCTTCTATACTTACACCACCTACATGCCGAAATTCCTGGTCAACACCGCCCACTTCTCCAAGGACGCGGCCACCGTGGTCTCGGCCGGTTCGCTGCTGGTCTACATGTGCGCCCAGCCGCTGATGGGCCATCTCTCCGACCGGTTCGGCCGCCGCACGACCCTGATCTTCGCCTTCGCCCTGGGCACGGCGCTGACCTATCCGATCATGTCGGCGCTCTCCCATTCGACCAGCATCCTGCCGGCCTTCGGCCTGGCGACCGCGCTGTGCCTGATCCACTCCGGCTATTCGTCGGTCAGCGCGGTGGTGAAGTCCGAGCTGTTCCCCACAGCGATCCGCGCCATGGGCGTGGCCCTGCCCTACGCCATCGCCAACACCATCTTCGGCGGCACGGCGGAATATGTGGCCCTGTGGTTCAAGACCCAGCACGTGGAGACCGGCTTCTACATCTATGTCTCCGCGATCATGGCGGTGGCCCTGGTCATCAGCCTGCGCATCCGCGACACCAACAAGACGAGCCTGATCCTCGAGGACTGACGCCGTGAGCGTGCCGAACATCGCGGCCCTGGCCGTGTTCATCTTCGCCTGGGTGTTCTACGAGCCGCTGCTGCACGCGTTCGCCAAGCGGCGCGGCGGGGTGCTGAACACCGACCTGGCGGTGATCCGCACCGTGTGGATGCAGAACATGACCAGCCGCGACGTGCGGCTGATGGACGGCCAGCTGCTGGGCCAGACCCTGAACTCCTGCTCGTTCTTCGCCTCCTCCAACCTGATCCTGATCGCCGGCGCGGCGGGGGCGCTGTTCGGCGGCCAGCGCACCTTCGCCTCGGTCTCGGCGCTGGAGGTGGTGCACACCTCCTCGCGCCTGCTGTTCGAGCTGCAGCTGTCGCTGGTGCTGGCGGCGCTGGCCCGTGGCCTGCTCGACTTCATCTGGGCGATCCGCCAGATCAACTATTGCCTGGCCGCCCTGGGGGCGACGCCCGACCCCCTGCCGGAGCCCGAGCGGATGGCGTTCGGCGCTGTGCTGGCGCGGATGATGAACCCGGCGCTGGGCTCGTTCAGCGCCGGGGTCCGGGGCTATTATTTCGCCCTGGCGGCGGCGGCCTGGCTGTTCGGTCCACTGGCCTTCGTGGGCGTCACCCTGGGCGCGGTCGGCCTGCTGGTCTGGCGCCAGCGCAGCTCGCCGGCGGCCATCGCCATCCACGAATTCCGCAACCTGCTGGATGGCCGCTAACCCATCAGCCGGTCCCGCAGCGCCAACAGGCGCTCCAGCATCGCCGCGCGCAGGAAGAACGACAGATGCCCCTCGCCGGGGATGAGCGCCAGGTCCACGTCGGGCGCCGCGAGCTCGGCGGCGTAGGCGACGACCGCCGAGGACACCGTGTGGGCGTCCGCCTCGCCCTGGATGAAATACATCGGCAGCCCGAAGGTCAGCCCCAGCTTGCGCGCATCGAAGGCGGCCAGCTCGCCGCGCAGCGCGCGGTAGGCCGAAAAGGCCATCGTCGCCGTGTCCAGTGCTGGCGCGTTCGGCGGGGCGTGGCGGGCGCCGGGGCTCGGTGGGGCCAGGTCCATCAGCTCGGCCCAGGCCGCGCCCTCGGCCGCGGTGGCGGCGTTGGCATAGCCGGACTTGATCAGGTCGCCCATTGGGTCGGCGTAGGGCGGCGGGCCCAGCGCTGTCAGCTCGTCGACGGCCGTCCCGTCCCCGGCCTGCTCGGCCCGCGCCAGGACCATCCGGTAGCTCAGGGTCTCCTGCTGCGCCCGGGTCACGATCTGGCCGTTGCCGATATAGGCGCTGAACAGCTCCGGCCGCGTCCGGGCCATCTTCAGCGCGACGATCGTCCCGCCGGAGGTGGCCAGCAGCGCCAGCCGCTTCAGCCCGCAGCGGGCCTTCACCGCCTGCGCCACCGCCAGGCCGTCGCGCGCCAGGCGGGCATAGGTCAGCGGCTGGCGGTCGCCGGGATTGGTCGCCCCCGTATAGCCGGCCCCGGGCTGGTCCCAGTGCACCAGGGTGAAATCGGCCTCCCAGGCCGCGAAGAACGGCGCAACGGCGCTCAAGCCCGCGCCGGCGCCCGGCAGGATCATGAGCGCCGGGTTGCCGGCGTCGCGCCCGCGCACCGTGACCCACTGCTCCAGGCCGCCCACTTCTAGGAAGAAGCCCTCGTCCAGGGCCAGGCTGTCGGTTGCGCTCATGTCCCGGCCTCCCGCCGGCCCGGCGCCGGATACGGAAAACCCCGCCGGCGGGGGCCGACGGGGATGACATTGTGGATCAGTAGAAGCCGCCGCGGGGCTCTGTCAAACCGCGGCCGGCAAAACTTGTCGCGACCGACGGGCAGTGGAATGGTCGCCCTCCACCGGAAGGACTGAGGCCAAGTGCGGATCTGGATCGCGGCGGCGCACGATGCGGCGCACCGCAACGGCGGCTGGGCCTATGTGCGGGCGAACGGCGAGATCGCGGGCCGGGCCGGCGGCGAGCGGCGGACCACCCGGTCGCGGATGGCCCTGGCCGGACTGGCCGCGGCCTTGCAGGACCAGCCGGCCGGCGTGTCCCTCGCCGTGGTGGCGCCCCGTCCGGACGCCCTGGTGCTGCACACCCTGCTGAAACCGCCGCAGGACCCCCCCGCCGACGACCTCGACCTGCGCGCCGCCCTCGCCAAGGCCCTGGCCGGGCGCGCCTGGACCCTGGCGATCGGCGACCCGAAGTCCGCCACCCCCACGGCCTTCGCCGCCGCCTGGGCGGACCTGGCCGGCGACAAGGCCAAGACCGGCGGCGCCTTCACCGCAGCGATCCCCAGGACCAACCTGGTGAAGGTGGCGGGGCTTTAGGCCAGCTCGGTCATCCAGATGCGCAGCGCCCGCAGGAACGGCAGCGCCTCGCGGAATTCCTTCTGGGTGAAGCCGTCGCGCAGCCGCTCCACCTTGGGCCGGATGGCGGCCATCGAGCGGGCATAGGCCTCGCGGCCTTCCGGGGTCAGCCCCACGCGCTTCTTGCGCCGATCGGCGCCGCAGGGCGCCACCGACACCAGCCGGGTGGCCTCCAGCCGCTGCAGGGTGTTGGTGATGGCGCCCGGGGTCATCTTCAGCGCCCCGGCGATTACCGCCGGCGTCAGGTCCTGGCCGCGTCGGGCGATCAGGTTCAGCACCTCGTACTGCGGATAGGTCAGGCCCACCGGCAGGGCGCGGCTGATCGCCATCCGCACGCCGTGCTCGATCAGGCTGATCTCGTCGAACACCTGAACCTCGGGATGGTCCTCGATCACTGCAGCCATCTCGCAACCCTCCGAATCATCCGGCAGGAGAGACGATACCATTCAATCTTGAACGGTCAATTTCAAGGTCGAAGCATCATCCCGCGGCGGCTTCCAGTGCGTCCTTCAAGCCGCGGCGCGCCAGCTCGTCGGCCCGCTCGTTGTGCTCGTGGCCCGCATGGCCCTTCACCCACCGCCATTGCACGTCGTGACGCAGGCGCGCTTCGTCAAGGCGCCGCCACAGATCCTCGTTCTTCACCGGCTTCTTGTCGGCGGTGGTCCAGCCGCGGCGCTTCCAGGCGTGGATCCACTCCGAGATGCCTTTCATCACATACTGGCTGTCGGTGTGCAGCTCGACCTTGCAAGGCTTGGTCAGCGCCTCCAGCGCCTGGATCGCACCCATCAGCTCCATGCGGTTGTTGGTGGTGGCCAGCTCCCCGCCGCAGATCTCCTTGCGCTTGTCGCCATGGAACAGCACCGCACCCCAGCCCCCCGGCCCCGGGTTCCCCGAGCAGGCGCCGTCCGTGTAGATCACCACCCCCGGCGTCATGCGCCGGCCCCGAACAGCACCAGGTCCGGCGAGGACCGATGCACGGCCAGCTTGCGCTCATATTCCAGCGGGTCCTTGGGCTTCACCAGAGCCCCGGCCGGCGTCGCGCCCCAGTCGTGCAGCCGGGTCAGGAAGAACCGCATCGCCGCCCCGTGCGCCAGGATCGGCAGGGCCGCCCGCTCGGCGCCGCTCAAGGGCCGCAGGCTCTCGTAGCCGCCCACCAGGGCCCGCGCCGAGGTGATGTTGAAACTGCCGTCCGGCTCGAAGCACCAGGCGTTGAGCGCCACCGCCACGTCGTAGGCCAGCGCGTCGGTGCAGGCGAAATAGAAGTCGAATGCGGCGGCGAACTTGCCGGCCTGGAAGAAGACGTTGTCCGGGAAATAGTCCGCGTGGATCACGCCGTCCGGCAGACCCGCAGGCCATCCGGCTCGCAACAGCTCCAGGTCGCCCTCGACCGCCTTGGCCAGGCCCGGCTTCAGCCCGTCGGCCGCGCCCGTCAGGCTGGCGAACATCGGCGCCCAGGCCGCCTGGCCCAGGTCGTTGGCCCGGCGCATCGGGAAACCCGCCCCGGCCAGGTGCAGCGCCGCCAGGCTCTGGCCGCCCTCGCGGCAGTGAGCGACGCTGGGCCGCCGCACCGACAGGCCGGAGAGATAGCTCACCAGCGCGCAGGGCTTGCCGCGCATCCGCTTCAGCACCTCGCCGCGCCGGTCGGCGATAGGCGTCGCGCAGGGGAAGCCGTGCTGGGCCAGCCAGCGCATGAGCCCCAGGAAGAACGGCAGGTCCGCTTCCCGCACCCGCTTCTCGTAGACGGTCAGGAAATAGCGCCCGGTCTCGGTCTCCAGCAGGAAGTTGGAGTTCTCTACCCCCTCGGCGATCCCCTTGAACGACACCGCCGCCCCCAGGTCGAAATCGGCCAGCAGGGTCGCCAGCTCGTCGTCGGTGATATCCGTATAGACCGCCATGGGCCCCCGATGCGGGAGGCAGGGTGAAGGCGTCAAGACGTTCCGTCGGTTGCGTGGTGAGCAAATGCCGGAGGCCGCAGATGATTTTTCTCAAGATCGCGCAGACTGACGAAGGCCTTGCCATCCTCCTGAGCCCGGAAGCCCTGGAGCTGTTGGGCGCGCTGGCAGGTCAGGAAGCCGGTTTCGAGGTCTCCCAGGACGGAGAGCTCACCATCGGCGCCCGGGACATGTCGTTCGAGGCCCGCCGCGAGCGGGGTCGCACATTCCTCGAACGCTACGACAAAACCTTCCAGGCCCTCGCAAAGTAAGGCGATGGTCGAACCGGTTTGGCTGGATAAGGCGCTTGTGCTGGCGCTCTACGACGATGTGGTTGCCGCGTCCGGCGGCGCCGCGGGTCTGTTCAATGAAGGGCTGCTGGAGTCGGCTCTGGCGAGACCGATCAACCGGCGCCTGTACGAAGGCGTCGAGGATGTCCTGGAGTTGGGAGCGACCTATATGCGGTCGGCATCGCCTCGAACCACCTTCTTCGATGGCAACAAGCGGATCGCGTTCATAGCGCTTGGCCAGTTTCTTATCGACAACGGGCTCGTGCTGACGGCGAGCGATGACGACGCCACCGAGATCATGCTCGCCGTGGCGAGACGCGAGGTCAACATCGAACAGCTGACGCTATGGCTGCACAGTCGGGCGGTCGGATTCTTCCGGCGCCGCTAACCTGCCAGTACCCGCGGTAGCTTGAACCTCACCGTCTCGCGTGCGGCGTCCACCTCGTCCACCGAGACGTCGAACCGCTCGGCCAGGCGCGCCAGCACGCCCTCCACCAGCACCTCGGGCGCCGAGGCCCCGGCGGTCACCCCGATCCGGCCCACGCCCTCCAGCCAGGCGAAATCCAGGCCCTCGGCGTCGTCGATCAGATAGGCCCTGGCCCCGGCGCGCCGACCCACCTCGGCCAGGCGGACGGAGTTGGACGAATTGGCGCTGCCCAGCACCAGCAGCACCTCGGCCCGGTCGGCGATGGTCTTCACCGCGTCCTGGCGGTTGGTGGTGGCGTAGCAGATGTCTTCCTTGTGCGGCGCGGCGATGGCCGGGAACCGGGCCTGCAGCGCGTCGACGATATCGGCCGTGTCGTCCACCGACAGCGTAGTCTGGGTGACGAACGCCACATTGGCCGGATCGCGCGGCTGGAAAGCCTGGGCATCCGCCACCGTCTCGATCAGCGCCACCGCCCCCTGCGGCAGCTGGCCCATGGTGCCCACCACCTCGGGGTGGCCGGCATGGCCGATCAGCACGATCTCGCGCCCGGCGTCGTGGTGGCGGCTGGCCTCCACATGCACCTTGGAGACCAGCGGGCAGGTGGCGTCGAGGTAGAGCATCCGGCGCGCCCGCGCCTCGACCGGCACCGACTTGGGGACCCCGTGGGCGGAGAACACCACCGGGCGGTCCGGCGGGCACTCCGACAGCTCCTCGACGAACACCGCGCCCAGCGCCTTCAGCCGGTCGACCACATGGCGATTGTGGACGATCTCATGGCGCACATAGACCGGCGCGCCATACTTCGCGATCGCCCGCTCGACGATCTGGATCGCCCGGTCCACCCCGGCGCAGAAGCCGCGCGGGCTGGCGAGCATGACGGTGAGCGGCGGGCGGGTCGACATGGGCCGGAACCTAGTGCCGCACCCCGCCTTGCGCCAGCGGGCAGCCCGCCAAAGTGGGAACCGGCTTGGCGAAAAGGATGCCCGCCCCTCTTTTGAACCGACGCGCCCGCTCCGATCGGGGCGCGCTCCAGGGCCGCGTTGCAGCCATAGTCGTCAGGCTGTACTTAGACCCTGACTCCGCGACGTCCTCGCGGCCCTTCCTGTCTGGACGCCTCGCATGCGCCGACACCTGCTCGTCGCCGCCGCCTTCCTGGCCGCCGCCACCTCCATTCCCGCGGCGTCCTACGCCCAGGGCCGCGGGCAGGATCCCGAGGCCCAGGCGCGCAAGGAAGAGGCGGACGCCGCCAAGAAGAAGAAGCAGAAGGAGGACTGGGGCGACAACCAGGCGCCGCTGCCCGCCCTGCGCAACGCCGGCCCCTGCCCGTTCGTGAAGTCGCTGTATGACGCCGCCCGCTACGTGGAGTTCAAGGACAACCGCGAGGCCAGCGCCAACGTCGGCTGGTCGGGCGAGATCCAGGGCATCTCGGCCGGCTGCCAGTACAAGGACGACAAGCCGATCGAGGTGACCATGCAGGTCCTGTTCGAGCTCGGCAAAGGCCCGCAGGCCACCGGCCGGCAGAAGACCTACCACTACTGGATCGCCGTCACCGACCGGAACAAGGAGGTGCTGGCCAAGCAGTCGTTCGAGCTGCCGGTGACCTTCCCGGAAGGCCAGGACCGCGTCTACCTGACCGAGGACATCGCCCAGATCGTCATCCCGCGCGCCTCGATCGCCACCTCGGGGTCGAACTTCGAGGTGCTGATCGGCTTCGACGTGACGCCGCAGATGGCGGAATTCAACCGCGAGGGTAAGCGGTTCCGCCTGAACGTCGGCCAGACGGCGAGCAACGCCCCGACCCCATGAGCGACCTCAAGCGGGCGCTGGGCGAGGCGGTGGAAGCCGCCTTCGCCGCCATTGGCGCGCCTCCCGAACTGGGCCGGGTGACGCCCTCGGACCGGCCCGACCTCGCCGACTTCCAGTCCAACGGCGCCCTGGCCGCGGCCAAGCGGCTGGGCAAGAACCCGCGCGAGATCGCCACCGCCGTGGCCGAGCGGCTGGCCGGCGACCCGCGGCTCAGCGCCATCGAGATCGCCGGGCCGGGGTTCATCAATCTGAAGGTGGCCGACGCCACCCTTTCCGACCGCGCGAACGCCATCGCCGCCGATCCGCGCCTGGGCGCCGAGACGGTGGCAACCGCGCGGCGGGTGATCGTCGACTACGGCGGCCCCAACGTGGCCAAGCCGATGCACGTCGGCCACCTGCGCGCCTCGATCATCGGCGAGTCCATCAAGCGCATCTACCGCTTCCGCGGCGACGAGGTGGTCGGCGACGCCCACTTCGGCGACTGGGGCTACCAGATGGGCCTGCTGATCGGCGCGGTGATGGACGAGAACTTCGCCGTCCGCGCGGTGGTCGAGCGGCTGAACGCCGGCGTCCACGGCGAGGACCTCGGCGCGTTCGACACCGTCGACCTGGCCGACCTCGACCGCCTCTATCCGCAAGCCGCCGCCCGCGGCAAGGCCGACACCGACTACCGCGACCGGGCGCGCAAGATCACCGCCGCCCTGCAGGTGAAGCAGGCCGGCTACTACGTACTCTGGGAGCGCTTCCGCGCCGTCACCAAGGTCGCCCTGGAGCGCGATTTCCACGCGCTGGGCGTCGACTTCGACCTCTGGAAGGGCGAGAGCGACGTCGAGCACCTGATCGCGCCCATGGTCGCCGAACTGGACGCCAAGGGGCTGCTGGTGGACGACCAGGGCGCGCGGATCATCCGGGTGGTGCAGGATGGCGACAAGCGCGAGTTGCCGCCCCTGCTGGTGGTGTCCTCCGAGGGCTCGGCCATGTACGGCACCACCGACCTGGCTACCATCCTGGACCGCCAGCGCGCGTTCGGGCCGGACCTGGTGATCTATTGCGTCGACCAGCGCCAGGCCGACCACTTCGAGATCGTCTTCCGCGCCGCGATCCAGGCCGGCTACGCCGCGCCGGGCCAGCTGGAGCACATCGGCTTCGGCACCATGAACGGGACCGACGGCAAGCCCTTCAAGACCCGCGAAGGCGGTGTTTTGAAGTTGAACGACATGATCGAGTTGACCCGCGAGAAGGCCCGCGAGCGCCTGCGCGAGGCAGGCCTGGGCGAGGACCTGCCGCCCGCCGAGTTCGAGGAGATCGCCGGCAAGGTCGCCGTGGCGGCGCTGAAGTTCGCCGACCTGCAGAACTTCCGCGGCACCTCCTACGTCTTCGACCTCGACCGCTTCACCAGCTTCGAGGGCAAGACCGGCCCCTACCTGCTTTACCAGGCGGTCCGGGTGAAGAGCCTCCTGCGCCGCGCCGCCGAGGAAGGCGCCCAGGCCGGCCCCGTCAACGTGAGCGAACCTGCCGAGCGCGACCTCGTTCTGACCCTCGACGCCTTCGATGCGGCGCTCACCGAGGCCTACGACAAGAAGGCCCCCAACGCGCTGGCCGAACACGCCTACCGCCTTTCCCAGGCCTTCTCGCGCTTCTACGCCGCCTGCCCGATCATGACCGCCGCGCCGGCCGTCCGCGCCTCGCGCCTGACCCTCGCCACGGCCGCCCTGCGCCAGCTGGAACGGGCCCTCGACCTGCTGGGCATCGCTACGCCGGAGCGGATGTAGCGGCTATTTCGGTTTGGGGGCCGGCGGCGCGCACCGGCCGCGGATTCACCCCATAAGGTCAGCGCTTCTGACGTTGATGCGTCCACAATATTCCTTATGTTTAGGACGCCACAGCCCGGAGCGCACCACGTGCCCAGGACAACCACCCTCAACGTTCGCGTCAGTGGACGCCTCGGCGATTTCGTCGCCGACAATGTCGGTGATGGCGGAGCCTACGAGAACGTCAGCGAGTACATCCGCGATCTGATCCGGCGCGACATGGCCCGAGCCGACGCCGAGGCCTTCGAACGTCTCAAGGCGGAACTGCAGCAGGCCTTCGCCGCGCCTGACGACAGCTATCGGCCGCTCGACGCCGACACCGTGATCGGGCGGAACCAGCGCCCGTCGGCATGAGCGCCGTGCGGGTCCAGGCGGTCGCAGCGCACCGGATCGACGACATCTACCGCTATACGCTGGAGACCTCGGGCGAGGGCCAGGCCGAGCGCTATATCCGCGGCCTGTTCGCGCGGTTCGAGGCCATCGCGGCGCAGCGGTTCCCATGGCGCCCCATCCCGGCGGCCTTCGGCGTCGATGGCTACCTCTGTCGCTACGAAGCGCACGTCATCTACTGGAATACCCTGGCCAACGGTGACATCGGCATCGTCACAGTCCTGCATGAGCGGATGCACCAGATCGAGCGCTTCCGGGATGACTTCGGCGCCTAACCCACCATCGCCGCCAACTCGGCCTGAACTGCTGGGTATCGCCACGCCGGAGCGCGAGACGACCGAGGCCGCCTACGAGGTCGTCGACCTCAAGGATCGGCCGCTGCCCATGGACGACGAGCCGGGCGTGCCGCACGCTGGCGACTACGCGTTCGAGCACACCCGCGCCTGGAGCCGGAAGATCGCCGCGGCCGACGCCTTCGTGTTCGTGACCCCGCAGTACAATTGGGGCTATCCGGCCGCGCTGAAGAACGCGCTCGACCATCTCTACCGGGAATGGGCCGGCAAGCCGGCGATGATCGTCACCTACGGCGGACACGGCGGCGACCGTTGCGCAGCACAGTTGCAGCAGGTCTGCGAGGGCCTGCATATGGCGCCCCTGCCGACAAGGCCCGGGCTGACGCTCTCCAGCGAGCGGATCGAAGCCAATTCCGGCGAGATCGACCCCGCCGCCGAGTTCGCGTCCCACCTGGGCGAGCTCCGGCAGGCGTTCGGCGAGCTGGCGGCCGCCCGTCTCTCACGCTGACTGGGACGGCGACGCCTGCGTAGGGGTGTCCGTGGGGCTGTACAGATTCGGCGTTGAAACAGGCTGGCCCGCCGAAGGCTTTCTGGCGGGCCTGCTCGATCCGCTGGTCCCGGCCTTCGCCGGGATCAGCGGGTGCTTGGCGATCGGCGTGGGCAGGTTTGACCCAATCCTGTTCACCGCCCCGCCGGGCCCTCCACCTCCAGCCCGATGGCCTCCAGGCGCTCGATCACCCCGCCGCGGGCGATCAGCGGCCGCAGGCGCACCATCGCCACTGCCTTGCCCGGGGTCTTCAGCGCCTCGGCGATTTCGGCGGCCTGGTCGCCGACGGTCTGGTTCCACGCCGCTGCGCCGCCGGAGATCGCCAGGAAGCACTTCTCGAACCCGCGCGGCGCCTTCAGGGCGGCGGCCACGTCGCCCCGCGCCCAGCCTCGCGCCGCCTCGGCCGCCGCTGCTTGGCCGGCCTCCACGTCATCCATCGCCGCGTCGAGGCAGGCGCCCTGGATGTCGTCCGTCAGCCCGGCCTTGAATTCCTTGATGAACGGCGCGGCGTCATGCGCCTCCAGCCGCCGTTCGCGCACCCGCAACCTGCGCGCTGCGCGGCGCACCTCCTCCTCGGCGTCACGCCCGCGGGGGCCCAGGCGCGCGTCGCCCACCAGGATGAACCCGGCCACCATCGGCCCCCAGCCGGCATAGTGTTTCGGGTCCTTGCCCAGGCCCTGGCGCAGGGCCACGAACCGCGCCCGCACGGGCTCCGGCAGGTCGTCCTCCATCGTGCCCTTGGTGCGCAGGGATCGCCGAAGCGAGAACAGCAGCCCGATGTTGCCCAGCCCCAGCTTGTACGACCGCCCGCCGCCGATCAGGGCGTTGGAACCCTTCAGCCGTCGCTGCAGCCCGGCCATGTCCCACGTCAGGTCGGCGGGCAGGGCCGCGTCGGGCAGCGCGAGGATGTAGACCGTGGTGTCGTCGTCCGAGACCCGCCACCACGCCGGCCCCCGCTCCTTGGCGGTCACCACCAACTCCTCGACGATATTCCCCTCGGGGTCGTCAAGCTTCGGGCGCGGCGGCTGGGCCCTCCCCGCACCGGCGACCGCCACCGCCAGGCCAGCCAGCACCGCGCAAGAGATCCGTTTCATGCCGTCCCCCAAGCGTCCCCCCAGTCGCCGACAAAGCTTCCGCGATGCGGGCGGCAACGCTTGCGCCATCCGATCCCTCGGCCACTCCTGCCGAAAGAGCATAACAGTTCTGCGAAAGCGGGCAGTGCGGCGGGGCCATCGAGGCTCTAGTTTGGCGCGGAAGCGAAGGAGTTCCCCCATGGTTATGAAGGTCGGCTTGGCCGCAATGAGTTTCGGTTTTGTCGTCGTGATGGCGATTCCGATCGTGGGCCCGATGCTGCTCGCCGCGCACTGATCCGGATGCCGCGCATCCGTCAGGAGACGCGCGCCCGCAGATCGCTCCTGGCCTGGTAGAGCGTCCAGAACGCTTCCGCCACGGTTGAGGGTGAGATGCCCAGGTCGTTGCCGGTCGGCGTACCCTTGATGGCCCCGGCGATGATCACCTCCCCGACGTAGACCCCCTCACCCGCCAACCGCGCGGCCAGCAACCCGGCCAGCTTGTCCTTGGCGGCATTGCCGAGCGCCACCCCCACGGCATCCAGGCCGATGGCGAACTGGTCCATCATCGGCGACAGGTCCCCCAGCGCGCCGTTGGTGATGAGGACAGCGCCCTCGCCGGAGGCCTTCAGGTCCGGCAGCGACTCCTGGACAGCGGCCAGCAGCCCGACGATCGCCACATCGAAGACGCTGCGCACCGCGGCCGGGTCCGCGGCGACCAGGTCGACCGCGCCGACGCCGCGGAACGCATTCCAGTGCAACACGGTGATCTGTCCGAGTTCGTCGCGCGCCTTCGCGATCGCGGCGCGGATGGCAGCGGGATCGCCCGCGTCAGCCGGGAAGGCCGCGGCGACGACGCCTCTGGCTTTCAACGCCTGTAGGCCTTCGACCAGGCGGTCGGCGTTTCGCGCGACGAGCGCGACGGAAAAGCCTCGTGCGCCGAACCAATCGGCCATGCCGGTCGAAACGCCGGGCCCGAACCCTATGATGACTATCGTCTTCGGCATCGCGCGTCCTCGCCCTGGTCGCTATGCAACAATTGCCGCGCTTGACCGTTCCACCGCCACGCCAATCGAAAGAGAGACTACCATGGTTCGGAAAACGTTCTTCGTATCGCTCCTCGCCTCGAGCGCCCTGGCCCTGGCCATCACGACGCCGGCCCAGGCTGGCAAGACTGATCGTGCGGAGGAAGCCATCGCGGCTGCAGAGGCCAAAATCCACACGGCCGAGTCCATCGGCTCCGGCGCCGAGGCGCCGCGCGAGACGGCCGAAGCCCGCGCCGCCCTGGCGACCGCCAAGGAATCGCTGGCGGCCGGCCACAAGTCGCCCTCCATCGCGGAGGCCATCCGGGCTTCCGCCCTGGCCGACACCGCGATCGGCAGGGTGCAGCAGCGCAAGGACGCGACCATCGCCTCCGCCCAGGCGGCGCAGAGGGAAGGCGTCTCCGCCGCCCGCGATCAGGCCGCCGATGCGCGCCAACAGGCCGCCACGTCCCAGCAGCAGGCCGCGGTCGCCCAGCAGCAGGCCGCCGACGCCAACCTGCGCGCCGAGGCCGCCCAGCAGTCCGCGGCCAACTCGGCGGCTGACGCCGCCGCCGCGCGCAACGCCGCGGCCGCCGCGGCGATGACGCCGCCGCCGGCGCCCGCGCTCCCGACCCAGGTCGAGACCACGGTCACCACCCAGCAGGCAGGCGCCCATCGCTCGACGCGGACGCATGTGACGCGACGCACGACGCACCCGGCCGCCGCCCCCGCGGCCCAGGTCACCACGACCACCAAGGTGACCCAGCCCTAAGGAACTGTGGACAAAAGGGCGCGGCCGGACTTGGACGGCCGCGCCCGCTGTGGCCGACCGCCCCACAGGTTCCGGTCGGCCGCCGCATGGGGTAAGGCCTAGTGGGATGAACCTCCGGATCCCCATGGTCGCGGCGGCGGTGGCGCTCGGCCTGTCCCTGGTCGGCCCCGTCTGGGCCCAGGCGCCCGACGACCCGCTTCCGGCCGGTCCCGGCAAGGACGCGGTGGTGCGGGTCTGCACGGCCTGCCATGACGCCACCCAGTTCGCCTACGCGCGCCACACACCCGACGAATGGGACAATGAGATCGCCAAGATGCAATCGGCGGGCGCCGAGATGACCCCGGAAGACCAGCTCGCCATCTCCGACTACCTGGCCAAGACCTTCCCGAAACCCGCGCCCGCCGCGCCCAGCGACGCGAAGGCGCCGTCGGGGCGTTAAGGAGCTTCCGGTGACAGCTCACTCGATTGCATTCGGCCGCCCACCAGCAATGCACCGGATGCGACCGAGCAAACCGTCACCTTAGTCCGTAACCTCAGACCATGGTCGCGCGGCGCCGGGACCGCAGGCTGGCGCCCGCCAGGCCGAAGCCAGCGATCATCAGCGCCCAGCTGGCCGGCTCGGGCACGGCGGCGGAGGCCTTGAAGGTGCTGTGGTCGGGTCCGAAGTCGGCGACGGTGCCGTTGTTGACGATGTCGCGGTACCGCGGCCACATATTGTAGCCGTAGTCGGCGACGTCAAAGCCCTGGGGGATGAAGCCCTGGGCGGCGAATCGAGCGCGATTGATCGTCAGCCTGATGGTCCGGCCTGAGATGGTCACCGAACCCGGATCCAGATTGAAGAAGCCGGTCACCGGCACGGGATCCAGCGGCTTGCTCGGGTCGGCCGGACCCAGCAGGACGACGTTGCCCGTGCCGTCGTTCTGGATCGTGATGAAGCTGTCGAAGGTCACGCCCTGGCCGACCGGCGGGGTGGTGTCGGTGAGGCTGGTGGGGTGGGCGAGCAGGTCGGTCCCGGCGCCCCGGTCGATGCCCCAGACGTAGAAGCCTTCGTCGGTCGTTCCGATGGTCCCGGCCATGGTCGCCGACAGGATGATGTCGGTGGCGTTGAAGGTGGCGCTGGCCGAGACCACGTCGAGGTCCGGAACCGGGTCCGTCGTGGCGTTGAAGGACGCCAGGATGTCGCCCCGCGGATCCACGATGGTCGTCGCCTGGGCCGAGGTTGCGGTCATCGCCGCGCCGGCGAACAGCGCCGC
Source organism: Phenylobacterium sp. (assembly GCF_025351295.1). GTDB lineage: Bacteria > Pseudomonadota > Alphaproteobacteria > Caulobacterales > Caulobacteraceae > Phenylobacterium. The sequence goes on from NZ_JANXWD010000132.1 coordinate 34,758, forward strand.
GGCCGCCAGGCCGAGGCGCTGCGCCTTGGTCGCGAGGCTGGGGAGGGCGCTCGCCCCCTGGGTGGGTCTGGTAATCTGCATGTCGCGACGAACTCCCAAGGCGGCCTTGCCGCCAGCCATGGCGCGAGCATCGTCGCGCCAGACTGAGAGAGCCGCGAGCCCAGAAGTTCCCCCACCCGCAAACGGGAAGATCCCGTCATGCCGCCCTATGGCGTCCGGCCTGGACGGCGATTTCGGCACGCAACTGTCACCGCAATAGCGCGCCGGCCACCATGGCGCTCGCGACGTCGATGAGCCGCGTCTAAGTCTCGTCCGACTGCAAATCCAGCCCGTAGAAGGTGCGTATCTTGCGCCGGCGCAGCAACAGGTAGGGCAGCGGCGACGCCAGCAGGGCGGTGATCGGCGCGATGGTCCCGAGGTCCTGGTCGGCGAACAGGTCACTGACGATCCGCAGTCCCAGGGTCTCGCGGGCGCTGACGCCTCAGCGGCCGGCAGGCTTGAGGGCGGGGGATCAACGGCCAACTACCGGGCCGCGGCAATGGTGCTCCCGTCCCCGAATGCCGTCCACCCGGCCCGCCGGGGCGGGACGGCCGCGCTGAACGGCCGGCTCGAAGCGCGTCAGTTGGAAACCGCGCTCGCGCTGCTTACCAGCCAGACGATCACCACCGCGACGATCGCCAGAACGGTGCCGATCACCAGCACCCAGCGGATGTGGCCCGTCTTCTGACCGCCGCTCGCCGCGGTCACCTCGATCGTCTCGCCGTCCCCTGAGGGGTTCAAGTTCGGGTCATTCGCCATGCGCGCTCAACGCACCGCTAGGCATATGGATGCACCACCCGCCGACCGCCGCAAGCCACCTAATCCTCTCCCCTCCCGTATGAGCGCAGCGAACGGAGGGGGAGGGGATGAAGGGGTGGGTCGAGTTTCGGTGACAGCTTGCTAAGCTATCCCGAAGCTTCGCCGCAGCCTGGCGGTCATCGCAACTTCATGAACCGTCACCGAAGCACGAGGATCAAACGCAGAGCCGCGCCCACTCGTGTCGTTCGTGGACAATTACTGGCGCCGCCCGCAGCCCGCCCACTTGCAGATTGACTCCCCCCGCCCTCTCCAACACAACCCCTCCAACTCTCGCGGGAGAGGCCGGGACTCAGCTTCCGGCGCCGAAGGCGCAACCGCCCCGGAAACGCTCAGGCAAAAGGACCGCGCGGGCTGATGAACGCTGGAAAGTCTCTGCCTCGCTCTTAAGCGTACGCAGGGCGCCGAAGGAGCAAGGGTCCCGCCCGGGGTCCGGAATCTCTCAGGTCCAAGGACAGCGGGGGCGCGCGACGTCAGGGTTCCGCCCTGCCGGCCCGCGCGGTCGTCAGCCAAGGTCGCCCACTTGCCCACCGATACCGACACCCCGCTCAAGACCACCCCGCTGACCGCCGCGCACATCGCGCTGGGCGCGCGCATGGTGCCGTTCGCCGGCTATTCCATGCCCGTCCAGTACCCGGACGGCGTGATGAAGGAGCACCTGTGGACCCGCGAGCACGCGGGGATCTTCGACGTCAGCCACATGGGCCAGGCGCGCCTGCGCGGGGTCGCCCCGCTGTCGGCGTTCGAGGAGGTTGTGCCCGGCGACTACATCGGCCTGAAGCCCGGGCGGCAGAAGTATTCCGTGCTGCTGAACCGCACCGGCGGCATTGTCGACGACCTGATGGCCGGCCGCCCGGTGACCGCGCTGGGGACCGGCGACGACGGCCTGTTCGTGGTGGTCAACGGCGCCTGCAAGGATGGCGACTTCCGGCTCATTGATGAGGAACTGGCCGGCCAGGTCACCATCGAGCGGCTGGAAAACCGCGCGCTGATCGCCCTGCAGGGTCCCGAGGCCGCGGCGGTCTTCCAGCACTATGCGCCGGCCGCCGCCCAGATGGTGTTCATGGACATCCGGCTGATGACCGCCTTCGGGGTCGACCTGATCGTCTCGCGCTCCGGCTACACCGGCGAGGACGGCTATGAGATCTCCGTGCCCGCCGCGGCGGCCGACGACGTCTGGAACATCCTGCTGTCGGACCCGCGGGTGCGGCCGATCGGCCTGGGGGCGCGCGATTCCCTGCGGCTGGAGGCCGGGCTGCCGCTCTACGGCCACGATCTGGACGAGACGGTCAGCCCCGTCGAGGCCGGCCTGACCTTCGCCATCAACAAGAACCGCCGCGAACAGCGCGACTTCCCCGGCGCGTCGCGGATTGCCCGGGAGCTGGCCGAGGACCCCGCCCGCGTGAAGGTCTGCCTGCGGGTGCTGGAAGGCGCCCCGGCCCGAGAGGGCGCCGAGGTGGCCGACGCCACCGGCGCCGTGGTCGGGGTAGTCACTTCCGGCGGCTATTCCCCGGTGCTGAAGGGCGGCATCGCGCTCGCCTTCGTGCCCCCCGCGTGCAAGGCCCCCGGCACGCCGCTCAAGGTCATCGTCCGCGGCAAGCCCCAGGCGGCCGAGGTGGTCACCTCCCCCTTCGTGCCGCACCGCTACGTGAGGAACGTGGGATGACGGCGCCATCGAACGCGCCGCAGGCGCCCAGGATTCAAACCACTGAAGACACTGAAGGTGGCGCGCCCCTGACCTGTTCAGTGTTTTCAGTGTTTTCAGTGGTTCACAACATCGGCGCCTGCGGCGCCCTTCCCCGTCTCTAGGAGAGCTCCCCCATGCGCTTCACCAAGGATCACGAGTGGGTCGTCCTCGAGGGGGACATCGCCACCATCGGCATCAGCGCCCACGCCGCCGAACAGCTGGGCGACGTGGTGTTCGTCGAGACCCCGGAGGTCGGCAAGACCGTCAAGGCCGGCGACAGCTTCGCCGTGGTCGAGAGCGTCAAGGCGGCCTCGGACGTCTACGCCCCGATCGGCGGCGAGGTGGTCGACGCCAACCCCGTCCTGGGCGACGCCCCGGAGACCGTCAACGCCGACCCCGAGAACGGCGGCTGGTTCGCCAAGCTCAAGGTCGCCGACGCCTCGGAATACGAAGCCCTGATGGACCGCGCCGCCTACGAAACCTTCCTGCAGACCCAATGACCCCCGCGTTCGCGCCATCCGAGGCCGCTTTCCTCACCCGTAGGGGGAGGGGGACCATGCACAGCATGGTGGAGGGGGCTTGCAGGATAGGTTTCGGCGGCGGCCGTCCCCCTTCACCGCGTTCCGCGGTCCCCCTCCCCCAGCGGGTGAGGAGAGAGGGCAGAGCCGCCTTAACTCACGACCTTGCGGTCCGGTTGGATAGACACCCATGAGATACCTCCCCCTCACCGCCGACGACCGCGCCGAGATGCTGGGCGTGATCGGGGCGCCCGATATCGACGCCCTGTTCGCCGACGTCCCCGCCGCGGCGCGGAAGGCCGAGCTGTTCGACCTGCCGCTGCACGCCGGTGAGCTGGAGGTGGAGCGTGAGCTGGCCGCGCTGGCCGCCCGCAACCGCCCGGCCGGCGCGGGGCCGTTCTTCTGCGGGGCCGGGGCCTATCGCCACCACGTGCCGGCCAGCGTCGACCACCTCATCCAGCGCTCGGAGTTCCTCACCTCCTACACCCCTTATCAGCCCGAGATCGCCCAAGGCACGCTGCAGATTCTCTTTGAATTTCAAACCCAGGTGGCGGCGCTGACCGGGCTCGAGGTCGCCAACTGCTCGATGTACGACGGCTCCACAGGGTGCGCCGAGGCGGTGATGATGGCGCAGCGGGTGACGCGGCGCGAGAAGGCCATCCTGTCCGGCGGCCTGCACCCGCACTATGCCGCCACCACCCAGACCATCGCCCACGCCGAGGGCATGACCATCGTGCGCCAGGCCGCCGCGATCGACGCCGAGGCGGCGGTGATCGCGGCCATCGATGGCGAAACGGCGTGCGTGGTCGTCCAGACGCCGAATGTGTTCGGCGTTGTGACCGACGTGACCAGGATCGCCGAGGCAGCCCATGCGGCCGGCGCGCTGATGATCGTGGTGACCACCGAGGCGATCTCCTACGGCCTGCTGAAGTCGCCCGGCGAGATGGGCGCGGACATCGCGGTCGGCGAGGGCCAGTCGATCGGCAACGGGCTGAACTATGGCGGCCCCTATGTCGGCCTGTTCGCCTGCCGCGAGAAGTTGCTGCGGCAGATGCCGGGGCGCCTGTGCGGCGAGACCCAGGACGCCGACGGCCGGCGCGGCTATGTGCTGACGCTTTCGACCCGCGAACAGCATATCCGCCGCGAGAAGGCGACCTCCAACATCTGCACCAACTCCGGCCTCTGCGCGCTGGCGTTCACCATCCACATGACCCTGCTGGGCGGGACAGGCCTGCGCGAACTGGCCCTGCTGAACCACAGCCGCGCCCGCGAGCTGAAGGCCGCCGTCGAGGGGGCCGGGCTGGAGGTGCTGACCCCGCGGTTCTTCAACGAGATCGCGGTCAAGGTCCCGGGCTCCGCCGCCGCCCTGGTCGAGGCCCTGCTGGCCGATAGCGTCGTCGCGGGCGTCCCCTATTCCCGCCTCGACCCACGCGCCGGCCTGGACGACGTCCTGCTGCTGGCGGCCACCGAAACCACCACGTCGGACGACATCGCCGCCCTTGGGGCCGCGCTCACCCGGAGGCTCGGCCAATGACCCTGCAGACCATAGGCCGCCCCACCCGGCCAGAGGGCGACACCGCCAACACCGGCTTTAAGTCCCTCACCGGCGCCCGTGGCCTGCTGCAGGACGAGCCGCTGATCTTCGAACTGGGCGGCTGGAGCAAGACCGGCGTCGATATCCCCGCGGCCGAGCATGACGCCTCGGACCTGGCCGGCCTGACCCGCGAGAGCATCCCGCTGCCCGGCCTCTCCGAGCCGGAGGCGATGCGCCACTATGTGCGCCTCTCCCAGAAGAACCACGCCATCGACCTGGCCATCTACCCGCTGGGCTCGTGCACCATGAAGCACAACCCGCGCCTCAACGAGAAGGCCGCCCGCCTGGCCGGCTTCGCCGAACTGCACCCTCTGGCGCCGATCTCGACCACCCAGGGCGCCCTGGCGCTGATGGACCGCCTGGCCCACTGGCTGAAGACGCTCACCGGCATGCCCGCCGTCGCCCTGACCCCCAAGGCCGGCGCCCACGGCGAGCTCTGCGGCCTGCTCTGCATCAAGGCCGCCCACGAGGCCGCCGGCCAGGCCAACCGCCGAACCGTACTGGTCCCTACCAGCGCCCACGGCACCAACCCTGCCACCGCCGCCTTCGTCGGCTACTCGGTCCAGGAGATCGCCCAGACCGACGACGGCCGCGTCGACCTGGCCGACCTGACCGCCAAGCTCGGCCCCCACGTCGCCGCGATCATGATAACGAATCCAAATACTTGTGGGCTCTTCGAACGCGACGTGATCGAGATCGGCCGCCTGACCCACGGGGCCGGGGCGTACTTCTACTGTGACGGGGCCAATTTCAACGCCATCGTCGGCCGCGTCCGCCCCGGCGACCTGGGCGTCGACGCCATGCACATCAACCTGCACAAGACCTTCTCCACGCCGCACGGCGGTGGCGGGCCAGGCGCGGGGCCGGTGGTGCTGTCCGCCGCCCTGGCCCCCTTCGCTCCGGCGCCCTGGGTGGTCAGCGGACCCGACGGCTTGCGCCTGGTCGAGGAGGCCAAGGACGAGGCCGCCCGGGCGTTCGGCCGGATGTCCGCCTTCCAGGGCCAGATGGGCATGTTCGTCCGCGCCTATGCCTACATGCGCAGCCACGGCGCCGACGGCCTCCGCCAGGTGGCCGAGGACGCCGTGCTCAACGCCAACTACATCAAGGCGCGGATGACTGGAATCATGACCCCGGCGTTCCCGGACGGACCGTGCATGCACGAGGCGCTATTCGACGACACCTGGCTGGAGGGAACCGGCGTCACCACCCTCGACTTCGCCAAGGCGATGATCGACGAGGGCTTCCACCCGATGACCATGTACTTCCCGCTGGTCGTCCACGGCGCGATGCTGATCGAACCCACCGAGACCGAGTCGAAGCGCGAGCTGGACCGGTTCTGCGACGCGCTGAGCGCCCTGGCCGCGGCGGCCAGGCTGGGCGACGCCGAGCGGTTCAAGGGCGCGCCCTATCTGGCCCCACTTCGCCGCCTGGACGAGACGCTGGCGGCGCGCAAGCCCAAGCTCACGTGGCGCCCGGAGCCCATCGGTGTGGCGCCGGCGCCATTGGCCGCCGAATAGCTCCAGGTTATCGATATTTAACCGGCGGTGGTCTTTACGAGTTTGAAGGACGTAAGCATATCAGGTGGGTGACGGCGGAACCTCCCCGCTCTGCCGTGCGCGCCCCCAGGACTAACCCCGTGTCATTCGCCATGCCTTCTTTGCGCGTGTATCGCGCCACGGACGACCTCGCCCGCGAGGTGGCCAACCGCATCCGCCGGTTCGGCCTGGTCGTGCTGGGCTTCGCGGTGATCGGCCTGGGCATCCTGATCGCCCCCCTTCCGGGCCCCGGCGGGATCCCGGTTATCGTGGTCGGGCTGATGATCGTGCTGCGCAACAGCTTCAAGGCGCGCCGCCAGTTCGTGCGGCTGAACCGGGCCTATCCCCGCACCCTCTACCCGATCCGCCGCCTCCTGCGCCGCGACCCGGAGGTGGTGTCGCTGTTCTACCACCAGACGCTGCGGGTGGAGCGCCTGCTGCTGCCCAAGCGGTTGCGGTGGATGAAGGCGCTGCGGCGGCGTTTGGCGGGGCGGCGGTGGGCTGCGGCGGCGGGGTAGCGAGGGCGTCCGCAAGGGCGGCGCTCAGGGTCCGTACGCAGTTGGATTCGCAATAGACCCCGTCATCTGCCCGAAAGGCTGTCGCGCCGCGCGCCAGGGGTTCAGGCTGTGCGGCGGTCATTTCGCTATTTCGGTGACAGTTTACTTAATTTCGGGTCTGACGGGCAGCAACGCCCGCGCCCGAAGCAATTAAGTAAACTGTCACCGAAATAGCCGAAGCCGTGAGCGTTTCACAAGCGAATTGGATGTACTGATACCGCGATAGAAACCCCGGCCAATAACAAAGGAATACTGACGATGGTCGGCATGGGCGGTCTCGGCGCGGGCCTGCGGGCTTCGCGGCGCAGGGTCTTGAGCGGAGGGGGCTGATGGCCGGGTCGGCGCGCTGCCCGCGCATGAGAGGCTGGCGACCTGAAGAAAACGACGGTGTCATCCCGGTTTGGGCGCAGCCCAAGACCGGGACCCACGGGCACGCTCGGCGATGGCTCGGGCAGCTTCGGTTGAACTTGTCCGGCTCGGGGGGGGGCGTGGGTCCCGGTCTTTCGCCTGCGGCGAAACCCGGGATGACATCGCATTTTTTGGGAATGGTCCACGAACCCCACGGCGTCGGCGAAGGCGACTCTCCGGCCAGGTCCCCCAGTGGACCGACCCGGACATCTTCGCGTCTGGCGTGAGGTTCGTGGACCGGTCGAAGGCGCGGCGTTCCCCAACGCGCGCCTGACCGTTGACCCACCTCGCCGCGAGTGGCGGGAGAGCGGGCCGATCGGAAGCTCTACTGCAACCTGCCCGCCAACTGGCCGATGGCCTTGTCGATCAGCGGGTCGGACTTGGCGCCGGCCAGGCGTCTGGCCAGCACCTGTTCGGCGAGCTGGGTGGCCAGGTCGGCGGCGGCGGCGCGAACGTCGGCTTCGGCCTTGGCTTCGGCCTGGGCGATCTTGCGTTCGGCCATCTGGCCGCGGCGTGCGATCTGCTCGGCCAGCCTGACCTTGGCGTCGGCCTGCAGGCGCAGGGCGGCGTCCTCGGCGTCGGCCAGCATCTCGGCGGCCTGGCGCTCGGCCTCGGCGCGCTGGACCTTGATGGTCTCCAGCAGGGTCTGGGCCTCGGCGCGCAGGTGGGCCGCCTCGTCCAGCTGGGCCTGCACCTTGCGCCCACTCTCGGCCAGGGCGTTCCAGGCCAGCTTGTGGACGCCGACCGCGACCATCACGATCAGGAACAGCAGGAAGGCGACACCGACCCAGAAGTGGGCGTCCGTGATCAGTTCAACGAGACGTTCGGGCATCGACTATCCCTTGGCCTGAGCCAGTTCGGCCGCGCTCGCGGCCTTGCCGGTCAGCTTGGCGACGATCGCGCTTGCCGTATCGCGGGCGATGCCGGCGACATTGGCCATGGCGCGGTCGCGGGCGGCATTGATCGTCGCGTCCGCGGTGGCGGCGGCCTCGGCAAGGCGGGCTTCCTCGACGGCCAGGGCCTGGTCGATCCCGGCGCGGGCCGCCTTGCGCGCGTCACCGGCCAGCTTCTGCGCGGCGGCGCGGGCCTGAGCCCGTTCGGCGGCTGCGGCTTCGGCCTGGGCGTCGGCCTCTTCCTTCAAGGCGCGGGCCTGGGCCACGTCGCCGGAGATCTTGGCCTCACGCGCCGCGATCGTGCCGCCCAGCTTCGGCACGGCGAACAGGCGCATGAACGCCAGCAGCACGACGAAGATGACCAGCACCCAGGCGATCTGGCCCGGCCACCACTGGAAATCGAACTGCGGCAGGCCGCCGGACGCGGCGGGCGCCTCGGTGGACGCTGAGGTCTCGGTCGCCATCGGCGCTGATCCTGGCTTGGGGTCTTAGCCGAAACGCAGCAGCAGCGAGACGACGAAGGCGAACAGACCCATGGTCTCGGTCAGCGCCATGCCGAGGAACAGCATGGTCTGCTGGCTGGCGGCGGCGGAGGGGTTGCGGATGGCGGCTTGCAGATAGTTGCCGAACAGCACGCCCAGGCCGACCCCGGCGCCGGCCATGCCGATGGCGGCAAGGCCCGAGCCGATCATCTTCGCGGAGAGAACGTCCATTTCGATAGTCCTTCTAGAGAGCTTATTTGCGTTGGGTTAGTGGCCGTGACCGAAGTTCACGACCTCGTTGAGGTAGACGGTGGTGAGCGCGGCGAATACGAAGGCCTGCAGGATCGCCACCACCAACTCCAGGCCGGTCAGCGCCACGATCATGGTCAGCGACAGGCCCGAGCCCAGCCAGCCCAGGGTGGCCAGGCCGCCGGATAGAGCGAAGATGCCCAGGCCGACCACGAAGGAGCCAAACAGGCTCATCACCACGTGGCCGCCCAGCATGTTGCCGAACAGACGCATCGCCAGGGTCACCGGGCGCACGAAGTAGGAGATCATCTCGATGAACACCATCAGGATACCGCCGATGACGCCCATGCCCGGGACCCAGAAGATTCCGAGGAACTTCGGCCCGTGCTTGATGAAGCCCAGGATGAAGACACTGAAGAAGGTGATCACCGCCAGCGTCGCGGTCACCGCCAGCTGAGCGGTCACCGTGAAGGTCCACTCCAGCCCGCCGATATTGCCCAACGCCAGCACCACGCTCATCAGGTTGAGCGTCAGGATCAGCATGAACAGGGTGAAGATGAACGGGATGTACGGCCGTCCGCCGGGGCCGATTATCGGGGTCACCAGGGTGGTGTCGATGATGCCGTAGAGCGCCTCCGCTGCCGCCTGGGCGCGGTTGGGCACGATCTGGCCGCGCGCGGTCAGCGCCAGGAACGCCATCACAACCCCGGCGCCGATGATCAGCGTCAGGATCGAATTGGTGATCGACAGGTCCAGCATGAAGCCGCCGAGATTCACCGGCGGAATCTCCACGATCTTGTGGATCAGGAACTGGTGCATCGGGTCGATGGCGGGCTGTTGCGCCATGTGGTTCGGCCTCAATCGTTCTCGTCGTCGTCGGGAACCGGCGGGAGGGGTCCCGCCTGGTCCATTGCAGTCTTCGTCAGCCGCGCGGCGCTCCGCACGGCGTAATAGATCGAGCCCCCCGTGCCGATCAGCAGTCCGCCGATCAAGCCCAAAGGCTCCGTGTGCGCAAAGCGATCGGCGAGCCAGCCTAAGCCGGCGCCACCCAGCACCCCACCAACCACTTCACCGAGGAAGCGGAACCCGTCCCCCGAGAAGGTCTGGGCCACGGCGCTGGTCTTGGGCGCACGGTCGGCCTCGAACGCATCCAATCGCCCAGTGAGCCGCTTGCGCGCCTCGTCGTGCGATTCGTCCGGCTGCGGCATCGTCGGGGGCCTAACGGGCCGCGACGTAGCCGCCGCGGCGGGGGCTTCAGGTCGCGCGGAACCTATAGACGCTACCGCAGTGCGTCAAGGTTGGGCGGGCGTTGTATAACACCTTGAATCAAGAAGGTTTTATCACGGTCGCGACATTGCGTCCGCCGAACCTCTACTGCGCGGCCATCGCCTCGGCCTGCCGCAGGTCCACCGACACCAGCTGCGAGACGCCCCGCTCGGCCATGGTCACGCCGAACAGGCGGTCGGTGCGGGCCATGGTCACCGGGTTGTGGGTGATGACGATGAAGCGGGTCTCGGTGCGGCGGCACATCTCGTCCAGCAGGTTGCAGAACCGGTCGACGTTGGCGTCGTCCAGCGGCGCGTCGACCTCGTCCAGCACGCAGATCGGCGAGGGCTGGGCCAGGAACACCGCGAAGATCAGGGCCGCGGCGGTCAGCGCCTGCTCGCCGCCGCTCATCAGGCTCATGGTCGCCATCCGCTTGCCGGGCGGGCAGGCATAGATCTCCAGGCCGGCCTCCAGCGGATCGTCTGATTCGACCAGCCGCAGCTCGGCCTGGCCACCCTGGAACAGGGTCTCGAACAGGGTCTTGAAGTGTTCGTTGATCACCTGGAAGGCGGCGATCAGCCGCTCGCGGCCCTCGCCGTTCAGCGCGTCGATCCCCTGGCGCAGCCGCGCGATGGCGCCCGTCAGGTCGGCGCGCTCCAGGTTCATGGTCTCGACCCGGGCGGCCAGTTCGCCGGCTTCGTCCTCGGCGCGCAGGTTCACCGGGCCGATCGCCGCGCGCTGGCGCTCCAGGTTGAACAGATGGGCCTCGGCGCCCGCGCCATCGGCGGGGATGGCGACGGCCTCCTCGGTCAGCTTCCTGGCCAGGTCCTCCGGCTCCATCCGCGCGGCCTCGCGGATGCTGGCGGCGACCTCGCCCAGGCGCTGGACCGCGGCCTCGGAATGGGCCGAGAGGCTGGCGCGCAGCTCGCGGGCCTCGGAGGCGGTCGCCTCCACGGCGCGCAGGCCGCGGTCGGCCTCGGCGCGCTCGTGCTCGGCGGCGGCCAGGGCGTCGGAGGTCTTCGCGCGGCGAGCCTCGGCGGCGGTCAGGTCGTCCAGCAGGGCGACCTTGCGGCTCTCCAGCGTGGTCGGCGCGACCTTGGCGGCGGTGAGCGCGGCGTGGGCCTCGGCGCGGGCGTCGGACAGCTGGTCCACGCGTCGGGCGGCCGCGGCGCTGCGGCGGGTCCAGTCGGCGTGCTCGCCGGTCAGGGCCTCCAGCCGCCGGACGCGGCCGGCGCGCTCGCGGATCTCCATCTCGTGCGCCGCGCGGGCCTGGGCGGCGGCCTCGCGGGCCGGTCCGGCGGCGGCGCGGGCGGTCAGCAGGCGCAGCGAAAGGTCGCCGCTGGCCTGGTCGGCGCCGGCCTGTGCGACCACCGCGGCCAATTGGCCCTCGTGCTCGGCGAACTCCACATCGAAGCGGCCGATCAGGTCGTCGAGCGACGCGGCGCGGGCGGCCTTCAGCGCGGCCTCGCGGTCGAAGCGTTCCAGGGCGGCGCGGGCCTGGGCGGCCTTCTGCTCCAGGGCCGGCGGCTCACGGCGCGCCGTGCGCAGCGTCTCCTCGGCCTGGCGCAGGCGCGCCGCGGCGGCCTCAACCACGTCGCGAGACGCCTTGGCCCGGGGCGCCAGCCCCTCGATCTCAGCCTCGACCTCGGCCAGTCGGGTCTTCTGCTCCAGCCGCACCGCGGCGGGCTTCGGCGCATCGGCGCGGGCGACGAAGCCGTCCCAGCGCCAGAGGTCGCCCTCCCTGGACACCAGCCGGCCCCCCGGCGTCAGGCCCTTGGCCAGCCGGTCGCCGTCTGCCCGGTCGACCAGGGCGACGTATGCCAGCCGCGCGGCCAGCACCGCCGGCGCCCTAACCAGTGGCCCCAGCGGCGTCGCGCCCGGCGGCCACGCCGGCGCCTGCGGCTCGCGCCCGCCCCAGAAGGATGGCGCGGCAGGGTCGAGGGCGGCGTCGAGGTCATCGCCCAGCGCCGCGGCCAGCGCCTTCTCATAGCCGCGCTTCGGGGAGACCGCGTCGAGGGCCGGGGCGAAGCCGCCGCGCCTGGCCTGGGCGACCAGGCCAGCCAGGGCGCGGGCCTCGGCGGTCAGCCGGCCCAGCTGTTCGTCCACCTTGCGGCCGGCCTCGCGGGCGGCGGTCTCGGCCTCAGTGGATTGGGAGCGCTCGTCCTCGGCCGCCTCGAGCGCGGCGCGGGCAGCGGCGAGCGCGGCGTCGGCGGCGGCCAGTTCGACCCTGGCGGTGGCGGCCTGCGGATTGAGCGCCGGACCGATGGCCTCCCGCTCATGCTTGGCCTGGTCCAGGGCGCGGCGGGTGCGCGACAGGCGCGTGCGGGCCTCCTCGACCCGGGCCTCGGCGGCGCGGCGCTGGGCCTCCAGGGCGGCCAGTTCCGAGGCCAGGCGCTCGACCTCGGCGTCGGCCGCGGCGCGGGCGGCGTCGGCGGCGCGGGCCGCGGCTTCCAGCTCGGGCCCGCGCTCCGGGGCCGCGGCGATCTGGGCCGCCAGCGCCGCCAGGTCGTCGGCCAGCTTCTGCAGCGCCGCCCCGGCGTCGTCGGTGATGTGCGCCTCGCGGGCGCGATCGGCGTCGATCCGCTGCAGGTCGGCCGACAGCCGGGCCAGCTCGGCGGCGTGCGCCTCGGCCTCGCGGTCCAGGCGGTCCTTGTCGATGGCCAGCTTGTGCAGGATGGCCGCGGCGATGGTCTCGGCTTCGCGCAGGGGCCTCAGCGCAGCGTCCGCTCCGGCGGCCCGGGTGGTGGCCGCCGCCGCCGAGCGCGCGGTCTCCTCGACGGCGCGGATCGCGGTCTGGGTCTCGCCGACCAGCCGTTCCGCCGCCGCCCTGGCCTCGGCCCATCTGGCGTAGAGCACCGCGCCCTGCAGCGCCCGGATTTCGGCCGAAAGCTTCTTGTAGCGCTCCGCGGTGCGCGCTTCGCGCTTCAGCCGGCCCAGGTTGGCCTCCAGCTCCTGGGCCACGTCCTGCAGGCGGTTGAGGTTTGCCTCCGCCGCCCGCAGCCGCAGCTCCGCCTCGTGGCGCCGCGAATGCAGGCCGGAGACGCCGGCCGCCTCCTCCAGGATCATCCGCCGGTTCTGCGGCTTGGCGGCGATCAACTCCGAGATCTGGCCTTGCCGCACCAGGGCCGGCGAGCTGGCTCCGGTCGAGGCGTCGGCGAACAGCAGCTGGACGTCGCGGGCCCGCACTTCGCGGCCGTTGATCCGGTAGGTAGAGCCCTCGCCCTTGTCGATCCGGCGGATCACCTCGATCACCGGGTGATCGTTGAACGCCGCCGGCGCGCGGCGGTCGGCGTTGTCAATAGTCAGCGAGACTTCCGCGTGGTTGCGGCCCGGCCGGTTGGCGGCGCCGGCGAAGATCACGTCGTCCATGCCGCCGGCCCGCATCGCCTTGGCGGAGTTGGCCCCCATCACCCAGCGCAGGGCTTCCAGCAGGTTCGACTTGCCGCAGCCGTTCGGCCCGACGATCCCGGTGAGCCCGGGCTCGATCCGGAACTCGGTCGGTTCGACGAAGGACTTGAAGCCCGCGAGCCTGAGGCGCTGGAAGTGCACGGAGGTCAGTGGCCTCCCTTGGGCTTAACGGCGGCGGGTTTGGCGGCCGGGGGCTTGGCGGCCGGGCGGGTCTGCGCCGCGCTGACGATCGCCGCGTCCAGTTCGGTCAGGGCGGGCACCTGAGCGTTGTCCATCCGCACCCCGTTGATGAAGAAGGTCGGAGTGCCCGTCACGTGGTCGGTCTCGGTGGCGTAGCGCAGGCGGCCTTCCAGGGCGGCGTTGGTCTTGTCGTCGGCGACGCAGGCCTCGAACTGGGCTTCGGTGATGCCGTTGGCCTTGGCGATCTCCACGAAGACCGGCTTAATCTGTCCCGACTGCCAGCGCGGCTGGCTCTTGAACACCTGGTCGACGATCGTGAAATATTTCGAGCCGTCGCCGCAGCGGGCCAGCAGGAACCCGGCCGCCGCCACCTGAGCCGGCGAGGTCAGCAACTCGCGGATCGTGTAATAGACGCGGCCGGTGTCGATATATTTGGCCTTGAACGCCGGATAGACCTCCTCGTTGAAGTGCGCGCAGTGCGGGCAGGTCAGCGACAGATATTCGACGATATGCACCGGCGCCCGGGGGTTGCCCAGGTTCATGTCGCCAGGCGCCGACGGCCAGGCCGCGCGGGCGGCGGCGACAGCGGTCGGGGCGGCCGAGACGGGTCCGGCCAGGGACGCGGCGCCGAGGGCCAGAAGGGCGGCGGCGACCATCGGGACACGGCAGCTGGGGGTCGGCATCGAGGCGTGATCCAAGTCTGAACGGGGAATTAAAGCGCGATTCCCTCAGGCGCGCGCAAACCCTTCGTGAACGCCTCCGGCGCAGCAGCCGATGAGACGGCGGCGGATATGTGTCAACTACACCTGCCGGCGCAGGACGCCACGGCCGAGCGCCATCAGGGCGTCCTTCAGCTTGCCCTCCGGGGTCCCGGCGAGATCGGCGGCCAGGCGGGCTTCCAGGGCGGCGTCCAGCGGGGCCGAGCGGCGCTTCGGCGGGGGCTGTTCGACCCGGCGCAGCGGGCCCTGGACGATGCGCAGCTTCTGCACCGCCTCGGCGCCCAGGAACAGGTTAACCCGCGCCAGGATCTCATGGGCCTGGTGCTGGATGATCGCCGCGGCCGGCCCCGCCACGCGGATCTCCAGCGACGAGGCCCCGCGGCTGCGGCTGCGCACCAGCTTCACCGGCTCGGTGCGCCGGGCGATCTCCGGCCCGACGATCTCGCGCCAGCGGACCGCCAGCGCATCGGCGCCCTGGCTGAAACGGGCGTCCATGGTCTTCAGGTAGCCGCGCAGCGCCCGCCCCGCCGGCGGTGGCGGCCGGGGCAGCGGCCGCGTGCGCTTGGTCCGCAGGATGCGGACGGCGTCCTCGGCGCTGGGAAGCTGGCGGACCATCTCCCACCCTACCGCGCGGCCGCCCGCGGTGGTAGGCGGGGCGTGTGGCTCCCGAAACCCTCCGCGCCCGGTTGCTCGCCTGGTACGACGCCAACGCGCGGTCCCTGCCCTGGCGGCTGGGCCCGCGCGATCATTCCGCCGGCGTGCGGGCCGATCCCTACCGGGTCTGGCTGTCGGAGGTGATGCTGCAGCAGACCACGGTGCCGCACGCCACGCCCTACTTCCTGAAGTTCACCGCGCGCTGGCCCACCGTCACCGACCTGGCGGACGAGGACGACGGCGAGGTGATGGCCGCGTGGGCGGGCCTCGGCTACTACGCCCGCGCCCGCAACCTGCTGGCCTGCGCCCGCGCGGTGGCCGTGGACTACGGCGGCGTCTTCCCGGACACCGAGGAGGCCCTGCGCGGCCTGCCCGGCCTCGGGGCCTATACGGCGGCGGCGGTTGGCGCGATCGCCTTCGACCTGCCGACCAATGTGGTGGACGGCAATGTGGAGCGGGTGATGGCGCGGCTGTTCGCCGTCGAGGCGCCGTTGCCCGACGCCAAGCCGGAGCTGAAGCGGCTGGCCGCCGGCCTGGTCCGCGACCACCGTCCGGGGGACTGGGCCCAGGCGCTGATGGACCTGGGCGCCACGGTCTGCCGGCCCAAGGCGCCGCTGTGCGACCGCTGCCCGATCGCGGCGCACTGCGCGGGCCTGACGACCGGCGCGCCGGAGACCTATCCCCGCCGGACCGCCAAGGCCGAGCGCCCGCACCGCTATGGCGTCGCCTATGTCCTGACCCGCGGCGACGAGGTGGCTCTGGTCCGCCGCCCGCCCCGCGGCCTGCTGGGCGGCATGCTGGCGCTCCCCACCTCGGACTGGCGCGCCGAGCGCTGGAGCGACGCCGAAGCCGTCCGCGACGCGCCCTCCAGCGCCGCCTGGCGAACCGTCGGCGAGGTGGAGCACGGCTTCACCCACTTCACCCTGACTCTGCGGCTGCTCCGCGCGGAAGGCGATGCGACGGGCGTGATCTGGAGCCCCCGCCGCGACCTCGACGGCCTGCCCAGCGTGTTCCTGAAGGCCGCACGCGCTGGCCTCACGAAACTGCTCTGACGACCCGACCTCAGCGCGCGCTGCTGAGGACCGGCGAGATCACAGGCGCGCGCGGGAAGACGAAGATCAGGGTCGACAAGCCCACCGCCGACATCATCAGCGCCGCGGCCGGGATCGCCGGGACGCCGTAGCTGGCCAGCGCCACGCCGCCCAGGGTCGCGCCCAGGGCCTGGCCCATGGAGAACACCGAGCCGTTGAGCGCCAGCGCCACCGGCGCGCCATTGGTCATCTGGATCAGCCGCGACTGGGTCACCGGCGAGATCGAGAACAGCGCCGTCGCCGCCAGGAAGATGGCCAGGGCGACGAGCCCTTCGCTGGGCGCGCCGGCCGGCAGCAGGTGGTGGGTGGCGGCCAGGTGCAGGCTCATGGCCGCGGCCTGGATCATGATCCCCTGCAGCACCCAGGCCTTGCCGGCCCCGCGGTCGGCGGCGCGACCGCCAATCCAGAGACCGGCCGCCGCCCCGATCCCGATCATCGCCTGGAAGAAGGCGACGCCCGCCCCGGTCACGCCCGTCCCCACCCGCACGATCGGGGCGATGTAGAGGTTCAGGGTCATGTTGGCGGCGAAGGTCAGGAAGCTGGTCAGGTACAGCGGCCAGATGCCGCCGATCTCCAGCCGTCCCCGCTCACGCTTGGGCGGCGCCGGCACGCGGGGCAGGAACACGGCCACGCCGACCAGGGCGATCGCCGAGAGCGAGGCCGCGACCAGGAAGGTGGCGCGCCAGTTGAAGATCGAGCCGACGATGCTGCCGATCGGGATGCCGACCACAAAGGCCAGGGTCATGCCGCCCGAGACCATCGCCAGCGCCGAGCCGCGGCGCTCGATCGGGACCAGTGAGGCGGCCGCGACGCTGGCCGCAGGGCCGGACATGGCTCCCGCCAGGCCCGCAAAGGCGCGGAACACCAGCAGGGTCTGGAAGTTGGGCGCCAGGCTGCACGCCAGGTGCAGCGCGATGCTCAGGACCAGGCCGGCGATCACCACGAACTTGCGGTCCAGCCGGCCCAGCATCCACGCCGCCACCGGCCCCAGCAGGGCCGAGGTCAGGACATAGGCGGTCTGCAGCTGTGCCGCGACCGCCGTCGAGACGCCCAGATCCGCGGCCATCTTCTCCAGCAGGCCGGCAAAGATGAACGCCGCCGAGCCGAACGCAAAGGTGCACAGGGTCAGGACGTAGATGCGCGGGTTCATCCCGTCCGCCCGTCCATGCGCAGCCCCCATACCGCTTTTGCGGGCACCGTGGCGGGGAAGTCGCCGACCGTCGAGTCCTGCTCCGAACCATTCCAACTGATCTCGTCATCCCGCGGCTTGTCCGCGGGACCCATCGTTCCGCGAGCGCGGCGTTGGACATGCGTCCCACGGACAAGCCGCGGGATGACGTGGATCAATGGGGCATCTGCGCCCGGACCTTGGCACGCAGGACGTCGATGGGGGCAAGGCCCTTGTCGGTCTTGAAGTGCCAGTAGGTCCAGCCGTTGCAGGCCGGCGCCGACTGCACCATGGCGCCCACCTTGTGGATCGAGCCGGAGAGCTCGCCGGCCACCAGGCTGCCGTCGGGCCGCACGCGCGCGGCGTGGCGGCCCTGCGAGCAGTAGAGTTCGTCGCCGGCCCGCAGCAGGCCCGCCTCGACGATCTGGCCGAAGGGAATGCGCGGCTCGGACTTCTTCGAGCCGGTGACCGCGATATCAGCTGCCGTGGCGGGCAGCACCCGGGCGATCCGCTGTTCGGCGAGCTGGGCGTAGGCCTCCTCGCGCTCGATGCCGATGAACTTCCGCCCCAGCCGGCGCGCCACGGCGCCCGTGGTGCCGGTGCCGAAGAACGGGTCCAGGATGATGTCGCCGGGCCGGGTCGAGGCCATGATCACCCGGTGCAGCAGGGCTTCCGGTTTCTGGGTCGGGTGCGCCTTGACCCCCGCCTCGTCCTTCAGCCGCTCCTCGCCCGTGCACAACGGCAGCGTCCAGTCGGAGCGCATCTGCAGCTCGTCATTGGCCATCTTCATGGCGTCGTAGTTGAAGGTGTAGCGCCGTCCGCCCCGGCTCTTGGTCGCCCAGATCAGGGTCTCGTGGGCGTTGGTGAAGCGGGTGCCCTTGAAGTTCGGCATCGGGTTGGACTTGCGCCAGACGATGTCGTTGAGGATCCAGAACCCCAGGTCCTGCAGCGTCGCCCCGACCCGGAAGATGTTGTGGTAGCTGCCGATCACCCACAGCGCCCCGTCGTCCTTCAGCACCCGGCGGCATTCCGTCAGCCAGGCCTTGGTGAAGACGTCATAGGTCTCGAAGCTGTCGAACCGGTCCCAGTCGTCGTCGACCGCGTCGACCTTGGAGTTGTCGGGGCGCAGCAGCTCGCCGCCCAGCTGCAGGTTATAGGGCGGATCGGCGAAGACCAGGTCGACCGAACGATCGGGGAGCTTTTTCAGCTCCTCGAGGCAGTCGCCCCTGATGATGGTGTCGACCGGCAGTCCCATGGCCCAACCCAGAGTTCCGTAAGGATTCAGACTAGAGTCCCTGGGCCGATATGGTGAAGAAGTTGTTTACCAATTGGGCGGTGGCTCAGCTTCGCGGCTTCGCCGCCATCCGATCGGTAGCCGCGACCAGTTCCCGGGCGATCGAGGGTTCGAAGGCCGAATGCCCGGCGTCGGGGACCACCACATACTCCGCCTCCGGCCAGGCGCGGTGCAGCCGGTCGGCGACCTCCAGCGGTCATAGCAGGTCGTAGCGCCCCTGCACGATCGTCGCCGGCAGGTGGCGGATCGCCGTCACGCCCGCCAGCAGCTGGCCGGGCTCCAGGAACAGGCGGCCCACGAAATAGGCGGCTTCGATGCGCGATATCGCCAACGCCTTGTCGTCGCCGGTCATCTCCGCGACCAGGTCGGGGTTCGGATAGAGGCTGGAGGAGCTGGATTCATAGAGACCCCAGGCCACCGCCGCCGGCCCGTTCACCGCCGGGTCCGGGTCGTTCAGGCGCCGCATGTAGGCGCCCAGCAGGTCGCCGCGCTCGGCCTCCGGCAGGAACTCCGAGAACGCACGCCAGGCCTCGGGCGCCAGGGTCCTGAGGCCGTGCATGAACCAGTCGACCTCGGAATCCTCGCCCAGGAAGATGCCGCGCACGACGACGCCCAGGCAGCGGTCCGGATGCGCCTGCGCGTAGGCCAGCGCCAGGGTCGAGCCCCAGGAGCCGCCGAATACCACCCACCTGTCGATGCCGCGCGCCTCGCGCAGTCGCTCGATGTCGGCGACCAGGGCCCGGGTGGTGTTGCCAGACAGCTCTGCGAACGGCGTCGATTGCCCGGCCCCGCGCTGGTCGTGCAGCACGATCCGCCAGAGCGCCGAATCGAAGAACCGCCGGCGCCGGGGCGAGGTCCCGCTGCCGGGCCCGTCGTGCAGGAACACGACAGGCAAGCCATCCGGCGCGCCGCTCTCCTCCCAGTAGATCGCGTGCGGGGCCTCGACCGCCAGATGGCCGCTCTCGCGGGTCTCGATCGGCGGATAGAGGAATCGTCAGCGTCGCGTGCGCGGTGGGCGTCGGCGGTCGGATCGGCGATCAGGTTCGGCATGGGCCTGTTTTAGCCCGCCAGGGGCCGGAGGGCGACTGCGTCGATCGTCTCTCACGCCAGCCAGATCGTCGACGCGCCATGCGGATGGGCCAGCGCCAGCCGCCGCTCGACGCCGCCCGGCCAGCTCGTCAGCCAGACCTCGATGATCCGCAGGTTGGTCGGCGGCGGCTCGAAGCGGAGCCAGGCGAAGGGCGCGTCGGCCGTGGCGCTAGCCCCGATCTCGGCGATGGCGGCGGCCAGCCCCTCCTGCGTCGCCTTCGGCAGATATTGCCAGAACACCGAGTGAAACAGCACGGTCGCAGCGCCCGCCCGCGGCCGCACCCGCGCGCGTGTCCAGTCAAGAGCATCGGCCGCCTCGACGGCCACGCCCTCGGCCAGGGCCAGGTCGATGGCGCGCCGGCTGCGGGCCAGGCGGTCGAGCATGTCGGGCCAGACGCAGGCCAGCAGGCGGCGGCGCTGCACCGGGTCGGTGAGGTCGGTCGGCCGCCGGTCGCAGCCGGCCCGCTCGATCACCTCCACCGGGACCCGCGGCGGCGGGTCGCCCTCCCAGTCGGCGTCCACCCGCACCGAGGCGTCTGGGTCGCCCCACGCCACCGGCCCCATCTGATAGCGGAACCGGTCCCAGTAGAGGTTCAGCCCAGCGCTGGCGCCGATCTCGAAGCAGCGCAGCGGCAGGCCGGTCTCCGCCGCCACCGTCAGGAACCCGCCCAGCAGCCCGCCGGCGCGCCGCACCTCGTTGGTCTGCGGCTCGTGATCCAGGAAGGTGGACAGCATCTCGAAGTGCGGCCCGATCGCGGCCCGCGCCGCCGCCCACGCGCCGTCGATGTCCAGCGGCTCGCCGGGCCGGGGCCAGGCCGCCGACAGCGCCGGAGCCTCGCCGCCCATGGCCAGGTGGTTGAAGGTGTTGGCCACCCGGATCATCACCCCGTCGTCGGCCAGCTGGCGAAGCGCGGTCGTCTCCCAGCGTTCGAACAGCCGACAGCTGGGCCCGCCCGCCTGCAGGTCGCGCGCGATCCGGTCCAGCAGCCCTTCGTTGAACGGCGACCCCATCTGGCCGCAGATCTCGGCCTGGATACGAAGGGCGCCGATGAGTTCAGTGAAGCCGGTCATGCCCCCATGGCGCGGCGGGCGGCGCGTGGGGTCAATCTTGATTCAGCCGATCAATCGCCGATCCGCCGCGTCTCGCAGCAGCTCACAACTCGTCGCAACAGATCGCATCAAATCGCAACGCTAAACGTCTATCTGACCTCATAACGAGTTGATTTATTGAAATAAATGATCAGATTTGGCAGAGATGGGCGCACCACCGCGCGCCAAAGGGAGGCGGATTGATGCGAACAAATTGGCTGATCGCACTGACGGTTGCGGTCCTGGCGGGTTCCGCCTCGAGGGCAGACGCCCTGACCATCGTTCTGGATACGCCGAACCCGACGTTCCTAAGGCCGGCAAGCGGCGACGCCATGTACGTGATGGACGGGACGATCACCCTCGATCCCACCTATCTGGTCGACA
>NZ_JANXWD010000003.1 GCF_025351295.1 Phenylobacterium sp.
CGCCGGGGTCGTCCAGCGTCGCAAGCCAGCCGTCGGCCTGCTCGCGGAACATGGCCAGGACCTCGGCGATCACGCCCATGTCGCCGGCCGCGAAGTCCTCAAGATAGGCGAAGTCCATCGCGCCTTCGGATCGGTCGGTCATGTCGCAGCGCTCCGCCTGGTCTCAGGTTCATGGACGAGTCGAACGCCCCGCGCCATCATTGGCGCCCAGGGGCGCTCCGCGCCTGCGGAGACCACGCCCATGCGCCTGCGTCCCAGCCGCCTGACCGCCTTCGGCGTTTGCCTGATCGTCACCACGATCGGCCTGGCGTTCTGGACCCACGGGCCCTGGGCCTGGTGGCTGGCGGGCGTGGGCGGGGCCCTGAGCCTGCTGGGGGTGCTGGACCTGGTCCAGCCGACCCATTCCATCCAGCGCAACTATCCGGTGATCGGCCACGTTCGCTGGCTGGCCGAGACGATCCGCCCGGAGCTGCGCCAGTATCTGTTCGAGGCCGACGAGGACGCGGCGCCCTTCTCCCGCAGCCAGCGGTCGCTGGTCTACATGCGCGCCAAGGGCGAGGCCGGCGAGCGGCCGTTCGGCACCCTGCTGGACGTCTATCGCAACGGCTATGAGTTCATCGGCCATTCGACCCGGCCGGTCCCGGCGGCCGACCCGGCCAGCTTCCGGATCGCCATCGGCGGACCGCAGTGCGCCCGACCCTACTCCGCCTCGGTGTTCAACATCTCGGCCATGAGCTTCGGGGCGCTCAGCGCCAACGCCATCCGGGCGCTGAACCGCGGCGCGGCCAAGGGCGGCTTCTATCACGACACCGGCGAGGGCAGCATCAGCCCCTACCATCGCGAAGGCGGCGGCGACATCGTCTGGGAACTGGGCAGCGGCTACTTCGGCTGCCGCAACGAGGAGGGCCACTTCGACCCGGACAAGTTCGCCGTCCAGGCCCAGACTGATCAGGTCAGGATGATCGAGATCAAGCTCAGCCAGGGCGCCAAGCCGGGCCACGGCGGCGTCCTGCCGGCCCCCAAGGTCTCGGCGGAGATCTCCCAGACCCGCGGCGTGCCCATGGGCCGCGACTGCGTCTCGCCGGCGCGCCACACCGCCTTCTCCACGCCGCTCGAGATGATGGCGTTCATCACCCAGTTGCGGGAGCTCTCCGGCGGCAAGCCGGTGGGGTTCAAGCTGTGCCTGGGCCACCCGTGGGAGTTCATGGGCATCGTCAAGGCGATGCTGGAGACTGGCGTGCGGCCGGACTTCATCGTCGTCGACGGCGGCGAAGGCGGCACCGGCGCCGCGCCCACCGAGTTCAGCGACCACATCGGCGCGCCCATGCGCGAGGGCCTGCTGTTCGTGCACAATACCCTGGTCGGCGCGGGGCTGCGCGACACCCTCAAGCTGGGGGCGGCCGGCCGGATCGTCAGCGCTTTCGACCTGACCAGCGTGCTGGCCATCGGCGCCGACTGGGCCAATGCGGCGCGGGGCTTCATGTTCGCCCTAGGTTGCGTGCAGTCGCTGAGCTGCAACACCAACCGCTGCCCGACCGGCGTGGCCACCCAGGACCGGGGCCGGCAGCGGGCCCTGGTGGTCCCCGATAAGGCCGAGCGGGTGGCCAACTTCCACCGCCTGACCCTGAAGGCCCTGGCCGACATGCTGGCCGCGGCCGGCCTCGAACATCCGGACCAGCTGACGCCCGAGCACATGGTCCGGCGGGTGAGCCTCACCGAGGTGCGGCAATTCTCGGAGCTGCACACCTTCCTCAAGCCCGGCGTGCTGCTGGACGGCAGCTGCCAGGAAGGGTTCTACCGCGACAACTGGGCGCGCGCCCTGGCCGACAGCTTCGAAGGCTCGGCGGCGCCGGCGCGATAGGCGCACGCTGACGGCCAGGCCGAAGCCTGACCGCCAGCCGCTTGCGTCAGCCCATGCGGTGCAGGGCGCAGAGCTTGTTGCCGTCGGGATCGCGCAGATAGGCGAGGTACATCTTGCCCATCCCGCCTTCGCGCACGCCCGGAGGATCCTCGCAGCTGGTTCCGCCGTTGGCGACGCCGGCCGCGTGCCACGCGTCGGCCTGCTCGGAGGAGCTGGCGGCGAAGCCGATGGTGCCGCCGTTCGGCGCGCTGGCCGGCTCGCCGTTGATCGGCTTCGACACCGAGAAGACGCCGGTCGGGGTGCGGTAGAAAATCCGGTGCCCGTCGACCATCGCCGGCGAGACGCCAAGCGTGCCGAGCAAGACGTCGTAGAACGACTTGGCCCGGTCCAGGTCGTTGGTTCCGATCATGATGTGCGAAAACATCCTGCTGTTCCTTCCCTGCTGGCGCCCCGCGAAGCGAGGCATTGCCGTTGACGCCGCTTCTTCCATGGTCCGCGCCCGCGCGGCAAGCCGCTGGGGTCTTGAAATCGGGATGGCGTCTCGGGATCGTGCGCCCCGGCCATGCTAGAGCCGACGCCCGCGCCCTCACGGAGCCACGATGACATCCCCGGAGCCGTCCGCCTTCTCGATCGTCCAGCCGGTCTACGAACAGTTCGCCCAGGACCAGCGGATTCCCGGCCTGGTCGCCGGCGTCGTCCACGATGGCCGACTGGTCCACCTCACGACGGTGGGCTTTGCGGATGTCGAGCGCGAAACGCCGGTCACCGCGGAGACGGGCTTCCGCATCGCCTCCATGACCAAGAACGTGACCGCGCTGGCGGTGCTGATGCTGCGCGACGCCGGCGCGGTCCGTCTCGAGGCGCCGGCGGGCGACTATGTGCCGGAGCTGGCGGCGCTGCCGCTGCCAACCCGCGACAGCCGCGCGGTGAGCGTTCGCGACCTGCTCAGCCATGTGGCCGGCCTGGTCACCGACGACCCGTGGGGCGACCGGCTGCTGGGCCTCGCCCCGGCCGATTTCACCGCGCTGCTCGCCACAGGTGGGCTGTTCGCCCAGGCCCCGGAAACCGCCTTCGAATACAGCAACCTCGGCTATGCACTGCTGGGCCGGGTGATCGGAAATGTCACGGGCAGGCCCTATCAGGACTGGATCGGGGAGATGCTGCTCGGCCCTCTGGGCATGGCCTCGACCACCTTCGACGTCGACCGGATACCGCAGGCCGCGCGCGCCACCGGCTATCGGCGGGCGCCGCCGCTGTGGCCGGAGCCGGCCGAGCCGGACGGCGAGTTCGGGGCCATGGGCGGCCTGACTACCAACGCCCTCGACTACGCGCGCTACGTAGCCTTCCTGCTCGACGCCTGGCCGCCGCGCGACGGTCCCGAGACCGGCCCGGCCCGGCGCGCCAGCATCCGCGAACTGGCGTTGGCCCACGCGATGCCGGGTCTCGGCGAGGCCCGGCAGGTCGGGGGGGCGGCCGTGCCGGTGGCCAGCGCCTATGGCTATGGCCTAGTCAGTTCCAGCGACGCCCGGCTCGGCCGCTATCTGCATCACGCCGGCGGCCTGCCCGGCTACGGCTCGCACGTGCTCCTGGCGCCGGACGCAGGGCTGGGCCTGTTCGCCTTCGCAAACCGCACCTATCCGAAGGTCAGCCAGGCCAACATCGCGGCAGCCGACGCGCTGCTGGACGCCGGCCTCTGGACGCCGCGCCCGGTCGCGCTGGACCCGCGCCTGGCGACGGTCTCGCAGGCGGTGGCCACGGCCTACAGGCTGGGCCGGATCGCCGCAGCCGAACCCCATCTGGCGCCCAATCTCCTGCTGGACGTCTTGCCCGCCGACTACGACGCGCAACTCGCGGCGCTGAAGCTGCGGCTGGGGGATGGCGCGCTGCTGAGCGTGACGCCGCGCCATGCCCTGGCGGGCCGGTTCGTCCTGGCCTGCGAGCGCGGCCAGCTGACCGGCGAGCTGATCCTCGCGCCCGGACCGGCCCCGAAAATCCAGAAGCTGACGTTCGATCCGCCCCCCGCGTGAGACGCAGCCTAGGCGCGGGGCCGCGAGCCCCTACATAGGCCCGATGATCCCGCTCTCCGTGCTCGACCTCTCCCCCATCGTCCAGGGCGGCAGCCCGGGCCAGTCGCTGCGCGCCAGCCGTGACCTTGCCCGCGCCGCCGAACGGCTGGGCTACGGGCGCTACTGGCTGGCCGAGCACCACAACATGACCGGCATCGCCAGCGCCGCCACCGCGGTCGCCTTGGCCTTCGTCGGCGACGGCACCTCGACCATCCGTCTGGGCTCAGGCGGCGTCATGCTGCCCAACCACGCCCCGCTGATCATCGCCGAACAGTTCGGGACGCTGGAGGCGCTCTACCCCGGCCGCATCGACCTGGGCGTCGGCCGCGCGCCCGGCACGGACCAGGTCACGGCGCGCGCGCTCCGCCGCAACCTGGCGGGCGGCGTCGACCAGTTTCCGCACGACGTCCTGGAGCTGATGGCCTTCCTCAGGGACGCCCAGCCCGGCCAGTCCGTCCGCGCCGTCCCAGGGGCGGGTTCGAACGTGCCGGTGTGGATCCTAGGGTCCAGCCTGTATGGCGCGCAGCTCGCCGCGGCCCTGGGACTGCCGTTCGCCTTCGCCTCGCACTTCGCGCCGCAGATGCTGGACCAGGCGGCCGCGATCTATCGCGAGCAGTTCACCCCGTCGGACTATCGCGCCCGGCCACACCTGATGCTGGGCCTGAATGTCGTGGCGGGCGAGACCGACGCCGAGGCCCGGCTGCTGTTCAGCTCGCTGCAGCAGGCCTTCATCAACCTCCACGCCGGACGGCCCGGTCCGCTGCCGCCGCCCCGCGAAGATTCCGATGGCCAACTGGCGGCCATCACCGGGCCGGGCTCACCGCTGTCAAAGGCGGTGGTCGGCGGGCCGGAGACGGTGCGCGCGGGCCTCGCGGACTTCGTCGCCCGCCACCGGCCCGACGAGATCATCGTCACCGCCCAGATCTTCGACCAGGGCCAACGCATCCGTTCCCTCGAGATCGTCGCCCAGGCCCGCGACGCGCTGGCGCTCGCCGCCTGACCGCGCCCGGCCCCGCGGTGCGCCGGCTCCGCCTTGGAGCTGCCGCTCGGCGCCAGGTCGACGCTATACGTCCTCCGCGGCGACCAGGCCCGCCGCTTCCAGCACCTGGCGCATCGGCGCGAGGCCCGCGCCATAGCGCCGCCAGCGACCCAAGGAAGTGCTGTAGAGCAGCTGGCGCACCTGGACCGAGCTGGCGGTCGCCACCGGGGCCGTGTTCTCGTGGAAGGCCAGGCAGCGGTCTTCCCAGGCCAGGCCGCAGAAGCTCAGCAGGCGGGCGGTCTGCGCCGCCTGGTCGGCGACCACATCCTCGTAGGCGACCTCCAGGAAGCGGTCCGCGGGAAGCACCCCGCGCCAGTGCGCCATCAGCCGGTCGAAGCCCACGTAGTAGCGGGCCGCATCCGCCGGCGTGGCCGCGGGGCCGACGTCCACGACCTCAATTCGACTTGCCGGCCCTGCGATGCCGATGCGCCGCCAGCGCGGCGATCGCCTGGCCGGGAAAACGCCGGGGCCCGACAACCTGCAACAGCTCACGGAGAAACCTCAGGACCCCAGCCATCGCCATGACCTTCCGCGCCAGATCGACTTCGCCAGCGACCCAGTGAACCCAAGTCGGGCCGCAAGTCCCGCCCTCCGCGCGAGGCGATCACGCTTTTGCGGCGCGACGCCGCGTATTTTGGCGGGCCGGCCCGGGGCGGCGCAGATTGTGGGCGCAGGCGCTGACGACATGTCCCGCCTCGGCCGCTTTGGGCGGCGGCATCGGCCTCGGGGCGGGCTCTATTTCGCCCACCGCCGTTCGAAGTCCCAGACCTCTTCGAAGCCGATCAGGCCGCAGAATTCCTTGAAGTCGAAGATCGGCAGGTCGGCGTAGCTGCCGGTGGTCTTCAGCGCCCGCAGGCCGTCGCGCATGGCCGCGGCGGCCACCAGGCTGGTCATCGACGGGTAGATGGCGAAGGCATAGCCGATCTCCTCCAGCACCTTGGCCGGCAGGACAGGGGTCAGCCCGCCATCGGCCATGTTGGCCATCAGCGGCGTGTCGAACGCCGCACAGGCCTGGCGCATTTCCGTTTCCGAGGTGAGCGCCTCGGGGAACAGGATGTCGGCGCCGGCCCTGGCGTAGGCCTCCGAGCGCCGCAGCGCGCCGTCCAGCCCCTCGCTCTGCCGCGCGTCCGTGCGCGCGGCGATCAGGAAGTGGCGGCTGTCCTGCCGGGCGGCGACGGCGACCTTGATCTTCTCGACCATGTCCTCCAGCGGGATCAGCCGCTTGAAGGGCGTGTGGCCGCACTTCTTGGGAAATTCCTGGTCCTCCAGCTGGATGACGGTGACGCCGGCGGCTTCATAACCCCGCACGGTATGGTGGACGTTGAGCAGGCCACCGTAGCCGGTGTCGGCGTCGGCGATCACCGCGGCGTTGCTGGTCTTCACAAGCGTCGACATGCGGTCGAGCATCTGGGTGTAGGTGGCGATACCGGCGTCCGGCAGCCCCAGGCTGGAGGCCGTCAGCCAGTAGCCGGTGCCATAGACCACGTCGAAGCCCACCTGGTTGGCGACCACCGTGGAGATCATGTCCTGCAGGCCGGGTGCGACGAAGAACTCTCCGCGATCCAGCTTCTCCCGGACGATGGGGTTGGCCATGTCGGTCTCCTCAATACAGCCAGGGCGTGGCGGCGCGGCGGCTGGCCTCGTAGGCGTCGAGCGCCGGGCCGCTGCGGTTCAGGATGATGTCGATCTCGCCCCAGCCGTTGAGCAGGGCCTCGCGACGCCACGGCGCGGTCTCGAAGGCGATGACCGGTCCGGCCTGCCGCAGCACCTGGCCCGCGGCCAGGTCCACGGTGAGCGGCGCACCGGCCTCGGCGTCGGCCAGCAGCCGCGCCAGATCCGCCGGGCTGACGATCACCGGCAGGATTCCGTTCTTGAAACAGTTGGCGTGGAAGATCTCGCCGAAGCTGGTCGACACCACCACCCGGAAGCCCGCGTCGCGGAGCGCCCAGCAGGCCTGTTCGCGACTGGAGCCGCAGCCGAAATTGTCCCCCGCCACGAGGATCTCGGCCGTCCGGTAACGCGGCTGGTTCAGCACGAAGTCCGGGTCGGGGGCGCCGCCTGGCCCCGCGCGCCACTCGTAGAAAACGTAGCGGCCCAGGCCCCGCTTCCCGGTGATCAGCAGGAAGCGGGCCGGGAAGATGCTGTCCGTGTCCACGTTGGCGGCCGGCATCGGCGCGGCGAGGCCCGTGAGGGTTTCGAACCGCTCCATGGTCAGGCCGCCGTTCCACGGACATCCACGATCCGGCCGGCCAGGGCCGCCGCCGCCGCCATGGCCGGACTCATCAGATGCGTCCGCGCCCCGATGCCCTGGCGCCCCTCGAAGTTGCGGTTGGATGTGGAGGCGCAGCGCTTGCCGGGCTCGAGCCGGTCGTTGTTCATGGCGACGCATAGCGAGCAGCCCGGCTCGCGCCATTCGAAGCCGGCGTCGAAGAAGATCCGGTCCAGCCCCTCGGCCTCCGCCTGCCGCTTCACCGCGCCGGAGCCAGGCACCACGATGGCGGTGACACCGGCGGCGACGCGCCCGCGGCGCGCCACCTCGGCCGCGGCCCTGAGGTCCTCGATCCGCCCGTTGGTGCACGACCCGATGAAGGCGTTGTCGATCGCCAGCCCGATCAGCGGCTGACCCGGCCGCAGCCCCATATAGTCCAGCGCGCGGGCGATCTTGCGCGCTTCGGCCTCGCTGGCGGCGGTCGCAGGGTCCGGAGCCGTGCCGGTCACAGGCGCCGACTGGTCGGGACTGGTCCCCCAGGTGACGCGCGGGGCGATGGCGGCGGCGTCGATCTCGACCATGCGGTCGAACACCGCGTCCTGATCGCTGGTCAGGGTCCGCCAGTGAGCCAGGGCCGCGCCCCAGGCCTCGCCCGCCGGCGCCATGGGCCGGCCGGCGATGTAGGCGAAGGTGGTCTCGTCCGGCGCGATCAGGCCGACCCTCGCGCCCGCTTCGATGCTCATGTTGCAAAGCGTCATGCGGCCTTCCATGGAGAGGGACCGCACGGCCTCGCCGGCATATTCGATGGCGTAGCCGACGCCGCCCGTGACGCCGAGCGCGGCGACCACGCTGAGGGTCAGGTCCTTGGCCGTCACGCCCAGGCCCAGACGGCCGCAGACGTTGACCCGCAAGGTCCGGGCGCGGGCCTGACGCAGGCTCTGCGCAGCCAGGACGCACTCGCACTCGCTGGCGCCGATCCCAAAGGCCAGCGCGCCGAACGCCCCGTGCGTGGAGGTATGGCTGTCGCCGCAGACCAGGGTCATGCCCGGCAGGGTGAAGCCCAGCTCTGGGCCGATGACGTGGACGATGCCCTGGCGGGGATCGGTCAGCGGCAGGTGGGCTATGCCGAAGGCCTCGGCGTTGACGGCCAGCAGCGCCACCTGCTCGCGCGCCAGCGGATCGGCGATCGGGCGGTCCCGGTCGCGGGTCGGCACCGCATGGTCGGCGACCGCGAGGTGCGTCTCCGGACGGCGGACGCGGCGGCCGGCGGCGCGCAGGCCCTCGAAGGCCTGCGGACTGGACACCTCATGGATCAGGGAGCGGTCGATGTAGAGCAGGCTGACGCCCTCGTCGTAGGCTTCCACCTCGTGGGCGGCCCACAGCTTCTCGTAGAGGGTCCGTCCGGTCATGGTCCTAGCCCTCCGGCACGCCGTCGCCGGGACGGACCCGCAGGTGGTCGATCACCCGCCCCAGCAGGTCCGCGCAGTCGGGGCCCTGGACATAGGCTCGGAACAGGCGGTCCAGGCGGGCCACGTCCGGGCTGTCCGACCCGCGTACACGCACGGGGGCGCCGGCGCCGGGCGGCACGTCATAGAGTTGCAGGTCGCGCAGCTGAAACCAGGCCGAGGTCAGGTGCGCGCCGTCCCAGCGCGGCGCTTCGGCGCGCAGCAGGGGCGCCGTCGGCAAGATTGCCCCCGGCGCCATCCAGGCCAGGGGCTCCAGGTATTCGACCGGCGGCCCACCGCGCGCGTGCGCCCACACCCTGGCAACGACGGCGCTGGCGCCCTCGCCCGCCAGGCTCGACGGTTCGAGCGCCAGATGCGCCAGCGCCGCCTCAAGGACAGCCACGACGCCGTCCAGCCCTGTCCCAGCGTCAGCGAGCGGGTCCGACGCGCCGCATCCGGGCGGGCTGATGACCACCACCAGGTCTTCGGGGTGCGCCGCGGCCTGGGCGGCGGCCAGGGCCTCCACGTCACCGGGCAGGCCCGGCAGGACGACCCGGACAGGACCCGTGGCGCGTCCCGTCATCCGCATGTGCAGCCACCCCTCGCCGACCGGAACGAACCGCGCCCCGGGTCGCGTCTGGGCCCCCGGCGGAGGTCCGGGCGCCGCGGCGTCGGGCGCGCGCCCCTTGGCAACGCCGTGGCGGATCGCTCCGGACCAGGCCGCCGCCGACTCGTCCAGCCAGACGATGTCCCAGCCCGGGCCTGGTTCCAGCCGGTCGAGATGGTCGGCGATGAGATCCGTCGGGCGGGCCATCACCGTCACGGGCGGCTTCAGGTCGCGCAGCACGGCGTTGGGCTGGAAGGCGGCGGCGCGGATATAGGCCTTGGCGTAGTGCGGGCCGGACTGAACGAAGCCCAGGGCGCTGCGCTGCAGCGGCTCCAGGTCCGATGGCGCGCGGCGCAGCCGCCGGGCCGGCGTGCGCTCGTACCAGGGAAACCAAGTGGAGTGGTCCTTGACCCGGGACCAGAGCCCCATGACGTGCCGACCGTCCCAGTCGGGGAGGTAGGGCGCGAGGTAGCGGGTGCGGAAGTCCTCCACCTCATCGTCGGTAAAGGCCGAAAGCCCGTCGAGGACCAGGGCGCTGACCCGGCCAGGCTCGCGCCGCGCGAACGCCGTGGCCAGGGCCGCGCCGGTGTGGGCGCCGTAGAACGCGGCCGTCCGGGCGCCCAGGGCGTCCAGGGTCGCGGCGATGGCGTCCAGGAACGCGTCCATCGCGGGAGCGTCGCCGAGCAGCGGGTCCGACAGTCCGTAGCCCGGCGTGTCCGGCGCAACGACCCGGTAGCGGCCGGCCAGCGCGTCGATCACCGGCAGCAAGGACAGGGATGATCGAGGCGATTCATGCAGCGCCAGCACCAGCGGGCCCTGGCCGGCGGCGCGATAGTGGAGGTCCCCATGGGGCAGGCGCAGATAGCCCCGTTCAACGGGCCGTGCGGCGGGATATCTGGGCTGCAGCACGGGGCGCAGGCTCTCCTCAAGGCTGACGGGCGCCCCCGCAAGGGAGCGCCCGACGGACCTTCGATAGCGCATCGACTGTCAGAACTGCAGCGCCAACCGAACCCCGTATTGGCGAGGCTTCTTGGCCGTTCCCGCCACCGTCTGCTGACCGGCGATGTTCTGCGAAAAGCCGCCCAGGGTCGGATAGGAAGCCGCCGAGGCCGCCAGCCGCCCGTCGGTGACCCGCGTCGAGCGCGTCGTGTCGTCGTTGTTGGTGGCGTTGCGGACGAAACCCTCAAGCGTCCAGTTCTCGTACTGCACACCGACCCGGGCATTGATCGTGCTGTGGGCGGGCACCCAGGACTGGTCCCATTCCTCGTTGTAGACCTTGCTTTGATACTCCCAGTCGCCGCGAACGTAGAGCGTCAGGTCCGAGGTCACGTGGTGGGTGTAGTCGCCGGAGAACGAGGTCTGCAGCGCCGGCGTGCCTTCCTGCTGCTTGCCATGCACCGAGCGGCAGTTCAGCCCGGTCTGGACCCCGGTCAGGGCCGCGTAGGGCGCCGAGCAGAAGGCAATATACTTCGCCTTGCCGTAACCCACCGTGGCGCGCAGCTGGAGGTCGTCGGTCACCGCGGCATTGGCCTCCGCCTCGAAGCCATCGACCTTGGAATGGACGCCCGGCAGGAAGATCGACGCGAACCCGGTCGGCGTGCCCGCCACCGGCGTCGTCTGGGCAAGCTGCTCGTTCTTGAAGTCCATGTGGAAGACGGCGGCGTTGACCGTCAGCCGCCCGTCGAGCCAGGTCGACTTCACGCCCGCCTCATAATCCTTCAGCTTCTCCTCGTCGTATGAATACGGAATGTTGTTCGCGGCGGCCTGCGCCGGCGTGATCGGCTGGAAGCCCCCAGGATTGTTGCCGACAGAATAGAGCGCGTAGAACTGAAGGTTTGGATTGACTTTATACTGGATGTTGAAGCGCGGCAGGAACGAATTGTAGGTGGCATTGAACCTGGTGAGGCGGGTGCCCAACGTCGCGAGCGCCGTCGAATAGCTTCTGGTCTCGATCTTCTCGTGTTGATAGCGCGCTTCACCACTGATCGTGATGTGGTCGTTCACATCGAAATAGATCCCGCCGAAGACCGAATTGTCCGTGGCCGGATTCAGGAACGATCCGCCATAGCCGCTCGAGAAGAAGATCGGGACCCCGCCCAGCGTGGACAGGAAGGCGTGTCCGTCGACCTTGGAATAGTTGTACCCCAGCGTGTAGCGGATCCGCTGATCCTGGGGCGAGGTCACACGGAACTCCGCCTGGGTGTCCTTCTCCCCCAGGGCGTAGTTGAAGAAGCTCGATGCGAAGTTGTTGCTGGTCGGAACGCCCAACCCATTCGGAACGACCACCGGGCTGGTCCCCGATAGGTAGAAATTGCCGTCCAGTTGCTCGTGGAAGGCCTCATGGGTCTTGCCGACATAGCCGCTGACCGTGTGGTTCAGGACATGCCACTCATAGGCCACCGAGAACCGGTCCTGCTCGTGGCGGATCCCCGGATTGGTGAGCGCCGTCGTCGGAAGGCCCCAGCTCGGCGCCGAGAAGTTATAGTGGACCGGGCCGTTGAAATAGTAACCGAAGGTCTGCGGCTGGCCGGAGACCAGGGCGCGGGGCATTGAGACCCGCGAATTGGGATCGGCATAGAGGACCGGCGGAATGTGATCGCTGTCTTCGACGTGCGCGTAGTAGACCTTGATCTTGATGTCGCTGGTCGGCGTCCACACCGTCTTTGAGGAAATCGACTTCGTCGACTGATCTCCCAGGTGATAGCCATCGGTCGTGTGCCACTTGTTCGGACCGGTAAAGGAATATTCCCGGAACGTGATCTGCTCAAACAGCACGTCCTTGATGATCGGCGCAGAGATGAAGCCGGTATAGTCGTGCTCGCCCTCGGTGGCCTGGACCAGATCGATCTTGCCGGTGAGCTCGTTGCCCGGATCGCGGGTGATGAAGTTCACCGCGCCGACGAAGGTGGCGCGTCCGAAGTAGGCGCTCTGAGGTCCCTTGAGGACTTCGATCCGCTCCAGGTTGGCCAGTGGAATACTGGCGTAGTCACCGGGGCTGTACTGGCCGTCGATGAACACCGACGCCTTGGAGGGGCCGGCGGTGCCGGTGGAGAAGTTGCGGATCTGCAGCTTGTTGCCGCCGTTGCGGCCGCCCGAGGTGCCGAAGTAGACGCCCGGCGTCACGGTCGCGAGATCGAAGATCGACTTGATCTCGAGCTTTTCGATAGACTTGGCGGTGAGCGCTGAAACCGTAAGCGGAACGTCCTGCAGCTTCTCTTCCTGCTTGCGGGCCGTGACCACGACTTCTTCCAACGTGCCGGAGTTGGCGGCGTCCGCCGCCGCCGCCGCGGCGCCACTGGCCCAGCCAATACCCGAGAGCATGGTCGCCGTGCAGAGTAGAGCCCTGGTGTGTCGACGCGAAATCTTCTTCAGCACTGGAATTCCCCTTATCCCGTCTTGCGTAGCCGCAGGTTCAGGGACCGGGGTTCGGCAGTCAATATGCGAGAATATGACTTTATGATGCATGTATGTGCATCATGGGTAGTCGGCCAGCCGAAATCTGACCGCACTGGCGTGCCGTAAATCTACATTTGTTTTAATATATCAATAGTTTATGATTCATCGGTCGAAATCGGCGACATTGGGGCGCAAATCCGTCGCGCCGGGATTTCATGACGATGCGCCAGAATGATGGAAAGTGTGTCTCTGGCGCCGCTAACAGTTTTCGCGCGCCGGCCTGTTGAAACTTGCTTTGATGCGGGCTTTGAACGTCTCGAACGGGGATAGCACACGAAGGTCCGCACCGTTGCGACGATGTCCGCTTCGCCAAATTCTACCCGCGGCCGTTCGTCGAAGACCGCAAGAGGGTTCATGTCCGAGGAAGCCAACGCCACGATCAAGTCCGTCGCTCGGGTCTTTCAGGTGCTGGAGCTGTTCGAAAAGCTGCGCGAGCCGCTCACCTCGATCCGGGTCGGCCGCAGCCTGGACTATCCCGCCTCCAGCGCGCTGGCCCTGCTGAAGAGCATGGTGGCGCTGGGTTATCTGTCGTTCGACCGGATCGACCGCACCTATTTCCCGACCATGCGCCTGCCGCTGATGAGCCAGTGGGTGGAGAGTGCGGTCCACAGCGGCGACGGCAGCCTGATCGCCATGGTCGGGGAGTTGATCCGCGCGACCGGCGAGTCGGTCTCGATCAGCTGCCAAAACGACCTGCACATGCAGTTCGTCCACATCGAACAGGGGCCGCAGCACATCACGGTGAACCTGTCCGCTGGCACCCTGGCGCCCCTCTTCCGCTCCAGCATCGGCCTGGCCGCGCTGACCATGCGGCCAAACGACGAAATCCTGCGGCTGGCGGCCCGCCAGAACAAGGCCTCGAAGGGCAAGGAGGCCGCCCTGGACCCGGGGGCGACCCTGGAGCTGGTGGAGGGCATCCGCCGCCGCGGCTGGTTCGCAGGCTACGACATGTACATCGAGGGCGTGGGCGCGATTTCCTGGGTGCTGCCGACGCGCGACGGGCGGCGCAACATGGTGCTGGCCATCTCCGGCCCGACCGAGCGGATCCGGCGCAACGAGGCCCAGATCGTCGTCGCGGTCACGCCGATCCTGCAGGCCCATGGTTTTGCAAGTCAGGAGCGTCCGAAGCGCTCGGCCTGAGCTGTCGGCGGCCGGCGCGGGTCAGGGCGTCACGATCTGGCGGATGGCCCCGCCACTGGCCAGCTCGTCCATCAGCCGGTTGATCTCCGACAGCGGGCTCACCGAGGTCAGCAGCCGGTCGACCGGCAAGCGGCCGGCCCGCCACAGCGCGATATAGCGCGGCACGTCGCGCGACGGGATCGAGGAGCCCATGTAGCTGCCCGCCAGCGTTTTGCCGTCGCCGACCAGGGACACGGCGGGAATGCTCAGCATCTCGGCCGGATTGGGGAGGCCGACGGTCACGGTGCGGCCGCCGCGCTTGGTGGCCCGGTAGGCCTGGACCAGCACCTCGGCCTTGCCGGCCGTCTCGATGGCTACATCGACGCCGCCGCCGGGGACCGCGGCGATGGCGGCCGCCGCTTCGGACGGGTCGACCGCCACCGTGGCGCCGAGCTCAAGGGCGAGCTGACGCTTCCAGGGAAACGGGTCGATGGCGACGATGGGCTCCGCGCCAGCCACCATCGCCCCCAGCAGCGAAGACAGGCCAACCCCGCCCAAGCCATAGATCGCGACGCTCTCGCCGGGCCGGACCATGGCGGTGTTGAGCACGGCGCCGACGCCGGTCAGGACCGCGCAGCCGAACAGCGCCGCGATCTCGGGGGCGATGTCCCCAGGGACCTTCACGGCCGAGCGCTCGTCGATGACGGCATGGGTGGCGAAGGCCGACACGCCCAGATGGTGGAAGACCTCGCCGCTGCCCTCGCGCAGCCGGTGGCCGCCGCGCAGCATGCGGCCCGCGCCGTTGGCCTGGGCGGCCGGAGCGCAAAGGAAGCCGTGCCCCGAACCGCACGACGCGCAGTGGCCGCAAGCCGGCAGGAAGGCCAGGACCACGCGGTCGCCGGCCTCGAAGCGGCTCTTCGGATCGCCGGCCCGCATCACCGTCGCCGCGGCCTCGTGGCCCAGCGCCATCGGCATCGGCCGCGGCCGGTCGCCGTTCACCACGGACAGATCCGAATGGCAGATGCCGGCCGCGTCGATCCGGACCAGCAGTTCGCCGTGCTGCGGCTCGCCCAGGTCGACCTGGGCCAGGCGGAGCGGTCGGGTTTCGGCGTAGGGGCCCGGATCGCCGATCCGGTCGAGTATGGCGGCGGTGATCTGCATGGGAGGTCCTGGGGATCAGGCGTTCGCCGCGGCCTGGGCTTCGGCCTCCGCGGCGGTGCGGAAGGGCCGGAGCAGCAGGGCGAAGGCCAGGGCCGCGATGACCGCGCTGCCCGCGCCGACAATGGCGGCCGAGACGCCGACCGCGGCCTTGTCGTGGAACACATAGTCGGTCAGGGCCCCGGTGATCAGCGGTCCGGCGGTGAGGCCGACCAGGTTCACCAGCACCAGGTAGAGCGCCGAGACCGTCGCCCGCATCCGGTTGGGGGTGATCAGCTGCAGCGACGCCGGCGCCGCGCCATAGGCGAAGGCGCCGAAGAACAGCACGACCGCCAGGGCGGCCACCGCCAGCGGCAGGGTCGGCATCAGCGGGAAGGCGATCACCGGGACCAGCACCAGCAGGGCGGCGAGCCGTCCGGTCCGGATGGTCGCGTCGATGCGCCCCCCGGCCTGTATCCGGTCACAGAACAGACTGCCCGAAACGATCCCGGCCGTGGCGAAGACCAGCATCGTCACCCCGACGATATAGGCGCCTTCGGAGGGGCTCACGCCGAAATGCCGCGACAGGTAGGGCCGCGCCCACAGCAGGGCCACGTTGAACGGCACGCCCAGGAACGAGAAACCCGCCGTGATCAGACCATAGGCCACGCGGTGACGCCCGATGTGCGTCCAGGCGCTGGCCCAATTCTCGGCGAAGCCCGCGGAGGTCTTCTCGGCCAAGACGGCGGAGGTCGCCTCGGCGGCCTTCAGCCGGCGCAGCGGCTCGCGCATCGTCGTCGCCAGCGCGGCGACCAGCAGTCCGGGCAACCCGACCAGGAAGAACACCAGCTGCCAGGATCGCACCTCGCCCAGCACCGGCACGACCACCGACGGCCGCGCGCCGATCAGGCCCACCACCGCGCCCCCGCCCAGGATCGCGAGACCGGATCCAAGGTAGATGCCGATGGTGTAGACGCCCATGGCCAGGCTGCGCCGCTGGGGCGGGAAACAGTCGGCGATCAGGGAATAGCCGGCGGGGGAGAGGCCAGCTTCCCCGATCCCCACGCCGATGCGCGCGACGAACAGCTGGCCGAAGGTGCGGGTCACGCCGCAGACCGCGGTCATCAGGCTCCACAGCGCGATACTGCCGGCGATCAGCCACTTGCGGTTCGACCGGTCCGCCAGATAGCCCAGCGGGACGCCCAGGGTGACGTAGAAGATCACGAAGGCGAAGCCGTGCAGCAGGCCCAGCTGGGTGTCGTTGATGTGTAGGTCGGCCTGGATCGGCTCGACCAGGATGGTCAGGATCGAACGGTCGACATAGCCGAAGGTGTAAGCCAGCAGCAGGACGCCCACGGTGTACCAGGCGGTGCTCGGACGCGGCCATCCGTCGGCGACGGAGGCGGTCAGGACGCCCGGGCAGGCGGCTTCCTGCGCGGCGTGGCTCATGTCACGACCTTCCAGCTGGGCGGCCGCTTTTCACGGAAGGCGGTGTAGCCCTCCCGACCATAGGGCTCGGATCGCATGTACCGGGCAAAGGTGCTCAGTTCGAGCGCGACCGCGTCGGCCAGGGTGAGGTCGGCCGCCTGCTGCAGCACGGACTTGCTGGCCGCCAGAACGGCGCGCGGCTTGTCGATGAGGGTGCGCAGGAAGGCGTGCGACTCCTCGAGCAGCTGGGCGCGGGGCACGGACCGGATGGCCAGGCCATAGTCCACGGCTTCCTGTCCGCGCAGGAAGCGGGCGCTCCAGATCAGCGCCTTGGCCTTCTGGTCGCCGACCTTGCGTTTCAGGCGCGTGGTCACCGCGGCGGGCAGCACGCCGGAGTCGGTGTGCGCGTCGCCGAAGTCGGCCTCGTCGGCGACGATGACGAAGTCGCAGCCCAGGGCGAACTCGAACCCGCCGGCGCGGGTGACGCCGTTGATCGCCGCCAGGGTCGGGACCGGCAGCGCCTCGAGGCGGGCGATGATGCCGGCGACCCGGGCGACCGTGGCGTTGAAGAAGTCGAGGTCGGCGAAGGCGCGGTCCAGCAGGTCGAGGTCCAGGCCCACGCAGAAGGCGCGGTCGCCCGCCCCGGTCAGGATCAGGGCGCGAAGGGCCGCGTCGCCCTCTGCGTCCGTCAGCACCGACTCCAACTCGTCCAGGCGTTGCTCGGTGATCGCGTTCAGCCGTTCGGGGGTGTCGAAGGTGACCACGCCGATGCCGCCGGCCGTCTCGTAGCGCAGGGAGCTGTAGGTCATGTCGTGGGGGCCTTTTCCGCGTGCAGGTCGCGCAGGGCGGTCTTCAGCACCTTGCCGTTGGCGTTGCGCGGCAGGGCGGCGATGGAGGTGAAGGTCTTCGGCAGCTTGTAGGGCGCCAGCCGGTCGCGGCAGAAAGCCAGTAGATCCTCGGCCGAGGCGGTCTGCCCGTCCGCGAAGATCAGATAGGCCACGAGCTGCTCGCCCCAGCGGGGGTCCTCGGCCCCGATCACCGCCGATTCGCGGACCGCCGGATGACCGTCCAGGACCGTCTCGATCTCGCGGGGATAGACGTTCATGCCGCCGGTGATCACCATGTCCTTCTTGCGGTCGACGATGTAGATGAAGCCCTCCTCGTCGCGCACCGCCATGTCGCCCACGCTGACGAAGCCGTCGCGCAGGGTCTCCTGGGTCTGCTCCGCTTTTCCCCAGTAGCCGTTGAACAGGTAGGGCGAGCTCGAGAACAGTTCGCCGACCTCGCCGGGATCGACCTCGCGGCCATCGTCGTCCAGCAGCCGCACGCTGTTGCCCACGAACGGCAGTCCGACGCACTTGACCTTCCGCAGCTGATCCGGCGGCCGCAGGTTGGTCACCACGCCGGCCTCGGTCGAGCCGTAGGTCTCGTGCAGCAGGCCGTCGCCGAAGTACTCGACGATCCGCGCCTTGGCGGACTGCGACAGCGGCGCCGCGTTGGCCACGATGCCGCGCAGGCGGTTGCCGCGCAGGCGCTCGATCAGCTTCGGTTCCAGGCCGAAGATGCCGTGATAGTGGGTGGGCACGGTGAACAGGCCGGTGACCTCGCCGCCGTGGATCGCGCGCAGGACGGCCTCGGGGTCGAAGCGGCTCATGATCTGCGCCGTACCGCCCAGGAAGATCGCGGCGAAGGCATAGGCGAACCCGGCGCCGTGGCACATCGGCGAGATGGCCAGGAAGTGATCCTCCGGCGAGTAGATGCCGTATTCCGCGGCATAGGCCAGGAAGCCCAGGGTCCGGGACCGGTGGGAGAGCATCACGCCCTTGGGCCGGCCGGTGGTGCCCGAGGTGTAGGGGATCGAGAACGTGGCCCACTCCTCGACGGGCGGCGGCTCGAACCGGTCCGACGCCTGGGCCTTCAGCGCCTCGTACTCCGCGCCCAGCCAGACGATGCGCTCGACGGTCTCAAGACGATCCCGGGCGATGCTGTCCTCGCAGTCCGGGTGGACGAACAGCACCCGGGCCTTGGCGTCGTTCAGGATGTCGGCGAGTTCCGGGGCGGTCAGCCGGGGATTGGGGGTCGCGAGCGCGGCGCCGACGTCCGAAACCCCGGCGGCGATCTCCAGATATTCCATGCAGTTGGGCGCGACGATCGCGGCGTTGTCGCCGGGCCCCAGCCCGATCGCGCGCGCCAGGTTGGCGATGCGGTTCACATTGGCCACGACCGTCGAATAGGCCCGCCGTTCGGCGCCCATGATCAGCGCCGTCTTCCCGGGCGCTCGCGCGGCCGCCGCCCGCAGACCACTGGAGAGAGTCAGATGGCGGAACGTGGCCGGGAGCGGCGCTGGGCTCACAGGCCGAACACCTTCACGGCGTTGCCGCGCATGACCAGGTCGTAGGACGCGGGCCGCAGCCCGTGGTCGCGCATTTCGCGGACCGCCCGCTC
Organism: Phenylobacterium sp.; assembly: GCF_025351295.1. Lineage (GTDB taxonomy): Bacteria > Pseudomonadota > Alphaproteobacteria > Caulobacterales > Caulobacteraceae > Phenylobacterium. The sequence continues at coordinate 18,813 of NZ_JANXWD010000003.1, forward strand.
GGGGTCGATGACCGGCCAGTCGGTGCCGAACAGCACCTTGTGGGCGCCGTAGGAGTCCATGTAGCGCACCAGGGTCGCCGGCAAGTGCTTGGGCGCGTAGGCGTCGATGCCGATGAAGACGTTCTCGTGCTTCCAGGCCATGGCGATCATCTCGTCGGTCCACGGCACGCCGACGTGGATGCCGATCAGCTTCAGATCGGGGAAGTCGATGGCGATCTGGTCCAGCAGGATCGGCCGCGCCACGCTGGGGAGGCGCACGGTCTTCTGGTAGATCAGGTTCTGGCCCACCTGCATCATGATGGGCACGCCCAGTTCCACGCAGCGGGCGTAGTAGGGGTAGTAGAGCGCCGCATCCGGGGCCAGCTTGAACCAGTGCGGATAGAGGTGGGCCCCGACGAAGCCCAGGTCCCTCACCGCGTGGTCCAGTTCCTTCAGGCCCGCAACGCCGCGGAAGGGATCGACGCCGGCCAGGCCGGAGAAGCGGTCCGGATGCTTGCGGCACCATTGGGCGACCTGTTCGTAGGGGATCTCGAACGAACCGCGCATGTCGCGGTCGCCGGCGCGCACCGCGATCAGTAGCGACCGCTCGATGCCGGCGCGGTCCATCTTCTTCAGATAGTCGTCGATCGAGACGCCGGTCTTCATATGCTCCGCCATCCGCACCTGGGTGGTGAAGCTGGCGTCGAAGCCGGTCTGATGGTTGGCGACCTCGTGCGGCGTGAACAGGTTGACGACGATGTCGATCGCGCCGGTTCCCGATGCGGGAGCTTGGGAGGTCATTGGCCGGCCGGACCCCAGGACCGCGCGTCCGCAGGATCGCCCTTGCCCAGGTACTTCGCCACCACCGGGTAGGCGTAGACCGGCCGCGCGGTGTCGTAATAGTCGCGCGCCAGGGGGTGGCGGCCGAACTTCGAATAGGTCAGCCCGTAGTCCTCAAGACCCCGCGGCGTGGTCGGATAGGGCTTCACGGGCCGGTAGGCGATGACCTGGTCGGGCGCCTGGCCCTTCTCGACCCAGCCCTCGAGCGCGGTGATCCAGTCGATCTCGCCGCCGCCTTCGCCGCCGCGGCAATGGTTGATCGCCGGGGGCATGAAGAAGCGGAAGAACTGGCGGGTCGCGGCCTCGCCGCCGTTGGCCCGCTGGGCGGCCTGATAGTACTCGATCGACGCCTGGGCCGGGATGTTGTTGTCGTTCCAGCCGTGGAACAGGATCAGCTTGCCGCCTGCCCAGCGGAACCGGGAGAGGTCCGGATTGACCGGGTTCTGGATCACCCCCGGCATGTCAAGGCGCGCCGGATCGCGGTCATAGTCGAAATCGGTAAGACGGTAGGACCCGCCGGGCGATCGTTCGAACCCCATGAAGCCGGTGATCGAGGTTCCGTTCGGCCAGTGCTGACGGCCGTCGGCGCCGATGAACAGGGCCCATTGCTCTTCCGAGCCCCAGGGCATTCCGAAATACAGCTTCTCGCCCTTGGAATTGCGCGCGCCGTCGTGGAATTTCTGGACGACGTCGGCCTGTTCGCGCGTCAGGCAGAAGCCGGTCGCGGCCCCCGGCTTGCAGACGATCGTCTTCGGATCGAAGGCGCACGTCAGCGGGTTCTGAATCAGCCCGTCCTTAAGGCCGTCGATCTGGTCGCAGGCGCTCAGGACCGCCTTGTGCAGGTCCGGCAGCATCTCCCGGGTGAGAATGCTGCGGCCGTCGCGCCCGGTGTTCACCAGGTTGTTCCATTCGAGGAAATAGGGCGTGTCCCCGATCTCGTCGTAGACCGGCGCCCCGGACAGGATGCCATTGAAGTCGGTGGGGAACCGCTGAGCCTCGATCAGGGCCTGACGCCCCCCGGTCGAGCAGCCGACGAAGTAGTTGTAGCTGGCGGCGCGGCCGTAATAGTCGGCGACGATCTCCTTGGCGACCACCGCCGTCAGATGGGTCGCGCGGTAAGCGAAATCCGTCTGACCCTGCGGATTGTTGTAGGCGAACAGCCAGCCCGAACCCTTGTGGCCCATGTCCGTGGTGACCACGGCGTAGTTGCGCACCAGGGCCTGGTCGATCCGGTCCTCCAGGTAGTTCCCGCAGGGACCGCCGCAGCCGCCCATCATGAACTTGCCGTTCCAGGCCCGGGTCGGCATGCGCAGGAGAAAGCCGATGGTGGGGGCGATCGTGCCCTCCACGCGGCAGATCTCCGGAAGATCGTCGTCGGCGACGCCGTGCGTCCCGCCCGCCGGGATGACACGGGCCGAATTGATGCCGGTGGGGGCGTCGCGCAGCACGGCGTATTTCGCCGCTGCGGCTTCGCCCTGCAGGGCCAGGCAGCGCTCTACCGCCGTCGTCGCCATCGCCTTCGTGGCCGCGGGGAACGGTTGCGCATAGGCGCCTGGCGCGACCCCGGTGAAGCACGCCAAGGCGCCTGCGATGCGTCCAACCGTCCTCATGACACCTCCAGCGCGGCCGGACGGCACTAGACTTCCGGCCATCTGCGTTGTCAATATTATGCATAAATGTGTATTTCACATGCATCTATGTGTCTTTGTCAGTTGGTGTTCGGTGCGTTCGATGTTCGCCTGGGGGCGAGACGGAGGGCTCGCTTCCGGAGAGCAAGGTCTGTGGGCGGCGCATACCTCCCCGACACATCCGCACTCCCATCGCGTCCCGACTTGGGGCTCGCTGTTCGATGACGCGCCAGCGGGCCTCTCGCGCCCGCCCGCGCCACTAGGAGATCAAGATGGCTTTTCGGCTTGGCGTCGACGTCGGCGGCACCTTCACCGACCTGCTGCTGCTGAACCCGGAGACGGGCGAGTTCTGGCGCAACAAGACGCCCTCGACACCCCACGATTCCTCGGAGGGCGTCCTGAACGGCGTGAACGCCATTTGCGGGATGGCGGGCGTCGACGCCGCGGAGATCGAGGTGTTCCTGCACGGGACCACGGTGGCCACCAACGCGGTTCTCGAGGGCAAGGGCGCCACGGTCGGGCTCGTCACCACCGAGGGCTACCGGCAGGTGATGCAGATCGCCCGCTCGCTGGTTCCGGGCGGCCTGGCGGCCTGGATCGTGTGGCCGAAGCCCGAGCCGCTGGCGAAGCTGGAGAACACCGTCGAGATCAAGGGTCGTCTTGACGCGCAGGGTCGCGAGATCCGTCCCCTCGATGAGGCCGACATCCGGCGCCAGCTGCAGGCGCTGAAGGCGCTGGGGGTGGAGGCCATCACCGTCTCGCTGATGAACGCCTACCTGAACGGCGCCCACGAGCGGCGGGTGGCCGAACTGGCCGCCGAGATCCTGCCCGAGGTTCCGGTCTCGCTGTCGCACGTCGTCCTGCCGGAGATGCAGGAGTATGAGCGCACCCTGACAACGGTCGCCAACGCCGCCGTGCGGCCGGTGGTCGGCCGCTATGTCCGCAACCTGCGAAACCGTCTGCGAGACCTGGGCATGCAGGGCCGGATCGCCCTGCTCCGCTCCGACGGGGGGCTGATGTCGTCCGAGAAATCGGAAGAGCATCCGGTGTCGCTGCTGATGTCGGGTCCCGCCGGCGGCGTCACCGGCGCCCTGTGGGTGGCGAAGAACGCGGGCTTGAAGAACATCCTGACCCTCGACGTGGGCGGCACGTCCACCGATGTCGCCCTGATCGAGAATGGCGAGCCGCGTCGCGTGCGCACCACCGACGTGGGCCACCTGACCGTCCGCGCCTCATCGCTGGATGTGAAGACGGTCGGGGCCGGCGGCGGCTCGATCGCCAAGGTGCCGGAGCTGACCCGGGCGCTGCGGGTCGGGCCGGAATCGGCCGGCGCCATGCCCGGCCCCGCCGCCTACGGCCACGGCGGCGTGCAGCCGACGGTGACCGACGCCAACGTGGTGCTGGGCTATCTGCCGGAGAACCTGCTGGGCGGAACGTTCAAGCTGGATCGGGCGGCGGCCAAGACGGCCGTTCAAACGGTGGCCGACGCCCTGGGCGTCGATCTCTACGAGGCGGCGCGCGGCATCATCGACATCGTCAACGAGAACATGTTCGGCGCCCTGCGGATGATCTCGGTCCAGCAGGGCTACGACCCCCGGGATTTCGCCCTGATGGGTTTCGGCGGGGCCGGGCCGCTGCACGTCAACGCGGTGGCCAAGCTGATGGGCTCCTGGCCGGCCGTCTCGCCAGTTTCTCCCGGAGTGCTCTGCGCGCTGGGCGACGCCACCACCCGGATGCGGACCGAAACCGCGCGCTCCTACTCGCGGCGCAAGTCCGCCGCCTCCGACGCCGAGGTGCTGGCGACCTTCGGCGACATGGCCCGGCAGATCCAGGGCGAGCTGCTCGCCGACGGCGTCGCCGAGGCGGACATCAGCATGACCTACGAGATCGACGTCCGCTATCACGGCCAGGCCTTCGAGGTGCCGATGGCGGTGTCGCTGGACGGGTTCGCCGACGACGGCCTGACCCGCCTGGCCGCGGCGTTCGACGAGGAGCACCGGCGGCTGTTCACCTTCAACATGGACGCCGAGCACGAGTTCGTGAACCTGCGCGCCGTCGCCATGGGCCAGGTTCAGGAGATCCCCGCGCTCAAGATCGAGGCGGGCGACGGCGACCCCATCGCCGCCAAGCTGCGGGACCACGAGGTCTGGGTCGACGGCGGGTTCCGCAAGGCGGTGATCTACGACCGGGCCCGGCTGCGCGCCGGCGACCGGATCCCCGGGCCAGCGATCGTCACCGAAATGGACTCCACGACCCTGGTGCTGCCCGACTGCCTCGCGCTCGTCGACGCCTTCGGGACCATCCTGATCAATCCCGTCTGAGGACCTTCGCCATGCCCGCCCGCATCCTCGAGACCAACCCCGCCCCGTTCGAACCGCGCACGGTCGATCCCGTCACCCTGGACATCATCGAGAACGCGCTGCGCAACGCCCGCGTCGAGATGGACGCCACGCTGTTCCGCACCGCGCTGTCGCCCGGCATCCGCGAACAGGGCGACGCCTTCCCGCTGATCGCCGAGCGCACCGGCAAGATGGTGGTGGGCCAGTTCGGCTCGTTCATCGACGGGTTCCTGCGCAACTTCGACGGCCAGATCGAGGACGGCGACGTCATCCTGCTCAACGACCCCTATTCCGTGGAAGGCGCGATCAGCCACAACAACGATGTCCTCTCGATCATGCCGATCTACCGGGGCGGCCGGCTGATCGCCTGGTCGGCGATGTTCGGGCACATGACCGACGTGGGCGGCAAGGTCCCGGGCAGCCTGCCGACCGACGCCAGCTCGATCTTCGAGGAGGGGTTCCGGATTCCGCCGGTGAAGCTCTACCGCAGGGGCGAACTGCAGTCGGACATCATCAAGATCGCCGCCCACCAGTCGCGGATGCCGGAGTGGTTCAAGGCCGACCTGCACGCTATCGTCGCCTCGTGCCGGGTGGCCAGCCGCCGGGTCGTGGAGCTGTGCGAACGGTTCGGAGACGACAACATGGTCGCCGCCATGGACGACCTGCTGGACCGCAACCACCGCGCGATGGGCCATCTGATCCAGAGCGCGATCGGCGAGGCGCCGGTCTATTTCGAGGACTATGTCTGCGACGACGGGCGCGGTGCGGGCCCGTTCAAGATAAAGTGCGCGATGTGGCGTGAAGGGGAGAAGGTGATTCTGGACTTCGAGGGCACCGATCCGCAGTCGGACTCCTCGATAAATTTCTACTTGAACGAGAATATGTTCAAGATGTTCTTCGGCATCTACATGGTCATGGTCTTTGACCCGCAGGTTATGTTCAACGACGGCTTCTACGATCTCGTCGATGTGCGCATCCCGGAGGGCAGCCTGCTGAAGCCGAAGTTCCCGGCGGCGCTCTCATGCCGCACCCACGCCCTGGGTCGTATCTTCGACGTGCTGGGCGCGCTGCTGGGCCAGAAGACGCCGGAGTTCCTGTGTGCGGCGGGGTTCTCCTCCAGCCCGCACCTGATGTTCTCGGGCTTCGACAAGACCGGCGAGTGGTTCCAGCTGTTCCAGATCGGGTTCGGCGGCATTCCCGGCCGGCCGTTCGGCGACGGCGCCGACGGCCACTCGCTGTGGCCGGGCTTCACCAACGTCCCCAACGAGTTCCTGGAACGCTACTTCCCGATGATCATCGAGCGCTATGAGAGCGTGGCCGACAGCGGCGGCGCCGGGCGCTATCGGGGCGGCAACGGGATCCACATGACCTACCGGTTCACCGAGTCCGGCACGATCGCCATCCATGACGACCGCTGGTTCATACCGCCGTGGGGCGTGAACGGCGGCGAACCGGGCAAGCGCTCATGGAAACTGCTGGTGCGGGCCAATGGCGAACAGACCTACCTGCCCTCCAAGTGCGACAGCATCCGCGTCGACAAGGACGACCTGCTGCACTTCGTGACCTGGGGCGGTGGCGGCTGGGGCGACCCGCTGGCCCGCGAACCCGACCTCGTGGGCCTGGAGATCCGGCGCGGCCTGGTCAGCGTCGAGGGCGCCCGCGCCTACGGCGTGGTCACCGACGAAAAGGGCCTCGTCGACATGGCCGCCACCGAGGCACTGCGGGCGCAGATCCGCGCCGACCGCGGGCCCCTGCCGATCTTCAACCGCGGTCCCGACATCGAGGAGTTGCGCGCCCGGTGCGAGGCCGAGACCGGCCTTCCCGCGCCGCGCGCGCCGGTCTGGCGTCAGGCCGCCATGCCGCTCGCCGCGGAATAGCCGGCGCATGGGCGACCTGACGCAGGACTACGAGAACGCCGGCTTCGGCGGCCGCCTGGCGTTTGGCGAGCGGCCGGCGCTGCTGGTGGTCGACGTGGTGCGGGCCTACACCGACCCGACCTCGCCCCTTTACGCGGGGGTGGAGGCGGCGCTCGCCAGCAACATCCGCCTGATCACCGTCTGTCGCGACCGCGGCGTCCCGGTGATCTACACCCGCGTCCTCTACCAGGCCGGCGGCGTGGACGGCGGCATGTTCTACCGCAAGGTCCCGGCGTTGCGCGCCTATCTGGACGGCTCGCCGCTGGGCAGTTTCTGCGAAGGGATCGAGCCGACCGCCGACGAGATCGTGGTCACCAAGCAGTACGCCTCGGCGTTCTTCGGGACGAGCCTGGCGGCCACGCTGCGGGCGCTGGGTTTGGACACCGTCGTGATCGGCGGGTTCTCGACCTCGGGCTGCGTTCGCGCCAGCGCCCTGGACGCCCTGCAGAACGGCTTCATCCCCTTTGTGGTGCGCGAGGCCTGCGGCGACCGCGACAGCCGCCCCCACGAGGCCAGCCTCTTCGATCTGCAGGCCAAGTACGCCGAGGTGGTCTCCGAGGCGGAGGCGATGCGCCTGCTCGGTGGGTAAGGCCCGATCCGCCACGCCGGCGACGCGAACCGCGGCCGTTGGAAGGTCAAGCCGGGGCCGCGAGCGCCTTGAGATGGCGACGGAGGTGATCGCGCACCTTGGCCTTCGTGAACTGGGCCGGCGTCAGCAGCGCGTGCAGGCCGAGACCATCCACCAGCGCGAGCAGAAACCTTGCCTCCTGCTCGGCATCGAGCGGGCGCTGAAACACCCCCGCGCGGCGCATGTCCTGAAGCGTCCCCTGCAGCCACCCCACGATCACCTGGCTTCGACGGGCCTCGTCTTCGGCGAGCTGCGATTCATTCAACGCGGCGACGGTGAAGTTCAGGAAACCACGCCACAGCACCCGCCGATCGGCATCGTGAGGGAGAATTGCCAGAATATCGTCGACCAGTTCATCGACCGACCGCGGAACCGGCGCGTCGCCGAACTTGGCCATGAGGTCGTCGTTCAACCAGTCCAGGACGAACCGCACGAGTTGCACCTTGTCTCTGAAATAGTGCGTCAGGACACCCGTCGAACATCCCATCTCCGCGGCGATGGCCCTCATGGACATGCCGTCGAGGCCCGCTTGGGCGATGACCGCCAGGGCGGCGCGTGCGACGTCAGACCGCCTCGCGTCCTGCTTCAGGCGAACCGGATCGCCGGCGCGTTTGATGTCCGAAGCCTTGGTAGCCAAACGGTAACCTCGGGTTGACGCTTATCTCGAGCCTGGCGCGGCGATACCGGTCGAGCGCCAACGCCGCAACAGTCGTTTTGACAAACCGAAGGCAGCGCCGCGCTGGCAGAGAGACACCCGCGCCTCGCTTGACATTAACACAACAGTTGTAATGCAAATCTGGTTCGTGGTCACGGATTTGCGGTGACGCGAAGACCGGAGAGCGGATTTGAAAGCCAATCGATCGCCGGCTCCAGAGGCGGCGAGATATCTGCTCCCGCCCGAGGCCTACACGTCACAGGCTTGGTTTGACCGGGAACAGGCGACTCTGTTCGCGCGGAACTGGCAGTTTGCCTGCATGGACGACGAGGCGGCCGGGCTTGGGGCCTACGTCACCCTGGACGCGGGCCGAGAGCCGCTGGTGATCGTTCGCGGGCACGACGGCGTCCTGCGATGCTTCTACAACCTGTGCCGGCATCGTGGGGTGCGCCTGCTCGAGGGGACTGGCCGCCTCGAGAGCGGGATCAGCTGCTTCTACCATCGGTGGCAGTACAGTCTTGAAGGCAGCCTCAAGGCGTTGCCGCAGCCCGAACAGTTTCCCGGGTTATGTCGTGACGAGCTCGGGCTGCAGGCCGCTTCCCTGCAAGTCTGGAACGGCATGGTCTTCGTCAATCCCCTGCCGGACGCTCCGCCTCTGCTGAACTGGCTCGGTGCGATGGCCGACCACATGGACCCGTGGCGGCCGGGCGAGCTGATCCCGATCGAGCATCGGCGCATGACAATCCGCGCCAACTGGAAGCTGTTCATCGAGAACCATATCGACGGCTACCACCTCTGGTACCTGCACGCGGACTCAGTGAGGGGACTTGACCATCCGAAGCAGACCTGGCGGCCGGTGGGCCCGCATTGGGCGTTCTACGAACCTCCCCTCGAACCGGGAGTTTCCCCGGACCGACAGCAATTCGGGACGCCGATAATCGAGGGTTTCGACGAGACGCGCTTCGGTTCGACCGTCTGGTGGGTCATGCCCAACCTCGCCGGCGCGGCCGGAGCCACATTCTGGTCCGCCATCCGCATCATCCCGATCTCGCCAGGCGAGACGGCGCTTGAAATCAGAACGCGGATCGGTGGCCTGCCGGATCAGCCGGGTTCAGGCGGCGGGCTGGATCAGATCGTGGACGAGGACGTCCGCGCCGTGGAATCGATCCAGCGGGCAATGTCATCCGCGGCCTTCCGGGTCGGCCCGCTTTCGAATGATTTCGAGCGTTCAATACAGACGTTTCACAAGAACATTCTGCGGTTGATGGAAACTGGTCGGCGCGAAGTTTGAACTGCGGTCCAAGCCGAAGATCGCCATCCTGAGGCTTCGCGACCGTACGCGTACATCGTCCCGCCTGGCCACGTCACCGGCGCCGGGAAGACCAGCCGGAACCCTCCGACCCAGCCCTCCCGGCGCCAGGGCGCGTCCTCGGCCGGAGGGGAGGATCGGCCGCGAACCAGCCCGGATCGACACAAACCTCCCTGGACGGGGCCTGGCGAGATGCCCGCCGCCGTACGTCCCTTCGCGATCCACGTCCTACGCTAGGGGCGGCGCGACATCGACGGAATCGACCTTTCCGCACGCGCAGGCGCCGCCAACTCATAGCGGCGAGCGGCGGGTATTACGGCGGCGCATAGGAGGCGGAGAGATCGGAACTGGCCGCCCGGCCGCGCCACCACCACAGTCAGGCTCGCGAAGCGGAGCGCGCCATGATCACTCTCTTCACCGGCCCGACCGGCAATGGCTACCGGGCGTCGATCCTGCTGGAAGAACTCGGGTTGGCCTATGTGGCGCGGGCCATCGACCTGCAGGCGGGCGCCGCCAGGCCGGCCGCGTTCCTGGCCGCCAGCCCCCTGGGCAAGATCCCGGCGATCGTCGACGACGACACCGCCGATGGCGCGCCGATCGCCCTGGCCGAGAGCCTGGCGATCGCCCTTTATCTCGTGGAGAAGACCGGCCGGCTATCGCCCGCCACCCCCGCCAAGCGGGCGCGGGCCTGGGAATGGGCGGCCATCGTGGCCTCCGGATTCGGCGCGGCGTTTCCAGGGATATTCTTCGCCCGCCAGCTGGACGAGGCCAGCCATGGCAAGGTGATCGCCCGGCATTTCGAGGAGCTGGATCGCGGCTTCGCAGCCATGGATTCGAACCTCGCGGCCAGGCCCTTCCTGGCGGGCGACTCGTTCAGCTTCGCCGACGCCCTGGCGGCGCCACTTCTGCCGACCGCCCGGGCCTTTGGCGTTGATCTCTCACGGTTCCCCAACGTCGAACGCTGGGGCCAGGTCGTCCACGCACGGCCGGCGGTGCAGCGCGGCATGGCGGTCAAGGGCTGACGGGCGGCGACGTCGCCACCCAGCTTGACGCCAGGTTCGGATCGCCGCGACCGGCGTAGACGGCCCGCCTGGGATAGGCGAAGTGCGGCCGGCTGAACGCGACCTGGTCGGGACGCACGAGCTTGAAGTCGATGCGGAAAAAGTCCAGCGGCGACCCCGGCCTGGGATGGATGCCGATCAGCGGGTCGGGCGCCTCGCGCCGCTCCACCCAGGCTTCGAGCGCGGCCAGGTAGTCGATGCCGTAAGCGCCCTCCCCGCCGCTGCAATGGTTCATCCCCGGGACCATGAAGAAGCGGAAGAACCCCGTGGTCGCCTCCGGGCCGCCCATCGTGCGCGTCGCCAGTTCGTAATAGTCGACCGCGTTCAACGGCACGATCGACTGGTCGGCCCAGCCCTGCGCCATGATCAGCTTGCCGCCAGCGGCCTTGAACTTGCGCAGGTCCGGGTTGGAGGCGGAGTAGATCGCTTCCATCAGCCCCACGCGCTTCGGGTCGCGGTCGAAATCGAAGTCGGTGATCTGCCAGCTCGGTCCCGGGTCGGGGGAAAAGCCCATGTAGCGCCAGAGCTCGGCCTGCATGTCGGCGTAGATCGCCGGCGCGCCGTCCTTGGAGATATAGGGGCCGATCCAGTTCAGCTCCGAACCGGGCATGGCGCCGCCGGTGTAGAGGGCGCGGCCCTTGGAATCGTGGGGGCCGGCGTAGATCTTGCGCCCCACCGCCACCTGCGGCCCGGTCAGGCAGTCGGCGCGATCGGGGCCGGCGCACTGCAGGACGCCCGGGTCGAAGTGGCAGGCCCGCGGGTCGCCGATCACGCCATCGGCCGCCCCGTCCGTCAGGTCGCAGGCCTTGATCGCTGCGGCGTGCAACAGGGGAACCTTCGCCGCCGTGAGGATCTCGCCGCCGTCGGGGGCCCGATTGACCACCGTCGACCAGACCAGCTGGATGCTGGCGCCCGTCTCGTCGAGCACGGGGGCGATGGCCACGATGCCGTCGAAGTCGTCCGGGAACCTCTGGGCCTCGACCATGCCCTGCCGCCCGCCGGTGGAGCAGGCCATGAAGTAGCTGTAGCGCGGCGCCTGGCCGTAGAAGGCCGCGGTGATCGCCTTGCCCGCGAGGGTCGAGACATGGGTGGCGCGGTAGCCGAAATCGACCTCGGCCTGCAGGTTGTTGTAGGCCCATTTGCCGTCATACATCGTCGAGCGGTGGCCCATGTCGCTGTGCAGGCAGGCATAGCCGTCGCGGATGTGCTGGGGACAGGCCAGGTCCATCGCCACCGACCCGCAGAACCCGCCGCAACCTCGGACGATGTACTTGCCGTTCCAGTTCTGGACCGGCAGCCACAGCCCGAAGCCGACGCTGGGCGCAACATAGCCCTCGATCGCGCAATAGGCCGGCCGCCCGGCCGTGGCGGCCACATAGTCGGCCTTGAGGATGTGGGTGGGCGCATCGAGCAGGTTGGAGAACGCACCCCCCGCCAGGGCGGCGCAGCGCGCAGCGGGATCGGCGGGCGGCCTACCGTCCATGGCGGCGGCCGGGCTGGCCAGCCCCAGCGTCGCGAACAGGATCATCAGCACCGTCAGCCGACCGATCATCGCCGGATCTCCCAACCCCAGGGTCGCGCGGGAACGCCCTGGCCGGAGCGCCGCAGGAGACGCTACCGCGGCGACCCGGCCGTCCGCAGTGACAGAAGGTGCGGCTCGCATGCGGCGCGCGCATGGCCTCGACGCGCGCCGCCTGCCCGCAGGGTCACCCTCTATGAGTATTCCGCGATTCTGCCCGTTCCCGGCCGTGACTAAGCCTTGGCCTGCGCCCCCTCGCCCCACGGCCGGTCGGCGCCATGCGTCAAGGGAGTCGGGCTTTTGGAGAACTGGGTCGCCCTGGAGAACCTGGCGGGCATCGGTCGCGTCACCTGTGGGTGGAAGCGACCGGAACTGTCGCTCGACGCGGTTCGCCCGTACTGGCGCGACGCGCACAGTCCGGCCATCGCCCGGCGCCACGGGGTCTACGAATATCGGCACTACGCGCTCGACCCGGTGGAGCCGGACCTGTTCGCCGCGATCGAGGGCGTCGAGCGCGCGCCGCCCGCCGACCAGCAGCTGATGTGGCTATCGGACGTCCGCTACCGCGACCAGGCCGGCCTCGACGCCTTCGGCGCCTCGCCCGGGCCGCAGGTCAAGGCGCAGATCCTGGCCGACATCGAGATGATCGTCGACAAGAGCACGACCTATCTGGTGCTCGGCGACAACGGCCGCACGCTGGTCGACAGTTCAGGCGATCCCGCCCCGGCCGGGCCGGCGGCGCACAGCTACGGCGTGTTCCTGAAGCAGCGGGGCGACGAGGCGGGCTTCCGCGCCCATGTCAGGGCGATGGCGGCGCGATGGGCGGCGGGTCCGGGTGTCCGCCGGCTGCGCCTGAACCTGTTCGAGGTTCCCGACATGGACGCCGAGCGCAAGGCCGGTTATCCCGTCAAGACCCATCCCCCGGAGATGCAGTACCAGGCCTGGATCGACCTGGCCCTGGCCGGTCCCGAGGCGGCGCGCGGCCTGATGTCGCCGGCGGACGGGCTGGATCACGCCGGCCACCTGCGGGCCGTGCACGCCTATCCGGCCCCGGCCGTCTACACCTTCAACTGCGCGGGTCGCCCGACCCTGGCCGGGTTGCGGGGCTATCCTGCCATGGCGGCGATCCGCGGACTGGACGCCGGGCACCAGCGCGACCCGGGCCTGCTCCGGTGGATGTACGGCGACGTCGCCCCGCTGGAAGGCGTCCGGTGACGGCGACGGTCTCCGCGCGGCTCGCCGGCTTCCTGCGCGCGCAGTGCGACGCCGGACCGCCGCCTGAGGTGCTGCACGAGGCCGCCCGCCTGCTGATTAACCAGCTGAAGGCCTCGGTGGGCGCGATGGGTCACCCCGCGGTGGCCATCCTGCATGACTGGGCCAGAAGCTTCCCGGTCCCGGACGCCTCGGCGCGCATCCTGTGGTTCGGGGACGCCGCGGGGCCGGAACAGGCCGCCGTCGTCAACGGCGCCCTCTTCGAGGTGCTGGACTTCAACGAGACCTACATCCCATGTTTCATGCACGCGGTCTCGGGCGTGCTGCCCTCAGTGCTGGCCGCCGCGGAGATCGGCGGGCAGAGCGGCGCCGACGTGGTCAAGGCCCTGGCGCTCGGCATCGAGGCCGAGCTGGCCTGCGCGGCTATGCTGATGCCGACCGGCTATTTCCGAGGGTTCATTCCCGGCGGCCTGACAGGCGCCATCGGCGGCGCGGCGGCCTGCAGCCTGCTGCTGGGCCTGGACGAGACCCGGACGCGCAACGCCATCGGCCTGGCGATGAACAGCGGCATGGGCTTCTACCAGTCGGCCGGCAGCATGGCCCTGCCCTACGTCATGGGCATGACCGCCCGCAACGGCTTCACGATCGCCCAGCTCGCCGCCCGCGGCATGGACGCGCCAGCCGCCGCCTTCGAAGGCGACAAGGGCATGCTCAGCGCCTATTCCGACGAGCCGGCGGCCAAGATCGACACGGTCATGGACGGGCTGGGCGGCGACTGGCGGATCCTGGGCCAGAGCTACAAGACCGTTCCCACCGAGACCATCACCCACGGCCCCATCGAGTGCGTCCTGGCGCTGCTGAAACGGGCCGGCGGTCGCACCCCTGAGACGCTCACCTTCAAGGTGGCGCCCATCGTGGTGAAGATCGCCGAGGAACGCGCCGCGCGATTTGGCGCGCCGACCACGGACCTGGAGGCGCGGTTCGATCTCAAGCACTGCGCCGCCGCGGCGTGGCGGCGGGGCCGCTTCACCCTGGCCGAGATGAACGAGGCGGCCTTCCGCGACGCCGATATCCTGGACCTGCGGGCGCGCACGGTGCTGGAGGCTGACGAGACCCAGGCGACGTTCGACGGCGCGGGTCTGGAGGTGCGCTACGCCGACGGGTCGAGCGACAGCATCTTCATCCCGAATTTCCGCGGCACGCCCGGCAATCCGATGTCCGACCTGGAGCTCTCGGAGGTCTTCCGGGTGTCGGCCGAGGGTGTACTGAGCGGCGATCGCAGCCAGGCCGTGCTGGATGCCGCCTGGGACCTGCCGCGGGCCGCCGATATCCACACCCTCATGTCGCTCGCCTCAGTCCGCTAGCCGCCGCCCACCGGAGCCAGACCGCCATGCCGCTCGTCAACCTCCAGGCCGCCGGTGAGACCATCTGGTTCAAGACCACCGGCTCGGGCCCGCCGCTGCTGCAGATCCACGGCTCGGCGTTCGGCCACCGCAACTTCGAGAAGATGACGCCGCTGATGGCCGAGCACTTCGCGGTGATCGACTTCGACCTGCCCGGATACGGCGAGAGCCAGGGCAGGCCGCGCGACAGCATGGAGGGCATCGCCGACCAGGTGTTCGAATTCATGCACGCGGCGGGGCTGGGCAAGGTCAACCTGCACGGCACCTCCTTCGGCGCGATGATCGGCCTGACCCTGGCGGCGCGGCATCCGGAGGTCATCGAGCATCTGGTGCTCAGCTGCTTCCTGGCGCGCTACGACAACGCCGCGCGGCAGATGCGGGCCACCTGGAAACGCGCGGCCCTGGAGAGCGGAATGGAAGCCGTCGCCGACCTGACCTCGGTGGCGGGGTTCGCGCGCGGGTTCTACGACCGGCCGGGCGCCGAGGCGCAACTGGCCGCCATGCGCGTAGCCTTCTCGAAGAATACGCCCCAGGCCTTCATCGCCGGCACCGAGACCATCGAGCGCACCGATCTCAGCGCGTACGCGCCGCAGGTCACCGCGCCGACCCTGCTGCTGGCCGGCCAGGAGGACAACATGACCCCGTTCAAGCCGGCCGACAGTGGCGTCGGCTTCTCGCAGATCGAGACCCTGATGCCGACCGCCCGCCTCACCGTGCTGCCGGAATGCGGGCACTATCTGGTGATCGAACAGCCCGAGCTGGCGGCCGAGGCGATCGTGGCCTTCATCGGACGCTAGCCCCGGCCAGCAGGGGGCCGATGGCCGCCGCCGCGGCCAGGACGGCCCGGTCGGCGAACCTGGGCCCCGTCAGGGTCAGGCCCAGGGCCAGGCCCGCCGGCCCGCGCCCGGCCGGCACGTTCACGGCCGGCGTGTGCAGCAGGGTCCAGAGGCCGTTGAACACGAACGAGCCGGTCTGGTGCAGGCCAAGGGGCGCCTCGCCCACCACGCTGGGGGTCAGGATCGCGTCGAATCCGGCGGCGATCGCATCGAAGACCGGACGTGCGGCGGCGGCGGCGTCATAGGCGGCGCACAGGTCCGCGACGGTCAGCCCGTCGCGCGCCTCCACATAGCCTCTCAGGTCCTCGTGCAGCGCCTGGCCGTGCGCCCGGTACTCGGCCAGGAAGGCCGTGCGCCCTTCCATCCGCATGATCGCCTGGTGAGCGCGCGGCAGGTCGTCGAAGGCGGGGGGCAGATCGAGGTCCTCGACGTGCGCGCCGGCGGCCTTCAGCCGTTCGCCGGACCGGGCGAACAGGGCCTGGACCGACGGCTCGGCCGACGCCCAGCTCGGCGATCTGCAGAGCCCGATCCGCGCGCCTCTCAGACAGAGCGGCGGCTGGGGCTGGGTTGGGGCCGGGTGCGGGTCGAAGACCTCGAACAGCAGCGCCAGGTCATCCGCCGAGCGGGCGAACCATCCGACGGTGTCGAGGCTGGGGGCGAACGGGCGGACGCCCTCGCGACTGACCAGGCCCCAGGTGGGCTTGAAGCCATAGACGCCGCAGTAGGCCGCGGGGCGCAGGATCGACCCGCCGGTCTGGGTGCCCAGCGCCAGGGGCACATGACCGTCGGCCACCGCCGCGGCCGAGCCGCTGGACGAGCCGCCCGGCGTGCGCGCGAGGTCGTGCGGATTGCGGGTCAGCGCCTTGGCCCCCGTCGCGGCGAACTCGACGGTGTCGGTCTTGCCGAAGACTACCGCCCCGGCCGACCGCAGGACGCTGACACAGGCCGCGTCCAGGCGCGGGAAGGAGTCGCGATAGAGTGGCGAGTTGTGCCGGGTCGGCATGTCGTGCGTCAGGATCACGTCCTTGATCCCGACGGGGATGCCGCCCAGCGGCCGCACGCGTCCGTCCAGATCGCAGGCCAGCGCCTGGGCCAGCACAACCGCGGGCTCGAGATGGGCCCAGGCCTTGACCTCGCCGTCCCGGATCCGGACGCGCTCCAGGCAGGCCCGGTTCAGCGCCTCGGCCGTGAGCTCGCCACGGCCCATCCGGGCCAGCGCCTCGGTGGCGGTGAGGGGTTGCGTCATCCCGGCTCCTTCAACCTGGACCCAGACTATCAAGGCGGCGGGCCGGCCGGTACGGCTGGCTCGTCATAGGCTTTGACGCGCGGGGTATAGCCGCCGCGCTCGCCTTGCGCCGCGCGCATGGGCCTATGACCATTTCCGGGTTCATGTCCGGTGGCGGCGCCCTTACGGATAGGACTTCAGCCGGGGTCGTCCCGGCGACGGGCCAGGTCATGAGTGAGAGCAGATCGTATCCGGCGGGCGACTTCGACGCCCTCGCGGCCTACCGCCGGATGTTCGCGACCGCGCAGGATGGCGTGGCGGCCTGGTGGTATTTCGGAACCGCCTTCGCCGAGCTTCCGGGCCATCTGAGCCTGCCGGTGATCCAGGCCGAGACCCTGATGATCTACAAGACCACCACCCTTTCGGCCGACGCCTTCCGCATGGACTGGTGGGAGATCGGCTACATGCGCGATCTGGCGACCGGCGAGATCGCCCGGTCCTGGACCAACCCGATCACCGGCGCCACCGTCGCCGCGCCGCAGAAGTTCGAGGAAGGTCCCGCCCACTTCCTGATCGCCCGCAACGGCGCCGGGCTGAAGCTGGAGCTCACCCAGGCGCACGCCCGCATCGAGCGGGTCGACGTCGAGTTCTCGGAATCGGACGGCCGGGTCCTACTGGAACAGACCGAACGCAAGGTCCGCGGCTTCCCGTTGCCCGACGGCACCATGCCCAGCCTGGACTCCGCCGACGTGAGCTCGGCGCGGACCACGCTCTCGATCCAGTCGGCCCGCGGCGACCTGCAGCAGTCGAGCGCGCCCTGTTCGGGGGCCTATGACTTCGAACTGCGCAAGCCGCCCGGCTGGATGGGTTTCGGCGATCGTCCCGGGTCGGCGATCACCCGCGGCGCCATGGTCAAGGCCCCGATGAACGCGCCGTTGAACCCGAGCGCCTGGCGCCGCCTGCAGCAGCTCTTCCCGGACTGCTTCGACGGCGACGAGGTGCGGCCCCGGTGGCCGGCGTAGAGCGCATGTCGCGGGCCAGGCCAGCCAGACGCGACCTGCTGGGCCTGATCCCCGTCAGCCTGGCCCTGTGCGCGTCGGCGCTGGTGTCGGCGCCGGCCGCGGCGGCCCAGACCCCAGGCCTGCGGACCTGGCTCAAGCTCGTCGCCGACCTGGACGGCCGGACCGTGTTTTCCGTGACCGAGGGCATGGTCTGGGGTTTCAAGCCCCAGGCCGACGACCTGACCGCGGCGCAGTTCGCCCGGCGGCTCTATGGCTACCGAAGCCTGCTTGCCCGCAAGGTGGAGACCACGCCGGACGGCCTGCGCCTGCGGACCAAGGGCTGGAGCTTCTACCTCGACGCCGACAGCGGCGAGCCAGTGTCCGAGTTGCTCAATCCCTACACCGGCCTGAAGGTGACCTGTCCGCCCCTGTCGGGCCCAGCGTCGAGCGTCACCTATGGCGGACCGGTGGCCACCGGCGCCGGTCCGGACCTGACGATGCGGCGGATCGGCGACCACGCCTGGATCGGCGTCGACCGGATCTCCCGCTTCAAGCCGTCCGACACCACCTGGTTCAAGCTCGAGGCCGACCTCACGACCTACGCCTGCAGGACGGCGGACCTGGACAACCCCGCAAACAGCCACATCCCCAGCACCTGGTCGCACAGCCTGACGGCCGAATGGCAGACCTGGATGCGGATGCATGGCGAGCCGGGCCACATCCTATTCAACGGCGCGGGCGTGGCGCTGCGCGGCCCCGAGCAGATCGGCACCGACCTGCGGCGCGCCATCGACCGCGGCTTTCCGGGCGCCCTGGCCGAGACTCTCGCCTGGGGCTGACGCTATGCGGCCCGCACATAGGCGGTTGCGGATTTGAGACTACCGGGGCGGGGGCGCAGACCCCAAGCTGATGGCCGCGGCTGGAGGCTTCCATGAGCGAGACGATCGCAAGACCCGACACCCAGGACCTGATGGTCCCCGGCCCCATCGGCCGTCTGGCGGTGCGCACCAAGGGCCTCGCGGCCCGGCCGGCCCAGGTGGTGGTGATGGTCCAGGGTTCCAACCTCACCGGCCAGGCGATCTTCGACCTCTCCTTTCCGGGCGGGAAGGACTACTCGCTGATGGACGCCATCGTCGGCCTTGGCTACGGCGCGGTCACCTTCTCCGTACGCGGCTACGGCAATTCAGAGGCTCCGGAGGACGGCTTCAGCGTCACCACCGAGGCGGCCATGGAGGACCTGGACGCGGTGATGGACTGGGTCGCCGCCCAGGGCTATCGCCGCCCGCACCTGCTGGGGTTCTCCTGGGGCGGCCGGATCGCCGGGCGCTATGTGGAGACCCACGGCGAGCGGGTGGACCGGCTGGTGCTCTACGACCCGGCGCGCGGCGGCGGAAACCTGGTCCTGCCGGCCCCCACCGAGCCGTGGTGGACCAACACCTACCAGCATTACAATGAAAAGCTGGAGCCGGACTTCACCGATCCGGCGGTGCGCCACGCCATCGGCCAGCTGGTCAGCACGACCGAAGCCCGCTCCCCGAACGGCATCCGCCTGGAGAACGCGCGGCCCTTCCCCGCCATCGATCCCAGCCGGATCCAGCGACCGACCCTGCTGATCTATGGTGTGGAGGCCGCCAAGGCCAACTACATGCAGGGCGGGGTCCCGCGCGGCCAGTTCTTCGAGGACCTGGCGACCGACGACAAGGCCTTGGTGATCATCCCGGGGGGCGGCGATTTCGCCCATTTCCAGCAGTCCCGCTACCGCCTCTACAAGGCGATCGGCGACTTCCTGTAGGCGCCCCCGGCGCGGCGCTAATCCCGGATGGCGCCGAAGAAGCTGATCGGCGGCAGCTGGCCCTTGAGGTAGACCGGCTCGCGCTCGGCGGTGAAATAGCGCTCGGGCGCAAACCCGGCCTCGGCCACGGCCTTGGGATAGTCCAGCGCCTTGAAGCCCCCCGAGAACGGCTCGTTGGCATTCATACCGAACCAGCTGGTGCGCATCTGTACGAATGGGTCGTCGATCGGCGGCATGCCGCCATCCATCAGCATCACGCCGCCCGGCGCGAGCAGGCGATGGGCTTCCTTGAACAGCGCGCGGATCACCGGAACGGGGCATTCGTGGGTGACCAGCATCGAGGCCACCAGGTCGAAGTGGCCGTCCGGGAAGTCCGTGTGCGCGCCGTCCTGCTGGCTGAAGTGCGCCGCGATCCCGAGCGATTCCGCGCGGGCGTGGGCGTGGCGCACCTGCGGCGCGCCGACATCGATCCCGTGCACCTCGGCGTCCGGGAAGTATTCCTTCCACGGCAGGGTCGTGAACCCCGGGCCGCAGCCCACGTCCAGGATGCGGCGCGGCTTGAGCTCCGGAAACCGCTCCCGGATCACCTCGGCCTGCGCCACGCCCAGTCCATCGTTGCGGGGCCCCAGGCCTCCGAACGCGAATACATAGACACCGCGGTCGTAGAGGGCGCCGGCATAGACATCGTCGTCGGACAGCTCAGTATGGAAATTGCCGGGCATGACGTGGATGTCGACGGCGTCGATGTAGCGCGGGATCTCAAGATCCGGATTGAGCCGCAGCGTCCCGCGATCCGCGGGCCTGGGCCGGGCGTTGCCGTTCAGGGTGTCGAGCTGGCGCTCGATGCTCTCGCCCACGGTGTCCCAGACCAGCTCCTGAGCCGCGCGTCCCACCACGTCCGAGCCCCGGAAATAGAAACTGCTGTCGGTCAGCCGCTTGACCTCCTGCGGCGAGGCCGGCGGCCGGCCGTAGCGTGCCTCGAAGGCCGGGAGCAGCTGGCGGTAGTAGACGTCGTTCGCGCCCGGGAAGAGGTCAGTCGTGAACATCTTGCGCAGCGACGAACAGAAGTCCTGCCGCGCCAGTTCGTCATGGGTGGCGCTGGGGAGAGCGGCGTGCGGTTCCTGGAACATGCGGCTTATCCTTCAGCTGAACCTATGGGAGGGCGAGGAGCCCCTGGGCCTCGATCGCGGCCACGATGATCGCGTGGTCCACATCCGGCAGGCCGCCCGAGACCGCGGCGCCGGCGACGATCACGCCGGCCCTGTCGGTGACCACGACGCCGCCGCCGAGCGGGGCGAAGCGTCCGCCGGTAGCGCCGGATATGGCCGCCGTCGCCTGGTCGGTGAACAGCGGCGTCAGAGCCAGGGTCGCGCGGTTGAAGCCCAGGGCGGTGACCGCCTTGGCGATGGCTGTGTCCACCCCGAAGATGCCCTGGCCGTCGGTGCGCATCGCGACGCGGACATGGCCGCCCGGGTCGGTGACCACGACGGAAATCTTCGTGACGCCCCGCGCCTCGGCCTCCGCCAGAGCGCCCTGCGCCAGCTTGAGGGCCTCAGCCAGCGTGATCGACATGGGCGATCTCCGGTTTGCGTCCATCGAGCGCCGCTTCGCGCTCCTCGGTGATCGCGCGCAGCACCCGGCTCAGCATCGCCTGGCGCTGGGCGTCACGCGCCACGCCGCGGGCGTCGTCGGGGACATAGGCTTCGACGGCGGCGGTCGACGGCGACGTTCCACCGTCCAGCAGCGCCTCGTGGGTGTCGACCCGGGCGCGCAGCGCCGAGACCTCGGACATCAACGCCACGAACATGACCATCATCCGGTCGAGGTCGCCGGGCTGCAGATAGGCCGGACGGTCGACGCCCCGGGCCCAGCGACGCCGCGGGCGCCGCGCGCCGTCGGTCTGCGCCGGCGGCGGGGCCGCAAAGGGGATATCGTCGGCCATCGGGACCTCCGTCGAGCCTGCTGCTCAATCGACCCGAACGGTACGCCGGCCCGGGGAGCGCGCAACGACGGCGACGTCCGTTACCCGCTATTCGGTTATTCGAGATCACCGGATGCCGGTTAAGTCGCCGCAAGCGATTTGCCGTTCGCGGCCGCTTGGGGGACGTTGCGGGGGCTAGACGAGGTGAGCAGATGGCCCTGAAGCGGAAATCGGCGCTCAACGCCGCCGAACCGGACATCGTCGCCGCCCTGACCGCGGTCGCCGGCGCCGAGGCGCTGCGGACCAGCGAGGCCGAGCGCACCTTCTTCTCCACCGACATCGCCGGCCGCGGCGAGACCGCCGACGCGGTGGTGCGCGTGAGCGATACCGACACCCTGGCGCAGGTCGTGGCCACCGCGACGCGCATGGGCTGGATCGTCGTGCCGCGCGGCGGGGGGTTCTCCTACACCGGCGGCTATACGCCGGAGACCCGGCGCTCGGTCATCGTCGACCTGCGCGGCCTGGACCGGGTCGTCGAGATCAACGCTCGCGACATGTACGTCGTCGTCGAGGCCGGCTGCACCTGGCAGAACCTCTATGAGCGCTTGAGGGCCGCTGGTTTCCGAACCCCGTATTTCGGGCCGATGTCGGGGGCCAACGCCACCGTCGGAGGCGCCCTTTCGCAAGGCAGCTTCTTCCTGGGCTCCAACCAGTATGGGTCACTGGCTGACTCGGTCCTGGCGCTGGAGATCGTGCTGGCGGACGGCACGGTGATGCGGACAGGGTCGTGGGGCTCCAGCGAGGGCGCCGCGCCGTTCTTCCGGCAATACGGCCCCGACCTGACCGGCCTGTTCCTGAACGACACCGGCGCCATGGGGTTCAAGAGCCGGGCTGTCCTGCGCCTCATTCCCTTCCCGACCCACCAAGCCTATGCGAGCTTCGCGTTCACCACCCATCAGGCGGCGCTGGCCGCCGTGTCGGCGATCGGGCGGACCGGACTGGCCGCCGAGTGCTACTGCTGGGACCCCTTCTTCGTCCGCCTGATGGCGGCCAACGCCAGCACCGGGCTCAGGGAAGATTTGAGCCTGCTGCTGAACGTGGTGAAAGGTGGGTCCAATCTGCTGGACGGCCTGATCGGGGCCGTGCGAATCGCGATGGCCGGCAGGGCGGTTTTTCGGGGCGACACCTGGTTGATGCATCTGGCGATCGACGACGTGTCGGCCGCGGGGGCGGCGGAGAAGCTCAAGCTGCTGCGCGCCATTGCCGGCAAGGCCGGCGGGCGCGAGGTTGCGCCCACGGCGCCCAGGACCCTGCGGGGGACGCCGTTCACCGACTTCAACACGGCCGAGCGGCGCCTCCCGCGGCGCAGCCTGCCCGTTCACGGCGTCTGCAGCCATTCGGCCGCCGCGCAGGTGGCGGATGAGGTCTACGCCTGTCTGGCGGCCAACCGGACCGAGATGGAGCGGCTGGGCGTCAATTGCGGCACGATCTTCCTGGCGGTTGGCGGCCAGGCGGTCACGGTCGAGCCGCTGCTGTCGTGGGACGACGCGGAGCACTTCCTGCACAACCGGGTGGAGGAGACCAGCGACCTCGCCGCGCTGGCGACCTACGACGACCGGCCCGAGGCGACCCGCCTGGCCTTCGAACTGCGCCAGGCGTTCAAGGCTATCTTTCGCCGCCACGGCTGCGCCCATGTGCAGATCGGCCGCGCCTATCCCTGGGCGGAGACCCGGGACCCTGCCGTGCTGCGGCTGATCGAGGGGTTCAAGGACGCGGTCGACCCGCGGCGCGTGGTCAATCGCGGATCGCTGGGTTTCGGCGGGCCGGCGCATTGAGACTTCGCCGGCGTTTCCTGCAGGTCGGGTCGCGACGCGTCCACTATCTGCGCGCCGGCGGCGGCCCGCCCGCGGTCATGGTCCATTCGTCACCCGCCAACGCCTGGTTCCTGCGCCCGGAGATCGAGCGGCTGTCGCGGGACTACACCGTCTTCGCCTTCGACACGCCGGGCTTCGGGCTGTCGCAGGCGCTGCCGCTGGAAGACATGCTGGTGGCCGACCTCGCAGACGCCCTGGATGAGACGCTGACGGCGATCGGCATGCCGCCCTGCCCGGTGTTCGGCTCGCACAGCGGCGCGGCCATCGCCCTCGAGTTCGGCGTCAGGCATCCCGAGCGGGTGACCGGCCTGGTGCTCGACGGCGTGCCGGCCTTCAGCGACGCGGAATGTGCGGCGCTGTTCGAGGACTATTTCCACAAGTTTCCGGTGAGCGACCTTGGCGGACACTATTCCGACGTCTGGACCCGGTTCCGCGACCAGGCGGCCTGGTTTCCCTGGAGCGCACGGGCGCCCCAGAGCCTCAATGGCTACGACCTCAGCCGGCCGGACGCGACCCACCTGTGGGTGTCGATGTATTTCGAGGCGGCGGACACCTACATCCCCGCCTATCGCGCGGCCAGCCACTATGGCGCGCGCGCCCTGGCCGCGGCCGCCGAGCTGGATCGCCCGGCGATCTACACCGCCACCGACACCGACATGCTGTTCCCGCATCTGGCGCGGCTGCCGCCCTTGAAGCCGGGGCAGGAGATCCGGCGGATCGGGACCTCGCTGCCGGCCAAGCATGACCTGATCGCCGAGGGCTTCGCCCGGTTCGGCAGCCCGCACCCGCCGCCTGACGACTGCGACGGCGTGGGCGACGCCGCCGCCGTGGCCCGCCAGTTCCTCGACGGCGAAGACGGTCGCCAGGTTCACATCCGCTATGCCGGCCGCCGCGCACATCCGGCCGTGCTGCTGCTGCATGACGGTCCCGGATCGGCCGAGGCGTTCGAGCCGCTGATGGCGGCGCTGAGCGACCGCTATTTCGTGATCGCGCCGGATCTGCCGGGGGCCGGGGAGTCCGATCCGTTCCAGGGCGGACCGCCGGCGCTGGGCCAGTTCGCCGGCGAGGCGGCGTGGTTGCTGCAGGCCCTGGGCGCTCCGCCGGCGCAGGTCTACGGCCTGGGCTTCGGCGCCTCGGTCGCGGTCGA
Source organism: Phenylobacterium sp. (assembly GCF_025351295.1). Taxonomy (GTDB): domain Bacteria; phylum Pseudomonadota; class Alphaproteobacteria; order Caulobacterales; family Caulobacteraceae; genus Phenylobacterium. The sequence goes on from NZ_JANXWD010000003.1 coordinate 43,098, forward strand.
GCTGGGGCGCAGCCGGCCGGACCTGGTGGCGGGTGTCGTCCTGGGCGGCCTGCTGGCGGCCGATGCCCTGGAACGCGCCCGGCTGGCGGCCGACTACACGCCGGACATCGCCGTCGAGCCGGATGGCGCCCACTGGTATCGCACCTGGCTGATGCTGCGCGACGGCCTCGTCTGGTGGCCCTGGTACGACCGACGGCAAGCCGCCCAACGCGCCGCCGCCGGGGACTTCGGAGCGGCGCGCCTACACCGCCGCACGATGGACGTGATGCGCCGCCGCGAAACCTACGGCCACCTGGCGCAGGCGGCGCTTGGCTTCGATGCGATGGCCGCCCTGGCGAGCCTCAGGGTTCCCGTCTGCCGGCTGTCCGGCGCGCCGACGCCGCTCGACGCCTTCGATGGATGGCTCGCCACCCACGCGCCGCAGCTGCCCGCCCGGCCGGCCGGGGTCGGCGCCGGCGAGGCGGACGCCCTGGCGAAAGCCTTCGATCACCTGCACCTGCTCGCAAAGACAACAGAGGGGCTATCATGCGAACCACCGCGCGCGCACTCACCGTCGGCCTAGTCTCGTCGGCCGCCCTCCTCGCGGCGAACGCGTCGACCGCGGCGGCGGCGGTCTGCCCGCCCACCACGGTCTTCAACACCGGGCTCAAGCAGCTGGATGGCTATCGGGTGTTCACCGGCCCGGACGGCGACTCCCAGGTCGAGCCGCTGCATATCGAAGCCAGGCAGGTCCCGCTGCTGAAGACCGGCAAGCTGCTGGGGATGATCGAACTGCCGAACTCGCCCAAGCGCGGCGCGGAGATCGTGATCGGCCCGCCCGACGTGGACCTGCCCATGCACGCCGCCCCCTACCGCGAGATGTTCATCCTGCTGGGCGGTTCGGTCACCTTCCAGACCGCCAAGTTCAAGGCGGAGATGAAGCCCGGCTCGGTGTTGCTGTTCGAGGATGTGGACGCCAAGACCGGCCACGGTGGCCGCACCGGGCCCTGCGGCTACATATCCCTGTCGATCGCCCCCTGACCGCGCCACGCCGGGCTCCGCCTGCCGTGACGCTCAGGCGGCGCACTCGACCTTGTCGAGGCGGTCCTCGTCGAGGTTGTAGGCCATCAGCGCGCACATGCCGGCAAGCGTGATCACCGCCGGCACCCAGGCCATGATGAAGCGGATCGCCGCCAGCGCGCTCTCGGGCTGGACCACCGTCGGGCCGCGCGACTGGACATAACCCGACGCGCCCAGCATCGCCCCGACCGCCGCCACCCCGATGGCGCCCGACAGCTTCTCGACCGTCGTGTAGAGGGCCGCGAAGATCCCTTCCCGACGCAGTCCGGTGCGGCGGAAGTCGTACTCCATGGTGTCGGGCAGCATCGACTGGCCCATCCGGATGACACCCGCGCCACTGACGCCGATGAACACGCCTCGCAGATAGACCAGCCCCAGCGGCTCGCCATGACCGGCGAACTGCCAGCTCATCCAGGCCGGGACGGCGATCGCCAGCGCGATCATGAAGGTCCACTTCTTCCCGATCCGCCGGCTGAGCATCAGCCACAGCGCCGGCGTGGCCAGCATCATCCCGGACTGGCAGAGGAAATAGGCGCCCAGCACACTGTTGGGCGCCCCCATGATCCGCTGAAAGAAGAAGGGGAAGATCGCCTGGGTCCCCAGCGACATCAGGGTGATGAACTTGACCAGCACCAGGATCACGAATGGCCGGTTCGACAGGCCCGAGGAGAGCTGCTCGGCGAAGCTGTGATGCGAGACCATCCGCACGGTCGTGGGCGCCCGCGCCGTGCCGATGAAGGTGACGATCCCAGCCCCGATGACGATGGGCGCGAAGAGGCCCGCCATGGCGGCGTAGGCGGCCGGGCCGCCGCCGAACAGGTCCAGGAGCACCGGCCCCAGGACCGTGGCGATCATGATCGACAGGCCTACGGCGTAGACCCGCCAGCTCATCAGCTCGGTGCGCTCGTGATAGGTGCGGGTCATCTCGCCCGGCATGGCCATGTAGGGGATGTTGAAGACGCTGTAGGCCGTCGCGTAGAACAGCAGGGCCAGGGTCATGTAGACGAGCCGCGAAGAGCCGCTGGCGAAACTGGGCGCGGCGAAGATCGCAACGATGGAGATCGCCAGCAGGATTGCGCCGCCGATCAGGTAGGGCCGGCGCCGCCCCCAGCGACTGTTGGTCCGGTCGCTGATAACGCCCATGCCGACATCGCCGAACACGTCGTAGAGCTTGGAGATGGCGATCAATGAGGCTGCCACGCCGGCCGCCAGTCCGTAGACGTCGGTCAGATAGCGCAGCAGCAGGGCGTTGGTGGCCGACAGCACCGTGACCGGGCCCAGGGTCCCGATGCCCCAGGCGATCATCATCGGCCGGGTGAGCGGCTGGGCCTTCCGTGCCTCCGCGGCGCCGGCGTCGACAGTCGTGGTGGTCATTCCTGGACTCGGCCTGAACTGCGGGTCACCTGGAGGCTAAGGTCGGGATTCGTCCAACGCCAATGTGCTCTGGGTCCAATCCTATGCGTGCAAGGTCGCTGGACCTTCCGGGCCGGGCGCGCAAATCCTGGGCCCTGGCGCGGCGGGCCGTGGCGTTGGGGGGAGACCGGATTGGCGGCGTCACGCGGCGACCTGGAGCTGACCTCCCTCAAGCGCGGCCTGCGCGCGCTGATCATGCTGACCCGCCGGCGGATGATGACCATCTCGGAAGCCGCGCGGCAGCTGGGCCTGCCGCGGACCACGGCCGAGCGCATCATGGTGACGCTGGAGCGGGAACAGTTCCTGGTCCGCGACCCGGACACCAAGCTCTATTCCCTGGCGCCCCGGGTGTCGGCCCTGGCCGGGGCGTTCTCGTCGGAAGACCGGATGATCCACGTCGCGCGGCCGATCCTATTCGACAAGACCCGGGAAATCGGCTGGCCGCTGGCGATCGCGACATCGCTGGGCGACCAGATGAGCGTGCGCATCACCACCGATCCGGCCACCTCGCTCGGTCTGCACAAGCGCCACGTGGGCAGCGAGATCGCGATCGCCGCGTCCAGCAGCGGGATCGTGCTGCTGGCCTTCCTCGCTGACGCCGAGCGGGAGGAGAAGATCGCGATGCTGGCGCAGAGCCGCGACCCCGCCCAGGCGTTGGCCCGCGACCGGCGCGCCCTGGACGGCTATCTCGCCGCCGCGCGGCGCGACGGCTACAGCATCGGTCCCGACCTGGGCAAAGAGCGCGCGCTCAGCGTGCCGCTGTTCGACCACGGCCGCATCCGCGGCGTCCTTCTGATGATGTACATCGCCCGCGGCATCCCCGCGGACGCCCTCCAGACGCGCTTCGTCGGCGAACTGAAAGCGCTGGCGACCGTGATCGAGACCGCCGCGTTCGACATGTCCGACTGAAGCCGATGGTTCAGTGGCCGAAGTGCTTGCGGATTCGGGCCAGCAGGTCGTTGCGATGGCGGGTGGCGAAGCCCAGTTGGCGGGTGACGATGCCGATGTCGGTCTGCTCGGCGGGGGCCTCGCAATCCAGGAACACCAGTTCGCCGCTGTCGATCTCGCGCAGCGCCACGTCGGGCGGAAGGACCGCCAGCAGGTCGGTCGAGGCGATGGACTGCTGGATCAGCGGCATGGAGTCGGTCTTCACCACCTGCACCGGCGCGTTCAGCCCGCGGGAGAAGAAATAGCCGATGAAGCTGCGCTGGAACCCCTCGCTGGTCAGCGTCGCCCATCGCGCGGCGGCGAGCTGCTCCGGCATGATCTCGCCCTGGCGCTGGGCCAGGGGATGAGACGTCCGGGCGACCACCCGGGAGTGATGTTCACGCAGCCGCTCGATAACGATGTCCGGGTCATCGTCGATCTGGCCGAGGAGACCGAATACGAAATCGATCGATCCGACCTTCAGATCGGCGATCAGGTCGAGATAGCCGCCGGACTTCACGCTGATCCGGATGCCGGGATAGCTGGTGTTCAGATCGGCCAGGATCTGGGGAATGAAATAGTAGCTGTAGTTCTGGGTGACGCCGAAGTTGACCTCTCCGACCTCGCCCGCCTGAATGGAGCGGATCTCGTCGGCGCAGCGGGCCAGTTCGTTCATGACGATTCGCGCGTGCGGCAGGACCGCGAGGCCGAAGACCGTCGGCTCCACGCCCTTCGGCTTGCGCAGGAGGAGCTGCACGCCCAGCCGGTCCTCCAGGGCGCCGATGCTGCGGCTGAGCCCGGATTGCGAAATATTGCACTCGTCGGCCGCCCTCAGCAGGTTGCCGCATTCGACGGCAGCGATCAGGTGCTTGAGCTGCTGCACTTCCAAGGTGGGTCCCCCGGGGGAGTGACCCGATGTGCGTGCGAGATTCACGCGGCCCGCCCCGCTGTCACGATACCGTCTTGGGGGGGCATGGCAACTCGCGCCGCGGGGTCGGCGTGACGCGGCCGGGGCCGATGCCCTCAGGCCGCCGCTAGGGGGCGGCCGGCGCCCTCAGGAATTCGTCCATGATCGTGGCCAGTTCGTCCGCCGCCACGTCGAAGATGCCGTTCTCCAGATGCGGCATCTCCAGCAGCCGGCCGTTGGCGAGCGCGCCGGCGGCGCGGCGCGAGGCTTCGGCCAGGTGGTTGCGTGGGTTGATCACCAGGGTCGGCTGCCGCACGCCGCCGAAGCAGTCGGCCACATCGAAGGTAAAGGCCGCCTCGTGGGCCCACCATCCCCGCGGGTAGGCGCGAAGCTCGTCGACGAAGTTGTCGAACCCGCGCGCCAGGCTGACGCCGGGCGCGCGGCGGGTGATGAAATAGTCCCACCGGTGCTGGAACTGCGCGAAATCCTCGCTGAGCCACGTCGGTTCGGCGAGCCGGACGCGCCAGGCCTCGCGCTCGGCGCCCAGGAAGTAGGGCACGCCGATCAGGATCAGCCGCGACACCTTGTCGGGACGCTGCCGGGCCAGCTCCGCCGCCACCAGGGCCCCGGTGTGATAGCCGAACAGGTCGACGCTGCCCGCCTCCGCCTCGTCGAAGGCCACCGCGATGGCGCGTGCGTAGCCCTCGATCGGCATCGGCTGCGGCGGGGGATCCGAGGCCCCGTAGCCCGGCGCATCGACCGCCACCACCCGCCGTCGCGGCGCCATAGCCTCTAGAAAGGGCGTGAAGCTGCGTCCCGAATAGGCCGTGGCGTGCAGACACCACAGGGGTCGCCCCCCGCTGCCTTCAAGAAGGATGCCGCCTTCGAGAAGGTGAATCTGCTGTCCCGGCGGGCCGACATAGCGACCGGCAAGCCCGGCGTTCACGGGCGGGCCACGCTCAAGGCCGCGTGGGGACCTGCACGGTCATTGATCTCGAGGTTCGCGGAACGCGGCATGCCTACCGCCTAACAGCGCGCCCGACGCCCAGGCATCCGGTTTAAGTCATAGGCCGGCGCCGAAAAATCATGCCGGATCGCCGTGCTCCACGAGCAATCTAGCCGTGGGCAGGCCTGCCCACGCGTCGGGTTTCCCAGCCGCCGGCGGCGGCTGGGCATGGCGACAATGGGTCGAGGCGGAACCGCCGACGGTCAGAACAGGGGCGCGCGCATGCATCGGAACCAGGTCTCGTCGTCCCGTTCGGCGCCGGTCATGGCGGCGCGAACGCTGGGCGCCCTGCTCGCCTCGGCGGCCGTGCTCGGTCCGGCGGTCGGTTGGGCCCAGACCACCCCGCCAGCCCCCAAGCCGGCGCCGGCGGCGGACGCGGCTTGTGCGGCGTTGCGGCCGACCCAGACGTTCTCGGACGTGGCCAACCGGCTGGCGCAGATCCCCGATGCGCCGACCAGCATCGTGTCGGCGCGGATCGTTCCGGCCGAGCGGGGCCTGCCGGAATACTGCCGCGTCGAAGGCCAGATCGCCCCCACCATCGGGTTCCTGCTGAAGCTGCCGACCAGCGGCTGGAACGGCAAGCTGATGATGGGCGGCTGCGGCGGGCCCTGCGGCCAGTACCTCAGCGACCGGCTCGATCCCGCCTTCGCGCGGCGCTACGCGGTGGTCTCGACCGATATGGGGCACAAGGGAATCGGCTGGGCGTTCGCCTACCAGAACCTGCAGGGGCAGATCGACTTCGGGTCGCGCGCCACCCACCTCACCGCCGTCGCGGCCAAGGAGATCATCGACCTCTACTACGCCCGGCCCGCCAGCCTGGCCTACTTCAACGGCTGCTCGACCGGCGGCCGCCAGGGCATGGTGGAGGCCCAGCGGTTCCCCGAAGACTTCAACGGCATCATCGCCGGCGCTCCGCCCTATTTCGAGACCGGCGACACGCCGTTGTTCCTGTCCTGGGGCGCACGGGCGAACCTGGACGCGGACGGCAAGCCGATCCTGGACGCTGCCAAGCTGCCGCTGATCCATGAGGCGGTCCTGGCGGCGTGCGATCCCGGCAAGGGCGCGAAGGGCGGCATGCTGCTCAATCCGGCTGCCTGCGCCTGGGACCCGGCGTCGCTGGCCTGCAAGCCCGGCCAGGCGGCCGACGCCTGCCTCTCGGCGGCCGAGGTCGGGGTGGTGCGGAAGATCTATGCCGGAGCGACGAACGCGAAGGGCCGCGCCCTCTACTTCGGCATGCCGCGCGGATCGGAACTGAACTGGGCCCCGGGCTTCGTCAACAGCGAGGGCCGACCTGGGGACTATCTCTCCGGGTTCGGCGGCGCCGGCAATTCGCTGATGACCTACGGCGCGTTCTTCTATTCGCCGGGCCCGAAATATTCCGAACGCGACTTCGACTACGACCGCGACGTGCCTCGCCTGGCGGTCATCGAGGCGCTGTACAACGCCCAGAATCCCGATCTTCGCGCCTTCCGCGACGCGGGCGGCAAGCTGATCCTGTACCATGGCTGGAACGACAACCAGATTCCGGCCGGCGCCAGCGTCGACTACTACGAAACCGCGACCCGCACCGCCGGCGGACCGGCGGCGACCCGCGCGTTCTTCCGGCTGTTCCTGCTGCCGGGCGTAGGCCACTGCCGCGGCGGTCCCGGCGGCAGCGAGGTGGACTGGATCTCCGCGCTCGAAGGCTGGGTCGAGAAGGGCGTCGCGCCGGACCAGGTGGTCGCCAATCGGATGAAGACCGAGCCCTTCCCCACGGTCGAGGTGGCGCCGGGCGAGACGGTCATCCAGTTTCCGCGCCATCCCCTCGACCCGTCGACGGTGACCAGTTCGCGGGTGGTGCTCGCCTATGCCGTGAGCCCGCCGCCGGCCGGGACGGCGACCGCGAAGCCCGCCAAGGGCGCGGCGCGTTGAACCGGCTCGTGACGGCCCTGAGGCTGCTGGCGGCGATCCTCGGCGGCCTGCTGGCCAGCGCGGCGTCCGCCGCGCCCGCGCCGCGCGACATCAACATCCAGATCATCGGGCTGCCGTCCGATCCTCCGGGGCGAACGCTGCTGGCGCCCGGCGGCGGGCGCGACCTGTCGCCGGCCATCCTGTTCACGCCCGCCGCCGGCCCGAATGTCTACGGCCCGGCGATCGTCATGCTGTCCACCGGCCCCGGGTCGAACCCCGGCCGCAGCGACGAGCCGTCGCGGTTCGCCGCCGAGCGCCTGGCACGGCGCGGCTACACTGTGCTCAGCCTCTATTCCCACCTGGAACGCGGCTATCCGCTGAACCGCTTCGAACAAACGCGCTACGACATCTCCGCGGCGCTGGACCTGCTGGAACGCATGGGGTTCGAGGACCTGGTGCTGGCCGGCCGCGGCTACGGCGCCATCGCGGCCGCCAACTACCTGGCTGAATCGGACGACGCCGCCCTGGCCACGCCCGATCGCCGGCGGGTGCGCGCCGCGGTGCTCATCGACCCGCTGACCGACGTGCGCGCCTTCGTGAGCTCCGGACTCTCAGGCCCCGACTACGACGCCAAGGTCGCCCAGGCGCGGGTGGACGTGGCGGCCGGGCGGGGGCTGATCCCCGGCGTGGTCGAGCCCGGCTACCATCCGCCCGAGCACGACGCGCCCTGGGTGGTCGCCGGCCGCTATGCGATGCCGGCCGAGGCGTTCCTGAACTATTTCGGGCCGGAGGCGCAGGCCCGCAACCTCTCCGCCCTGTCGCGGATTCCGATCCCCACACTGGGCCTGGTCAGCGCCGGCGATCCCTCGTCGTCGACCACGGTGCTGAAGGACCTGAAGCCGGCCAGGCCGGGGACGTTGGCGATCCAGTCAGAGCCGGCGGGCGACTTCGACACGCCCGCCGTGCAGGACCGGCTGACCGACGACCTGGCGGCCTGGCTGGCGAAACAGGGCCTGGGCGTGCGCCCGGCGGTCCGGACCAGCTTCGCCAGCATCCGGGCGGCGGACGGCCAGATCTTCACCGGCGTCCTCTACGCGCCCATGGACGGCGGCAAGGACCGGCCGGCGTTCATCCTGCACCACGGGCTCAGCGAGGATACGATCCACTCCTCGACCCACTGGCTCGGCTGGCGGCTGGCCCAGGCGGGCTACGCCTCGCTGTCGGTGGCCAACCATTCCAGCGGCGTGACCGGCGCGACCATGACCGGCACCCTGGCGGAGGTGGCCGACGACACCGGCCGATGGGCCGACTGGCTCGCCGCGCAGGGCTATCCCAGGCTGATCCTGCAGGGCCATTCCAACGGCGGGGTCCTGATCTCGAACTACATGAGCCTGACCCACGACCGGCGCGTGGTCGGCATGGTCTACATGGCCCCCACCCTCGACACGCCGCGGTTCGCCCGCGAGACCCTGGGCGCGGCCGTCTATGCCCAGCAGGTGGACGAGGCCAAGGCGGCGATCGCCCGCGGCGAAGGCGACACCCACCTGATGACCCAGGACAAGCTGCGCTTCGCCCGGCGGTTCCTGGACACCTCCGGGCCGGACTCGCGCGCCACCCATACCGAGCGGATCAAGGAGTTCGATACGCCGATGCTGGTGATCGCCGGCGCTGCGGACCCGCTGATGACCCGCGACCCGACGTTCATCGAGAGCTTCGTAAGGAACCATCCCGGACCGTCAGAGGTCCATTGGTACGAGGGCGGCAGCCACGGGATGAAGGAATCCAAGGACCGCGTGCGCGACGACATCGTGGCCTGGACGCGCAAGATGTTCGGGGCGCGCTGAGCCGGTCGGACCGCGGTCGCTGGGACGGGATCGTCGGATGACGCGCGACGCGACGGGAGACTTGCAGTCCTTGAGCCGGGGGCTCGCCGCGCTCACCGCCCTCAACGAGCGCGGCCCGCTCTCGCTCGGCGACCTCAGCGCAATGCTGGCCCTGCCGCGCACGACCACCCGGCGGATCCTGACCACCCTGGTTGCCGAGAACTGCTGCCTGCGGCTGCCGAGCAGCCGGCTCTACGCCCTCGCCCCGGGGGTGCAACGCCTGACCGGCGGCTACAGCGTCATCGACCGGATCACGGCGGCCTGCGTGCAGGTGCTGCCGGTGCTCAGCCAGGAGACCGGCTGGCCCGCCAGCCTGGCGATCCCGGACGGCCTGGTTATGCGGGTGCGGGTCTCGACGGATTTCGCCAGTCCGTTCGCCCTGGCCCGCATGCGCCCCGGCTACACCGCGCCCCAGGTCGAGACCACCACCGGCCTGCTCTACCTGGCCTCCCTGGACGCCGCGGAGGCCGCCCGGCGGCTGGACGAGATCTATGCCGCGGCCTGGCGTTCACCCCTGCGGTTCGCGCGCGACGAGGTCGAGCGCCTGATGGCGCGCGCGCGCCGCGACCACGCCCTGGTGCTGCAGCGACGCTTTCCCGAGGCCAGTCTCGGGGTCCCGCTCCGGATCGGCGGCCGGGTCGAAGGCGGCCTGGTCCTGCGCTATGTGCGCTCCGCCGTGCCGCTGGCCGAGGCGCGGTCGCGGCTGCTGCCGCGCCTGCGCGACGCCGCCGCGAGCGTGATCGCCTACGTCGCCGATCAGGCCGCGCGCAACGGCGCCGTGACCGGGTCGTAGTCGAAGAACGTGCGGTCGCTGGCTGGCGAGGCGGCGGGGTCGTAGTTGTCCGGATCTCGGCTCTGCAGCAGTTCGCCTTGCCGCACGGACTGGCGGAACACCTCCGCCGTCCTCGGCTTTCGCACCGCCTCGTAAAGGTCCAGGGCCGCGGTGGGCTCGGCCTCCAGCGCCAGCGCGCGCGCCAGCACCATGGCGTCCTCGATCGCCATCGCCGCGCCCAGCCCCAGGAACGGCAGCATCGGGTGCGCTGCGTCGCCCAGCAGGGTCACGCCGCCGTCGCGCCAGACCGCCAGCGGCTCGCGATGGAACAGGCCCCAACGCCGCAGCGTCTCGGCCGGCGCCTGCGCCAGCAGGCCGGTCACGTCGCGGTGCCAGCCCTCGAACAGGCCCCGCAACTCGGCGGGATCGCCGCGAACCGACCAGCCCTCCTCGAACCAGCTTTCACTCCGGGCCAGGGCGACGCAGTTGACGATCCGCCCGCGGCGCAGGGTGTAGCGGTTGATCACACGGCCGGGCCCGAAATAGACCGCGGCGCGGCCGGCGCCCATGAACGGGGCGGCGGCCTCCCAGGGGGCCAGGAACCGCCACGCCACCTGGCCGGTGAACAGCGGCGGCGTCGGATCGAACATGACTTCGCGCACGGTGGAGCGCAGGCCGTCCGCGCCGATCAGCAGGTCGGCCTCGGCCCGGGTTCCGTCCGAGAACGCCAGCCGCACGCCGTCCCCGCGCGGTTCGATGCCGACCAGCTGGCGCGACAGCGAGAGGTCGCCCGTGGTCCGACCGTAGGCCTCCGCCAGGATGGCGTGGAGATCGGCGCGGAGGATCTGGCGGCCGACAATCTCCGGCGTATCCTGCGTCCCGTCCGAGCGGTCGTACTCGCCGGCCAGCCGTTCGCCGGTCCGGTAGTGGAGGAACGGGATGGTGGCGCTAAGCGAGGCCGCGCCGCGCACGGCGTCCAGCACCCCCGCTTCGCGCAAGGTCGCCTGCGCCCCCTTGCTCAGGGTCAGCCCCGCGCCGACCTCGCCCAGGCGTCGCGCCTGTTCGTGGACATGGACCGGATAGCCTTGATTGGCGAGGAGCAAGCCGGCGGTCAGGCCGCCGATGCCGGCGCCGACGATGGCCACCCTGGGTTTCGAGGACCCGGCCATCTCAGGCCCGCGGTCCAACGTTGATGCTGATCGCCTTGGTCTTCAGATAGGGCTCCAGCCCTTCGCGCCCCAGCTCGCGGCCCCAGCCTGACTGGCGGTTGCCGCCGAACGGCGTCTCCGGGCTCATCGCGGCGTGATAGTTGACCGCCACCTGGCCGGAGTCGACGCCATGCGCGACCCGCAGGGCGCGGCGAATGTCGCGGGTCCAGACCGACCCGGAGAGCCCGTAGACCGTCGAATTGACCTCGCGCAGCAGGTCCGCCTCGTCGCGGAACCGGATCATCGACAGCACCGGCCCGAAGATCTCCTCCTGGGCGATGCGCATGTCCGCGCGCACCTCGGTGAACAGCACGGGTCGGATGAAATGGCCCGGGGATGGCGCCGCCTCGCCGCCGACCAGCATGGTGGCGCCGTCCTCTTCCAGCCCGATCCGGACATAGTCCTCGATCCGCGCTTTCTGCCGCGCGGAGATCACCGGACCGATCACCGACCCCGGCGCCAGGCCGTCGCCCAGCGACAGGTTGCGGGCGACCTCGGCGACGCCCGCGGCCACCTCGTCATACACGTCGTCGTGCACGAACAGGCGCGTGCCGGCCATGCACGCCTGGCCCGACACGAAGAAGCAGGCCATCGCCACGGCCGGGATCGCCTCCGCCAGGTCGGCGTCCGGGAAGACGATCACCGGCGACTTGCCGCCCAGCTCCAGGGTCACGCGCTTCAGATTGCTGGCCGCCGCCGCCTGCGCAATGCTGCGCCCGACCCGGGTGGAGCCGGTGAAGGCGATCTTGTCGATCCCCGGATGGGAGGCCATGGCGGCCCCCACGTCGTCGCCATGACCGTGCAGCAGGTTGAAGGTCCCCGGTGGCGCGCCGGCCTCCAGCATGAGTTCGCCGAAAAACCTCCCGACCAGGGGCGCCAGCTCCGCGGTCTTCAGGACGATGGCGCAGCCCGCGGCCAGCGCGGGCGCGACCTTCATGGCCATCATCCCGGCGGGCGCGTTCCAGGGCACGATGGCGCCGACGACGCCGATCGGCTCGCGCAACGTGGCCACCACGAAGTCGTGGTCGACGCGACTGCCCACCGCCGGCGTGAACGCCTCGCCCGAGATCTTGGTGGCCCAGCCGGCGTAGTAACGGAACAGCTCGGCGCCCAGCAGCCGCACCACCGGCGTCGACGAGGCCAGCGGAGTGCCGTTGTCGATGGTCATGATCTCGCCGATCAGGTCGGCGTCGCGGTCGAGCAGTTCGGCCATCCGCAGGAGCACCCGAGCGCGCTCGCGCCCGTGCATACGGCCCCAGGTCGTCTCGAAGGCGCAGCGCGCCGCGGCCACGGCGCGGTCCAGGTCCTCGATGGAGGCGGCGGCGATCTCAGCGATCCGCTCCTCTCGCCCCGGGTTCTCGACATCGATGCGGCGGGCGGACGATCCTTCCAGCCACCGGTCGCCGATCAGCAGCTTCTGCGGGCGCGCGAGCCAGGCTTTCGCCGCGTCGCTGTAGTCTGGTCGTACAGGATGCATCGCTCGCTCCGGCTCCCCGATGGCGTCCAGCTTGTCGCTCATCCAGTAGGGCAAGCGGCGGCGGCCGCTGAGCGTGGATTTTCACTTCGTCCGATTACCGGACGTCTGGAGAAACCGGTAGAAATCTGGCGCCGGGAGATCTGGCGCGGAGAGATCTGGCGCGACGGCGGACACACCGCTCACGGGGGACGCGCCCCCGAACGTATCCTCACCGCCCCTGCCACCGCACGCGAAGCGGCTGCGCAGCGGAAAGAGCGTGAGGCGCGCCGGCGATATGCACCGTCATCGGCTCGCCGCGATCCAGGGTGACCTGCACGAACTGTTCGATGGCGTCGATCGCGATCCGCAGGTGGCGGCCCTGCCACTGAACCGGAAAGGCCAGGCTGGACCACGCGCGCGGCAACCGCGGATCCAGGCCAAGGCCATCGCGCCGCAAGGTCAGGCCCGCAAACCCGAACACAGACATCAACCAGAGGCCGCCCAGGGCCGCGATGTGGACGCCGCCGGCGATTGCCACATGGGTGTCGCCAAGGTCGATGGCGGCGGTGCCTCGGAAGTGTTCGAGCAGGGTCGGGACGCGATGGCGATCGCGCGCAGGCCCTGCTCGGCCAGGCCTTGAACCCGTGCCAGCACCGCCGCGCGATCGGGCGCTTCCATGGCGGCGATCGTGTCGCGGAGGCGAGAGGAGACGCATTGGGCGACAACGGCCTCGGGTGCGCCCTTGACGACGAGCACGTCACCCTCGGGGCCGTTGGCAAGGACCGATCCCAGCCGGCGGCTGAAATCGAAGGCGTGCCGGTAGGCCAGGGTCCAGCCCGACGCCGCGTCCGGCACGCCGGCGATCATGGCGGTGTCGAGCGCGCCGCGGTCGCCGCCCAGGATGGCCGCGATGGCGCCAGCCGGGAGGGGCGGGGGTTGGCCAGGCCCGAGGCGTCCAGGCTCTGCGCAAGGCTGATTTCCGCGGACGTGAGCGTCCCGGTCTTGTCCGTGCAGAGCACGGTCATGGCGCCCAGGTCGTGGATCGAGGCGAGGCGTTTGACGATGACCTTGCGCCTGGCCATTCGCAGAGCGCCGCGCAACAGCGTGACCGTGGTGATCATCGGCAGGAGTTCGGGCGTCAGTCCGACGGCGAGCGCGACCGCGAACAGCAGCGACTGGAGGATCGGACGCCCGAATGCCAGGTGCGCCGCGAAGACCACCAGCACCAGGGCGATCGTCAGCCGTGCGGTGAGCAGGCCATAGGCGCGGAGGTCGCGCTGGTAGGGCGAGATCTCCTCGGCCTGAGCCAGGGCGGAGGCCGCCGCACCGAACAGGGTTGCGGCTCCGGTGCTGACGACCAGAGCGATGACCTCGCCGGTCTGGGCGACCGCGCCGCGAAAGACCGCATTGGAGGCCTCCCCGGCAGTGAGCCCGGTCACGAGGCCGGGCTGCTTTTCCACCGGATAGGGCTCTCCGGTCAGCGCCGCCTCGTTCGCGGTGAACGCGGTCGCGCTCAGCAGCAACGCGTCCGCCGGAACGATGTCTCCGGCGCGCACACGGATCGGCTATGCCCCCGCTCTTCCCTACTCGGCGCGCAGACCCCCAGGACAGTCGTTGATCGGCTGAGCCCGCCCTTGGCAGCGTTATGGGTAGTTTCCGAGGCTGCCGACCCCGGTGCTCGGCCCCCTAGAACCGACGGGTCGTATCGCTGGGTTTCTCGCTCAGCTCACGCCGGACGCCCGAGCGGAGTCCGAAGCCGTCGCCTCGGCCCGGCCGCCCGTCTCACCTCAACTCTCTTCCCGGACCCAAGGTCATGAACAACCCTCATCCGACGCGGTCGTCCACAGCGCTCTTCGAAAGGGTGACGGTGGGCGCTTTCGATCTTGCCAACCGCATGGTGATGGCGCCGCTGACGCGAAACCGTGCGGGGCCGGGACTGGTCCCCGGCGCGTTCGCGGCGGAATATTATGGTCAGCGCGCATCTGCGGGCCTGATCATCGCCGAGGCCACCCAGGTCTCGGCGCAGGCGCAGGGCTATTCCGACACGCCAGGCTGCTACAGCGACGCCCAGGTGAGGGGATGGCGCAAGGTGACGGACGCGGTCCATGCCCAGGACGGGACCATCGTCCTGCAGCTCTGGCACACGGGTCGGGTCTCGCACACGACCTTCCAGATGGACGGCCAGGCGCCGGTCGGGCCGTCGGCCATCCGGGCCAACACGCAGACCTTCATCGCCGGACAGGGCTTCGTCGACGTCTCAATGCCGCGCGCGCTGGACCTGACGGACATACCCGGCATCGTCGAAGGGGCAGCCTGTTGTGGACGCCGTGGCGGCTGTGGCCTCGGCGCTTGTCCACCCGGGAATTTCGGGGGCGTTCGTCCACCGGAAGAATGGTGGGTGCTGTAGGATTCGAACCTACGACCCGCTGATTAAGAGTCAGCTGCTCTACCAACTGAGCTAAGCACCCGCCCCGGCTCCGATGACCCCGGGAGGTCTCGACGGCGAGGGCGCGGAAAATACGCAAAATCGCGGGCTTGGCAAGGCGCGTCGCACGATGGTGCGGCGGAGGTGTCCACGGCGGGCGCTTGACACGGACACGCCCGCCGCAGACGTCACGCATACGGACTGCACGGCCCGCCGCGAAACCAAGCGGAGCCTCGCCCGGATCGGCGGCGGAAACGACCTCTCGAAACCGAGGGGTTGACCGCGGCGATTCCCGAGTGGCGCGCAGTTTGCTAGGGTCGCCTGGGGGGCGCCCGAAGTGGGACCATGCTGAAGCGCGCGATGGACATCGCCGAGGCCGCGCTCGCGGCCGCGTCGCCGCAGGCGGCGAGCGAAGGCTTCTTCGCGGCCCTGACCGACATCGGTGCATCCTATCTGCAGACCCGGCTCTATCGCCGCCCGCTGACCCCGCTGACCTCGGCGGCGCATTTCGCGGCCGGCGGCATCGTCTCGCGGGTCGCGCCCGAGAGCTGGCGCGAGGGCAGCCCGGCGTTCGACTACGTCTGTTTCGAAAACAACCCCCTGCTGGAAGCCATCCGCGGCGGGATGACCCGCTACCGGTTCAGCGACTTCGCCCCGCGCGAGGTGTCCGGCTATGGCAGCTACTGGGAGGCGATGAGCGAGGCCGGGATCGCCGACGCGGTCTGCGCCACCTCCTATGGCCGCCACCGGACCATCGCCTCGCTGCACCTGGGCTTCCGGGACCCGGACCTGTCGCCCGAGGACGCCCTGGCGATCCAGCTGGCCGGGCTGATGCTGACCGAGCGGCTGATGACCTTCGCCGCCCCGCCCGGCGCCGACGAGGTGCGCCTGACCCACCGCGAGCGCGACGCCCTGGCCTGGGTGGCCGAGGGCAAGTCGGACTGGGAGATCTCGGTGATCCTGGGGTGCGCCGAGACCACCGTGCGGTTCCACGTCGACAACGCGCGCCGCAAGCTGGGCGCGGTCAATCGGGCCCAGGCCGTGGCCCGGCTGGCAGCGGCGCGCCTGCTCTGAGGCCAGCGCTCGCCTGAGGGGCGCACGGCCTTGACCGTGGCGTATCGACGTTGGATCACTTCGCCAGGGTTGAGGACGAGACCATGCGCAGATCTATCGTGGGCATCGCCGTGGCGATCGCCGCCATGGCTGGCGCGGCGCGGGCCGCCGACTATGTGGTGGTGAAATCCACCGATCCGGACATCAAGGCCGGCCTGGCGCTGAACGGCGGCCAGAAGGTCGCCCTGGGCGCCGGCAAGACCCTGACGCTGATCGCGGCGGCCGGCGACGTGACCACCCTCAAGGGCGGCCCCTCGGGCGCGACGACGCCGGCGCGGCGGACCGCGGCCGCCGACGTCGGCAAGCTGGAGTCCCTGCGCACCCTGATCGATCCGCCGCCGCCCGGCCGGACCTTCGGCGGCCGCCGTGGCGGCGTCTGCCCCGACCCGACCACCCTGAAGACCCTGGACGATATCCTGGCGGTGCAGGCGGACGGCTGCGCGTCGGCCGCCCGGCAGGCCCTGGACGCCCTGGCGGGCTCCGCCGCGCACTAGGGGCCGGTGTAGAGCTCGCCCAGCGCCATGGCCGCCTGGCCGTGGGCCTGGTCCAGCGCGTCATGCACGGCGCCGGCGGCGATCTCGGCCTCGCGCTTGCCGTTGATGCGGTTGAGCGCGGCCCGGAGCGCCGTCGGGGCCGCGGGCGTCGCCACCGCCACCACATTGTCGACGCCGAACGGCGGCGCGGCGCGGGTGCGGGCCATCACGGTCCGGGCCTCGCCAGCCGCCATCCGGCCGTCGCCGTCCCCGTCCAGCGGGTAGAGCATCTGCACAGTGCCGTCGCCGGCCAGGTTGAAGGCGGTCAGGTAGACGGCCGCGCCCTTGTGGGTCACCGCCAGGTCGACGTTCTCGCCCGACTTGTAGAGCTGGCCCCTGGGCCGCGGGCCGATATCGACCTTGAGCTGCCGTTCGTTGGCGGAGCCCGCCAGCTCGCCGATCACCCGTCGCTTGACGATCACCCCGGCCAGGGCCTCGGCGCTGGTCAGGTTCTCCGCCACCCGGTCGCCTCGGGAATCGGTGACCCAGCCCTCCTTGGCCGACCAGGTCAGATCCGGGACGCCGCGCGGGATCGAGGCCCAGGGCCCCTTGCCGCCCAGCAAGTCGGCGGCCTCCTGGTCGGCGGCCTTCACCTCGATGGGCCGGTCCTGCGGCGGCGGCGCCTTCAGCGGCTGGAAGACCACGCTGCGCTCGTTGCGGGCCGGGACGAAGGTCGAGGCCCACTGCTGGGTGCTGGAGAGCTCGCGCGTGCGGGTCTCCAGGCTGGCGGCCAACTCGGCCAGGGACAGCTTGCCGTCGTCATCCAGGTCGGCGGCCAGGTGGCCGTTGGGGCGGCGATCCTTGAGCGTCCCCTCCAGGGCGTAGGTCAGCAGCCCGCGCGACGGAGAGTCGCCCCGCGGCAGCGGCCCCTCCAGAGCGAACTGGTTGTCCTGGGCCGCGCCCACATAGACCAGGTTCGGCGGATCGCCGGCCGGCGCCACCGCGGCCGGGTCCGGCGGCCCGGGCGGCAGGGGGATGGCCATGGCGTTGGGCATGGCCTGGCGGGCCTTGAAGGCGCTCTTGACGGTGATCGAGCGGTTCATCGTGCCGCTGTGGCAGGCGTCGGCGATCTGCAGCAGATTGACCGTGGTCGGGAAGAAGTTGACCAGCCAGCCGTGCAGGTCGTCGTCGACGATGAACTGCTGCGGGTCCGGGTTGGCCGCCTTGAAGCCGCCCAGCACCAGGAACTCGTCCATGCCGTCGGTCTCGCTGGGATCGGCGCTGCGCGCCTGGGCCCCGTGGCCGGCGAAGTAGAAAATCACCCAGTCGCCCGGCTTCGCCCGCTTGCCCAGCGCCTCCAGCGCGCCGCGGATATTGGCGCGGGTGGCCTGGCCGTCGCGCAGGGAGACGACGTCCGTGGCCCCCTCGCCCTTCAGCAGCGCCATCAGGGCCGCGGCGTCGTTGGGCGTGCCCTCCAGCGAAGGGATCGGGGCCGTGTACTGGGAGACCGCCACCACTAGGGCGCGGATCTCGGCCGTCGCGGGCGCCGCGATCCAGACCAGGGCCGCCGCCGCCAGTCCCGCGATCGCTCTGCGCATGTCGCCACCTCTCGAAAGCCGCCGCCAACTAATGACCGCGCCGCCGCCCACCACAAGCCGGGCGCTCAGGGATTTCTACGGACGCGACGTCGTGCCGGAGGCGGCGCGCCTGCGCCGGCCGGTCGCGCGAGGGTTGGCGCAGGTTCGTGGTAGGGGGTAGTAGGGCGCGCCGCGGATCGGCGGCAGGCACAAGGATACGGTTCGGCGCATGAGCGCGTCCCAGGCGGAACAGATCGCCGGCGTCCGGCCGATCCTGCGGCGGGTGATCGGCAACGCCGGCCTGCTGCTGGGCGGACGCACGGTGAACGCGGTCCTGGGCCTGGCCTATATGGCGATCGCCGCCCGCGCCCTGGGCGCCGCCGAGCTGGGCGCCCTGGTGCTGATCCAGGCTTTCGCCCAGTTCCTCGGCGAGGTGGTGAAGTTCCAGTCCTGGCAGACGATCCTGCACTACGGCGCGCGGCCGCTGGCCGAGGGCCGCAAGGCGGACTTCCAGCAGGTGCTGCGTTTCACCCTGATCCTGGACCTGGCCAGCACGGCGATCGGGATCGCGGTGGGGATCGCCGGCTCCCTGCTGTTCGCGGGCCGGCTGGGCTGGACGACCCACCAGGCCCCCGCCGCCGCCCTGTTCATGTTCACCATCGCCTTCATGGTCTCGGCCACGCCGCTGGGCCTGCTCAGGCTGTTCGACCGGTTCGACGTGATGGCGCGGCAGGCCGCGCTGATCGCCTTTCTGCGGCTGGTGGGCAGCGGCGTGGCGCTGGCGCTGCACGCGCCCATGCAGGGCTTCCTGCTGGCTTGGGCGGCGGGCACCGTCGGCAGCTGGCTGTACCTCGCAGGCGGCGCGTTCGGCGAGCTGCGCAGGCGCGGGCTGCTGGAAGGGTTCTCCTGGCGCGGACCGCTGGCGTCGGGCCTGCCGGGCGTCTGGCGCTTCGCCTGGAACACCAATCTGTCGGCGACGCTGGACGTCGCCTTCACCCATGTCGCCACCCTGATGGTCGGCGGCCTGGTGGGCCCGTCGCAGGCGGCGTTCTGGCGGGTGGGCCGGCAGGTGGCCGACGCCATGGCCAAGCCGGCCAAGCTGCTGACCCCGGCGCTCTATCCCGAGCTGGCGCGGCTGCGGGCCGATGGCCGCGACCACGCCATGTGGCGGCTGGCGCGCAACGTGGGCCTGCTGGCCGGCGGGGTCGGCCTGGTGCTGCTGGCGGCCAGCGCCGTCATCGGGCCGTGGCTGCTGACGCTCACGCTGGGCAAAGCGTTCGCCCCGGCCGCCGCGGTGATGACCTGGCAGGTGGCCGCCGCGGTGATCGGAATCTTCGCCCTGCCGCTGGAGCCGATGCTGATTTCCCTGGGCAAGCCGGGGGCGGCCGTGCGGGTACGATTGGGGGTCAGCGCCGCCTTCCTGGGCGTCCTGGCCTTCCTCGTGACCCGGTTCGGCCTTATAGGCGCAGGCGCGGGCCTGGTGGGCGCGGCCAGCGCCCTTGCCCTGGGCATGCTGTGGTTCATCCTCAGAGAGAATGGGAATCGGCCGGCGGCGACCCTGCCGGCCCCGGCGCCCATTGAACGACTGGAAGGCGAAGTTTGATCCTGACCCCGACCGCTCCGGACCGCCCGTTCCGCGTGGACGGCTTCGCGACCCTGACCGACGCCCTGGACTTCGCCGCCGGCGGGCCGACCGGCGTCAACCTCTACGGCCTGCGCGGCGAGCTGAACGCCGTGGTCCCCTATGCGGAGCTGCGTGAGCGCGCCCGGGCCTTGGCCGTGCGCCTGCTCGCCGCCGGGCTGACGCCACTGGACCGGGTCGGCCTGGTGGCCGACACCGACCTCGATTTCATCACCACCTTCTTCGCCTGCCAGTACGCCCGCCTGACGCCCGCGCCCCTGCCGTTGCCGGCCCCGCTTGGCGGGCGCGAGGCCTATGTGGAACAGATCGGCCGCATGCTGGGCTCGGCCAAGGCCGCCGCCGTGTTCGGCCCCGAGAGCCTGCTGCCCTGGCTGCAGGAGGCCGCCGCCGCCAGCGGCGTCGGCGTCGCGATGTCGATCACCGCCCTGCCGGACGCGCCGCCCGCCGACCTGCCGCCGCCGGGCGCGGACGATCCCTGCTACGTCCAGTTCTCCTCGGGCAGCACGCGCAATCCGACCGGCGTGCTCTGCACCCACCGCGCCCTGATGGCCAACGCCATGGCGATCACCAAACACGGGCTGAGGGTGGTCCCGGAGGACCGGGCGCTGTCGTGGCTGCCGCTCTACCACGACATGGGGCTGGTGGGCTTCCTGCTGAGCCCGATGGCCGTGCAGATGAGCATCGACCTGCTGCCCACAGGGGCCTTCGTGCGCCGGCCGCTGATGTGGCTGGACCTGATCTCCAAGAACCGGGCGACGATCTCCTACAGCCCCAGCTTCGGCTACGACCTGTGCGCCCGGCGGGGCGACGGCACGCGCGAGGGCCTGGACCTCTCGGCTTGGCGGATCGCCGGCTGCGGCGGCGACATGGTCCGCCCGGCGCCCCTGCTGAGCTTCGCCGAGCGCTATGCGGCGGCGGGCTTCAGCGCCAAGGCCTTCGTGCCCAGCTACGGCATGGCCGAGGCCACCCTGGCGCTGACCATGGCGCCGCTGGGCCAGGGCCTGCGCTTCGACACCGTCGACGTCGACCGGATGGAGCGCGACGGGCGCGTCAAGACGGCCTCAGGCGCCCGCAGCCGCCCGTTCGTCCGCTGCGGTCCAGTGCTGCCGGCGCATGAGCTGGAGGTCCGCGACCCGGCCGGCGCGCGGGCGCCCGAGGGGCATGTGGGCCAGATCTTCGTGCGCGGGCCCAGCCTGATGCGGGGCTATTTCGGTGAGCCCGAGGCCACCGCCCGCGTCCTGGGCGCCGACGGCTGGCTGGACACAGGCGACCTCGGCTACCTGATCGACGGCGAGATCGTGCCGACCGGCCGCGCCAAGGACCTGATCCTGCTGAACGGCCGCAACGTCTGGCCACAAGATCTTGAATGGTCGGCGGAATCCGAGATCGAGAAGCTGCGCAGCGGCGATGTCGCCGCCTTCTCGGTCGACCGTGACGAGGGCGAGCAGCTGGTGGTTCTGGTCCAGGCCCGCAGCAGCGATGCCGAGGCCCGCCAGACGCTAACCGACGATGTCGCCGCCCTGCTCCGCGCCCGCCACGGCGTCGAGGCGCGGGTGGAACTGGTGGGCGCCCACGCCCTGCCGCAGACCTCGTCGGGCAAGCTCAGCCGGTCGAAAGCCCGCGCCCTGTTCCTGGCCGGCGCCTTCAAGCAGGAAGAACCCGCCTGACCGGCCGCCTCGCGGCGGTCACCGGGGCGACCGGCTTCCTGGGTCGCCAGATCGTCCGCGCCCTGGCCGAGGACGGCTGGCGCGTGCGCGTGCTGGCGCGGCGCGACCCGATCGACCCCCTGTGGCGCGAGATCGTGCCCCAGGTGGTGGCCGGCGACCTCGGCGACCCGGCCGCTCTGGCGCGGCTCTGTGCGGGTGCCGACGTGGTGATCCACGCCGCTGGCCTGGTGAAGGCCAGGAGCCGCGCGGCCTTCGACGCCGTGAACGTAGCCGGCGCGCGGCGGGTGGCGCAGGCGGCCGAGCGGGCGGGAACGCCCCATGTGATCCTGGTCTCCAGCCTCACCGCCCGCGAGCCCGGCCTGTCGCACTACAGCGCCAGCAAGGCGGCCGGCGAGGCGGCCATGGCGGCAGTGCTGGGCCCCCGCCTGACCGTGGCCCGCCCCTGCGCCATCTACGGCCCCGGCGATCGCGAGCTCCTGCCGGTGTTCCAGGCGGCGGCGTCCAGCCCGGTCCTTCCCCTGATCGGTGAAACCGCCAGGGTCTCGATGATCCATGTCGAGGATTGCGGCCGGCAGGTGGCCAGCCTTGCTGCAGCGCAGCCGGAGGGCCGTAACGTCGCGCTTACCGATTCGCGTCCCGACGGCTATTCCTGGCGCGAACTGATGGCCGAGGCGGCCCACGCCTGCGGCCGGAGACCCCACTTCGCGGCCATTCCGGGGGTCCTGATCCGGGCGATTGGAATCACAAATGATTTCACAGTGCTGCTGGGGCGCACCCCCATGTTGACCTCGGCCAAGGCGCGGGAGTTGTTGCATCCGAACTGGGCCGTCGCGCCCGAGGAACAATCACCGGGAATGCCGCCTTCGCGCTACGACCTCAGGACCGGTTTCGAGGCCACCGTGGCGTGGTACCGCAGTGCGGCATGGATGAAACATTAGCTGCCGTTTTGTGACCACAAGGCGAACCCAAGGTAGAAAAACCGGCCGGAGATGGTTAGTTAGCCGGCTGGCGTAAGCAGATAGAGAGCCATGGGGGGCTCAAGTATGGTGGAACTGGCGACGGATCTGACCGTCCGTGAAGTCGCGCGAGCGGCCGAGACGGTCCTTGGCCGGAGCGTCCAGGTCACCCACGATACCGACATCGCGCGGGATCTCGCTGTGGATTCGCTTGCGCTAATGAACATCGTCATGGAGCTTGAGGATCGCTTCGACCTCTCGATTCCCCTCGATCGTCTGGCGACGGTGCAGACGGTTGGCGACCTCTCCGATCTGATCAACAAGCTGCGGGTGAAGGCTTAACGATGGGGTTGCTCGACAAGCACCTGGGCTATCGCGCCCCGCTGGATGGCATCCGCGCTGCGGGCGCCGATCCCTTTGCCGTTCGATTCGACGCCGTTCTGTCGCCGACCGAAGGCATGCTGGATGGCAAGAAGGTGATCCTGCTGGGCACCAACAACTATCTCGGCCTGACCTTCGATCCGGAATGCATCGAGGCGTCGGCCAAGGCCGTGCGCGAATGGGGTACGGGAACGACCGGGTCGCGGTTCGCCAATGGCACCTTCAGCGGCCACACGGACCTGGAGACGGCGCTGGCCAAGTTCTACGGCCGCAAGCACGCCATGGTCTTCACGACCGGCTACCAGGCCAACCTGGGCGGCATCTCCGGCCTGGTCGGCCGCGGCGACCACCTGATCCTCGACGCCGACAGCCACGCCTCGATCTATGACGCCGCGCGGTTGAGCCAGGCCGAGGTCATCCGCTTCCGCCACAACGACCCCGAAGACCTGCACAAGCGCCTGCGCCGGATGGGCGACCAGGCCGCCGGCAGCCTGATCGTCGTCGAGGGCATCTATTCGATGATGGGCGACGTGGCTCCGCTGAAGGAGATCGTCGCGATCAAGAAGGAGATGGGCGCCTACCTGCTCGTCGACGAGGCCCACTCGATGGGCGTGCTCGGCGACAAGGGCCGCGGCCTGGCCGAGATGTGCGGCGTCGAGGACGACGTCGACTTCATCGTCGGCACCTTCTCCAAGAGCCTGGGCGCCGTGGGCGGCTTCCTGGTCTCCGACGAGGACAATTTCGACCTGCTGCGCATCGTCAGCCGGCCGTACATGTTCACCGCCTCCCTGCCGCCGGCGGTGATCGCCTCGACCCTGACCGCGCTGAAGCGGCTCGAGGAGGACTCCAGCCTGCGGGTCCGCCTCGAGGCCAACGCCCAGCGCCTGTGGGACGGCCTCAGGACCCTCGGCTACGCGGTCGGCCCGCACGCCAGCCCGATCACCGCCGTGGTCATGCCCGACCAGGCGATGGCCGTGACCATGTGGAACGCCCTGCTGCAGAACGGCATCTATCTGAACCTGGCCATCCCGCCGGCCACCCCGGACAGCCGGCCACTGCTGCGTTCCAGCGTCAGCGCCGCCCATACGCCGGAACAGATCGACCGGGTGCTCAGCATGTTCGAACAGCTGGGTCAGGAATTCGGGCTGCTCAAGCGCGCCCGCCGCGCCTCGGCCTGATGCTTACGTAGCTGCAGCCACGCGCCGGGCGCCGCCAGGAACGGGTGGCGCTCGCGGAAGGGCGTGACCGGGATATCGACGCCCGTATGCCGCTCGATCTTGTAGGCCGCATAGCGCGCCGCGCCCTCAAAGGTGAAAGCCGCCTTCAGGATGCGCGCGACGTTCAGCGGCTTGCCCAGCAGGTTCGGCAGCATCCAGCCCGGCAACCCCTGCTTCGCGGGTCGCAGTTCCTGCTCATGCGCCTCGAACGCCACCCCGCCCGCCTGCCAGGCCAGCGGCAGGAGCTCGGCATAGCGGCCCTCCCCCGAGGCCAGCACGGTATCGGCGCGGTCGCTGGTCTCCATCCGGAACTCGGCGGCATAGGTGCGCCGGAAGAGGGCCAGCCAGAACGCGTGCGGCGGCCCCTGCGCCGGACCGAATTTCGCGGCATAGCGGCCCGCGGTGATCACCGCCGCCGCGCAGGCCTCGGCCGCGACGCGGGCGGACGCAGTGTCGCCGCTCCAGACCCTCTGCGCCGGCTGCACGAAGCGGGCCCAGATGGTGGTGTCCAGCGTGCGGCCCTCGGCAGCCCGGCGGAAGGTGGCCAGCGGCAGGGTGGCGACCTTGGCGCGCAGCGTCGCCTCCCCCACCTGGACCTCGTGATAGCTCACCTCCGGCCACAGCAGCCGCTCGACCAGGCCGTGCAGGCCGCTTCGGTGCGGCCCCCGGGTCAGCCGGTAGAAGTCGAGTACGCCGGCGAGGTCCCCGGTCCGCAGCGTCGAGCCATAGTAGAGGATCGCCGCGTCGCGCGCCGGATCGGCCAGGGCCGCGGCCAGGGCGACCACGGCCGCCGGCGCCGGCGTCGCCAGCTCGGCCTCCAGGCGCGATGCGAGCACGTCGCTCACGGGATCACGAACTCCAGTTCCGGGCCGCGGCGCAGGGACAGCTGGCCGCCATCGTAGATTTCGCCGTCCAGGACGAAGTCGCCCGGGAAGCTGGCGTCGAAGCCGGCCAGATCATCCCGCCGGTAGCCAGACTTGACCAGCCACGGCGCGTCGCGCCCCCGCAGCAGGGTCGGCAGGGCCGGCACGAGCCGGCGCGGCGGGGCGGCCACCGAGAGCACCTTCAGCCCCTCGCGCGGCGTCCCGAACGGCTTCAGCCCCAGCGGCAAGCGCTTCAGGGTCGAGGCCAGCAACAGGAAGCACATCGGCGGGCCGTCGGGGGCGAAGGACAGGGTCACCGGTTCCCCGCGCCGCCAGGGGTCGCCCGGCCCGCCCAGCAGGGTGCGGGCGGCGGCGGTCACCAGGGTCACCGCCACGGCGGCGCTGTCGAAGAAGCCCAGGCCGTGGTGGCGTTGCGCCAGCTCGGTGGCGCGCACGAAGGCCCCCAGGCCGAACAGGAAACCCCGCCGCTCGGGCGTCGTCTGCCCCGGCCGCACGATCTCCAGGCAGTGACGGCGCTTGAGCGGCCGGCCCGCCTCCACCGAGGCCAGGATCTGCTCCAGCGTGGTGCCCAGCGGCGCCCCGATGTCCAGGGCCAGCGCATTGGTCTTGCCGTTGGGCAGCACGGCCAGGCGCGGAATGCGGCCGCCGTAGGCCTCGGGCAGCCGCGTCAGCACCTCGCGCACAGTGCCGTCGCCGCCATCGATCACCACCAGGTCCACGCCCTCGGCGGCGAAGCGGCGCAGACCCGCGAACAGCTGGGCCGGCTCCTCGGGCACGATATCCAGCACGTCGTCCGGCAGCGGGGCGCGGCCGGCGCCCTGGTTCCGGTGGCTCTTCTGGTTCCAGATGAGGCCGACGCGGGTCAACGCGCCAGCCAGGAGACCACGCGGGCGCGGCCCATCGCCGTGGCCTGGACCAGCTGGGCGCCGTGCACGACCAGGCAGACGCCGGTCCAGATCGCGACCAGGTAGATGCCCAGGTCCGGCCGGCCCAGCACCCAGGCGGGCGTCAGGATCAGCAGGTTGGGGTTCCGCCGCGCCGTGATCAGCCGGAAGAAGCTGTCGAACGGCCGCCACGAATGCACGTGGAAGCCGAACAGGCGCATGAAGATCCCCTCCTCGATCCGCTGCAGCACATAGCCGACCAGGATCACCGCCAGGGCGATCTCCGCGTGCGGCGGGCGCAGGCCGAGCTGTTCGCAGCCCACGTGCCAGGCCAGCCACCAGAACGGCGGGTGGATCAGGTCGATGCCGTGGTCGAAGACGTTGCCGAGCTTCGACGAGGTCAGGGTCACCCGCGCCAGCTTGCCGTCGACAGTGTCCAGGAACGTCATGATCCAGGCGCAGACCAGGCCCCAGCCGAACTGGCTGTTCCAGAACAGCCAGGTCGCCGCCAGGACCAGGAGAAAGCCCAGGAATGTCACATGGTTCGGCCGCAATCCTGCGACGGCGCACCAACGGGTGACGATGCGCGCGGGAGCCGGCCACCAGTACTTGGTCACCAGGTCGGTGACACCCTTGTACGAGCCGGCGAAGGTGCGCGCTTCCACGGCGCGGACGTTCTGCGGCGTCAGGCGCACCAGCACCGGCGGCTCGCGTTTGCGCAGCGCGCTGTTGTAGGCGAGCTCGGCCAGGGCGAGCGGCTGCAGCCCGCCCGGATCGACGCCGCGCTCCAGGGCCGCGGCGACGTCAGTGGCGCGCCCGGCCGGCACATGGGCGGCGACGGCTTGCCCCTCCTCGGTCAGCAGCACGGCGTCCGGCCGCTGGGCCAGGGTGGCCAGCAGGGCCTCGTCATAGACCCAGCCGCCCAAAGCCAGCACCACCCCGCCCGACCCCGGCGCCGCGTCGGCGACCGCGAGGCCGGCGCGCGTGAAGGTGCGGCGGAGCCGCTCCCGCGCGCTCATCCCCCAGATTCGCACGTCGCCCGCGCCCAGGATCATCCCCACGGGCGGGGCCGTCGCCTCAATCGTCTGCAAAACCTGGGGGCGCCTCTCACGCAAATCGGTTGAACCTGATACCGAGCGGCGACCTCTTAGGAAAGCACTGGCCCCGGTTTGACCGCCTTCCGTCTCGCGCATCTGTCAGACCCGCACCTGCCGCCGCCGCCCCTGCCGTTCCGCCTCGGCGACCTGGCGTCCAAGCGGCTGCTGAGCCGCTTCGCCTGGCGGCGCAAGCGTCACCGGCATGCCAAGGCCGTGCTGGACGCGGTCACCGCCGACCTCGCGGCCTGCGCGCCGGACCACCTGGCGATCACCGGCGACCTCACCAACTTCGCCACGCCCGAAGAGTTCGCGGCGGCCCGCGCCTGGCTGGGAACCCTGGGCGACCCTTCCGCTGTGACCGTCAGTCCCGGCAACCACGACGCCCTGGTCGGCGCCGGCGGGGCGG
This sequence comes from Phenylobacterium sp., assembly GCF_025351295.1. Taxonomy (GTDB): domain Bacteria; phylum Pseudomonadota; class Alphaproteobacteria; order Caulobacterales; family Caulobacteraceae; genus Phenylobacterium. The sequence goes on from NZ_JANXWD010000003.1 coordinate 70,341, forward strand.
CGGACTTCAGCGCCTGGACGCCCTGGCTGGGCGACGCCGAGCCTGGGTTTCCATGCGAGCCTGGCTTTCCGAAGCTGCGGGTGCGGGGACCCGTGGCGCTGGTGAACCTCTGCTCGGCCGTGCCGACGTCGCTGCACCTGGCGCAGGGCCGGCTGGGCCGCGCGCAGATCGAGCGCGCCGCCGCCCTGCTGCGCGAGACCCGCGGCCTGTTCCGCGTGGTGCTGGTCCACCATCCCGTCACGCCAGGGATGGTTTCGCCGCGCAAGTCGATGACCGACGCGGCGGACCTGCGCGCCGCACTGGCGGCGGCCGGCGCCGAGCTGGTCCTGCACGGCCACGCCCATGCGGCCCTGCTGAGCGGGTTCGCCGGGCCTGACGGTCCGATCCCGGTACTGGGGGTCCCCTCGGCTTCCACGCCGGCCGGCATGCATGACCAGGCGGCGCGCTGGAACGAGATCGAGATCGCCCGCGACGGCGCGGGCTTCAGGGCCATCGTCACCGTGCGCGGCGTCACCGCTGGCGGCGACCTCGAGACGCTCGGACGCTACGAGCTTTGCTAGCGAAGGTAGCGCGTCTGGATGGCGATGGTGGTGTCCTCGGACGAGACCTTGAAACGGACCGCCGAGAATGGCGGCAGGCCGACCTTGGTCTCCGGGTCGTTGGAGAAGCCGAAACCTTCCGCCGGCAGGCCCATCAGGGTGCGGTTGAAATTATGGTCGGCGTTGGCGTCGTGATAGATCGCCACCGCGTAATAGCCCGGCTGCACCCAGAAACAGGCGTGCACCGAAGCCACCGCCGGGATCCGGACCCGGGCCAGCTTGCTCTTGGGCGCCAGGAACCTTCGCTTGTCGTCGGGATAGACGGTGATCGCCACCTCGCCCTTGGCGGCGCGGATGCCGTTCACCCTCACCGTCAGCTTCGAGGTTCCGGGCGCGTGGGTGAGTTCGCACCCGTCGTCAGCCCAGGCGGGGACGGCGATCGCCAGCCCGATGGCGACCAGCGCATATGCTGCCGTGCGGCCTTTCATGCTCAGGACCGGCTCCCTATGATCGCGGCGCGGCCTGGCCGCTCAGCTGACACGGATAGATCGTGACGAATCCCACGGCCCGCAAGTTTGGCTACCCCCGGACCCTGGTCGCCGAGACCGAACATTGGCTCATCCTCGTGCGGCCACAGCAGCCGACCTACGGCGCCCTTGTGCTGGTCTGCAAGGAGGAAGCGCAGGCCTTCTCCGAGCTTTCCGTGGCTGCCTTCGCCGATATGAAACAGGCCGTGGACGGGATTGAGGCGCTGCTTCGCCACACTGTGGCCTACGAACGCATCAACTACCTGATGCTGATGATGGTCGATCCCGACGTCCACTTGCACGTCCTGCCACGCTACGAGGGTGAGCGGGAATACGCTGGCCGACGGTTCGCGGATGCGGGCTGGCCCGGGCCGCCGGCCCTTGCGTCGCACGTCGCGCTGGGCGAGGAGGAGGCTGCGGCCCTGGCCGCCGACTTCGCCGCCCGCTGGCGATCGTGACCGCCGCCTTCCGGGGGACCTGTTGAGCCTCGTCGATCGCTATCTGCTGCGCCTGGCCTTCTGGCCGATGGTGGGCGCGACCGGGGTGACCCTGATCGCGCTGCTGCTGGAGCGCATCCTGCGCCTGCTGGACATGCTGGCGGCGTCCAACGACCGGTTCGGCTTCGTGGCGCAGTTGGCCGTGAACCTGGTGCCGCACTACGTCGGCCTGACCATGCCGGCGGCCTTCTTCCTGGCCCTGATGGTGGTGGTGAACCGGCTGAACCAGGCCTCGGAGATCGACGCCCTGCTGGCGGCCGGCGTGTCGCTGACCCGGCTGGCGGCGCCCTATCTGTGCCTGGCGGCGGCGCTGACGGCGGTGAGCCTGCTGGTGTTCGGGTTTCTGCAGCCGTACAGCCGCTACGCCTATCGCGCGGTGCTGCATTCGGCGCAGAACGCCGGCTGGAACGGGCTGGTGCCGGCGGAGACCATCCTGGTCCCGTCGCAGGACCTTACCATGACCACCGACGAGGCGGACACCGCCGGCCAGCGGCTGGGCCACGTCTTCATCCGCCGGATGACCGACAAGCACCGCGAGGAGATCACTACAGCCGGCATGGCCGAGATCCTCCGCACCCCCGACGGCAAGAGCGTGCGGCTGATGATGCAGAACGGCCAGCAGCTGCGGTTCAACGACCAGGGCCAGCCCGAGATCCTGAGCTTCAAGGACTTCACCATGGTGCTGCCGGTCACCGGGCCGGCGAAGCTGCTCCGGGCCCGCGGCGGCGACGAGCGGGAGCTGACCCTGTTCGAACTCGCCCGGCAGGCGGAGGGCGGCCATTCGCTGATCTCGGAGCCCGCGCTCCGGGCCGAACTCTATGGCCGGCTGGCGAAGGCCTTCGTGCTGCCGCTGCTGGCGCTCCTGGGCGTGCCCCTGGGGCTGTCGGCCAAGCGCAGCGGGCGCGCGCCGGGGATGTTGGTCGGCGGACTGCTGCTGCTGGCCTTCTTCCATCTCGTGCAGCTGGGCCAGGGCCTGGCCACCACCGGCCGGATGTCGCCGGAGCTGGCGGTCGGCGCGCCGTTCTTCGGGATGGCGGCGATCGCTTTCACGGTCTTCCTCACCAGCCTCAAACGGCCCGGCGAGACGCCCATCGGCCAGGCGATGGAGCACATCTCGACCCTGATCTCCCGCTTCCGCCCGAAGCCGGCCGAGACGCCGGCATGACGCTCGGCGCCTATCTGCTGCGGCTGATGAGTTGGCGCGTGCTCGCCGCCCTGGCGGTGCTGATGGGCATCCTGCAGATCATCGACCTGCTCGAGGTCACCACCTCGATCCTCGACCGCAAGCTGGGCGCGCTGGGGGTGGGCTACTACGCCCTGCTGCGGGCCCCGCGGCTGTTCGAACAGGCCGCCCCGCTGGCCGTGCTGGCCGGGTCGCTGTTCGCCTTCGCCAAGCTGGCGGGCGACAGCGCCGTGACGGCCATGCGCTCGACCGGCATCTCGGCCTATCGGATCACCCTGATGGCCGTGCCGACCGTTCTGGTCGTGGCCCTGGCGCAGCTGGCCGTCGGCATGGTGGTCGCCCCCCACACCGACGAGGTGCTGAGCGTCTGGTGGCAGGCGAGCGCGCCCAAGGACCCCACCAAGATCGTCGATCCGGTCACCTTCCGGGTTGGCAACGAGATCGTCGTGGCCGTGCCGCGCGACCCGGACGGCCGCAGCCTGGAGAACGTCACCATCTACCGCCGCGATCCGGCCGGCCGGCTGGTGGAGCGCACCAGCGCCAAGACCGCCATCTACAACGGCGTGCGCTGGCAGCTCGTCGAGCCCACGTTCGAGACCCTGGGGACCGCCAGCGTCTCGCAGGGCGCGGCGCGGGTGATGGACTGGACCCAGGACCTGCGGCCGGGCGATGTCCGCGCGCTGGCCATGGGCCAGACCCTGGTGACTCCGGCGGAGGCCAGCCGGGCGCTGGCCGGCGGGCTCTCGGTGCGCCCGCGCACCTTCTATGACACCCAGCTGCAACGGGCCTGGGCCGCGCCCATCGCCTGCCTGGTGATGCTGCTGCTGTCCGCGCCGGCCGCCCTGGCCAATTTCCGCGGCGGAGGGGCGACGCTGCTGGTCCAGTGCCTGGCGGCGGGACTGCTGTTCCTGGTGTTCGACGGCGCGTTCACCGCCCTGGGCGAGAACGGCGCCGCGCCGCCGATCCTGGCGGCCTGGGCGGCCCCGGCGATGTTTGGGGCGCTGGGGGTCACGGCCTTGCTCTACCTGGAGGGATGATGGCCGCCGGGGGGCTCCAGATCGTTCCAGTCGTCGCCAAGGCCGAGCTGGACCGGTTCATCCGCGTGCCCATGCGGCTGAACGCCGGCGACCCGAACTATATCGCGCCGCTGATCTTCGAACGGCAGGAGTCGCTGACCGCCAAGGGCAACCCGTTCTTCCAGCACGCCGAGGTCCAGTTCTGGCTGGCGGTCAAGGATGGCCGCGACGTAGGCCGGATCAGCGCCCAGATCGACCATCTCAACCCGCAGACCGCCGAAGGGGTCGGCAACTTCGGCCTGATCGCCGCCGAGGACGACCCGGAGGTATTCGCCGCCCTGTTCCGCACGGCCGAGGACTGGCTGCGCGCGCGGGGCTGCAAATCCGCCCTGGGCCCGGTCAACCTGTCGACCAACGAGGAGGTCGGCCTGCTGGTCGAGGGCGCCAACCAGCCGCCGATGTTCATGACGAGCCACGACGCCCGCCACACGCCGGGCCGCATCGAGGGCCAGGGCTATGCCCGCGCCAAGGACCTCTACGCCTATGTCTGTAGCGTCGCCGACGACCTGCCGGCCCCGATCCTACGCCGCCTGAGCAAGGGCCTGCCCGAGGGCGTGGTCCTGCGCGAGCTGGACATGGGGCGGTTCGACGCGGAGGTCGATACCCTGACCGGCATCCTCAACGACGCCTGGTCCGGCAACTGGGGCTTCACCCCCACCACCCAGGCCGAGACCAAGGCCCTGGCCGCCACCCTCAAGCTGCTGATCGACAAGCGGCTGACCTGGTTCGCCGAGATCGACGGCGAGCCGGCGGGCTTCATGATCCTGCTGCCTAACATCAACGAGGCGATCGCCGACCTGAAGGGCAAGCTGTTCCCGTTCGGCTGGGCCAAGCTGCTGTGGCGGCTGAAGGTCCGCGGCGTGAAGACCGGACGGGTGCCGCTGATGGGCGTCAAGCGCAAGTTCGCCGCCACGCTCCGCGGCCAGCTGCTGCCGTTCCAGCTGATCGATGCCACCGCCCGGGCGGCGCGCCGGCTGGGCTATGAGCGCTACGAGCTCAGCTGGGTGCTGGAGGACAACCTGCCTATGCGCCGCATCTGCGACGCCGGCGGGGCCAAGGTCTACAAGACCTATCGGCTCTACGAGAAGGCGCTGGCGTGACCCCGTTCAAGGCGCTCGTCCTGGCCGGATCGCGCGGGGGCGTCGATTCGGTCGCCGACTATGCCGGCGTGGCCCACAAGGCGCTGATCCGGCTGCGGGGCCAGACCCTGCTGGCCCGGGTGGTCGGCGCGCTCCGGGCGGCCGGCGCGGCCCGGGTCGCCGTGGTCACGAGCCATCCCGAGGTGCGCGCCGAGGCCACGCGGCTCCGCGTCGAGGCCCTGGATGAGGCCGCCGGGCCCAGCCTGAGCGTCAGGGCCGGCTCCGAAGCGCTCGGAACGCCGCTGCTGGTGACCACCGCCGACCACGCGCTGCTCCAGGCCGAATGGGTCGAGCGCTTCCTGGCCGATGCGCCCGCCGATGCCGACGTCGCCGCGCTGATCGCCCGGCGAGCCACTGTGGAGGCCGCCGCGCCGGACACCCACCGGACCTGGCTGAAGCTGGCCGATGGCCACTGGTCCGGCTGCAACCTGTTCTACCTGGCCAACGACCGGGCCCTGGGCGTCGTCGACCTCTGGCGCCGCGTGGAGGCCGAGCGCAAGCGGCCCTGGCGCATGGCCCAGATCCTGGGCCCGGGCATGCTGCTGCGCTACGCCGCCGGCCAGCTGTCGCTGAAGGACGCCGCCGCCCGGCTGGGCAGGCTGGCCGGGGTCCGCGCCACGATCGTCGAGACCCCCTTCGGCCTGGCCTCCGTCGACGTCGACAAGCCGGCCGACCTCGACCTGGTCCGCCGGATCGTCGGTGAACCGGGATAGGCGCCGCGCTTAAGGTTTCGCGGCCACGCAGTCTCCCTTGTCGGCGGCCTGGGTGAGCACCCGGAACCGACCCTCCAGGTCGTCCACCAGGTCGGCGTCGGTGCTGCGGGCCAGGACTTCCTGGTTCAGGTAGCGCGAGGTGAGGTTGTAGTTGAGGCTGCCGAACCAGGCGGCGCGGCGCTGGTGGCGCTCGACGATGACGAACTTGGCGTGCATCGGCAGGCGGTCGGCGACGCAGTAGCGCTGGACCGCGACCCCGGCGCGCCGCAATCCCAGCACCACGGCCTCCGGCACCCGGCGCGTGGTGTCATGCACGATCAGCTGGATCTTCGCGCCCCGCCGCGCCGCCGCGCCGAGCCCCTGGGCGAACCCGCCGTCGTCCATGTGCGACACCGCCGCGCGGACGCTGTCGCCGGGGCCGAGGTGGGCCAGGGTGCGCTCGACCACGTCGGAGCGCAGGCGCGGATAGAAGTATAGGGTCACGTTCGCGATTTGCACCGGGCGGTTCTGGCGGCGCGAGAACGGCGTGTAGCCCCGCCCCGACCATAGCCGGCGAACCTGCGCCTGCAGCGCCCTGGCGACCGCCGGCTCGCGGAAATCCACCAGCAGGTTCTCACCGCGGTCCTGGTCGCCGATCTCGTCGGCCAGCCTGGGATCGTCCACCACGTCGCCCGAGGGGTTGTACGACCCGATCAGGGCGTCGGGCTGCGGCGCGGAAAAGGCGTAGATCTTGGCGTGCAGGTGCGAGCCCCGGAGCCAGGACCGATGGAGCGACAGCCCCTCGCCCAGGCCCTGCCTCAGGCTCCCGATGGTGGCGGCGTTTACGGCGGCGGTGCGCGGCTGGGCCTCGACGACGACGCGCACGTTCACACCCCGCGCCTTGGCCGCGATCAGGGCGTCGGCCAGCCCCTGGTCGCTGAAGTAGTAGGTGGCCCAGTCGATGTCGCTGCCGGGCGGCGAAGCCTGGATCTTGGCCAGCAAGAGCTCGCGCAACACCCGCGGCGGCTGGTCCGGCCCGCCGTAGTGCACGCTGGCGGTGAGCGGCGCGGGCGGCGGCGCAGCGGGCGGGGCACTGGACGGGCCGGGGATCACGGGCGCGCCGGGTGCGCGCACCGCCGGGGGCGCGTCATCGCCAGGCTCCGTCCCAGCCGCTCGACAGCCGGTTGAGGTCCTCCACGTCCTGCGGGAAATCCATCTCACCCCATTCCAGGTCCTCGATGGAGGCCACCCGCACGTCGACGCCGGAGCGGGCCAGTTCGTCGATCACGCTCAGGTACCAGCGCTTCAGGCCCTCGGGGTTCTGCAGCACTCGCTCGACGCCGGCCACGAACTTCGCCGCGCCCGCCCGGGAGAAGCGCAGGAACCCGATGGATTCCGCGTCATAGGCCTCGATGGTCTTGCCGATGGCGCGCAGCCGGCCGACCTCGGTCAGCACCTTCATGTCGTCGGCGTCGTAGGAGGGCTTGCGGTCGATGGTGACGGTGATGTCGGCCTCGGGCGCGGCCAGCAGGCGCTCGGCCACGCCGGGCCCGAACAGGGTGTCGCCGTTCAGCACCAGCACGTCGCGGTCGAACTCGGCGCGCACGATCCAGCAGGAGGCGGTGTTGTCTGACACCGAATAGAACGGGTTGAAGGCCAGCCGCACCGGCATCTCCAGGGGGAGCGTTGCAACCTCGGCCTGCACCGCATCGGCGCGGAAGCCGGTGACGACGACCGCTTCCTCGACCCCGGCCGCCTGCAGGCGCATCAGCTGCCAGGCCAGCAGGCTGCGGCCCGACAGCTCGATGAGGCATTTCGGCCGTGACTCGGTCAGCGGCAGCAGGCGCTTGCCCTGGCCGGCGGCGAGGATGATGGCTCTGTTGGGCGACTTCACGAACGTACCCGTGGCAGGGGATCTCGACCGGGAAAAGGCGGGGCGCCGGTCGTGCGGGTCGCAGACCCTAGAGCGCGTCAGGCGAAAGTGGATCCCGGTTTCGCCGCCCGACGCTCTAATTCAAAGAGGTAGAGCCTTTTTATCTGGTTCAAGTGACTCCACTTGAACCAGAAAGGCTCTGGCGGGTCCGATGTTGGGGCGTTTTGCGGGGCCTGGGCCCGGAACCGAAAGACCTCGCAGGGCGAGCGGCCTGCGAGGTCTCCTGTCTCACGACGCAGAGCGCGGCAGGCCGCCGCGCCAGGCGCCTATTTCAAGTGCTTGGCCAGATGCTTGTTCATCTCGAACATGCTGACCTTGTCCTTGCCATCGAACACCGGCTTCAGCTTGGCGTCGGCCAGAATCTCGCGCTTGTTTTCGGGATTCTGCAGGTTGTTCTTCTTGATGTATTCCCAGATCTTCGACACGGTTTCGCCGCGCGAAAGCTGGCCCGCACCAACCACAGCGGCCAATTCCGCGGAGGGCGTCAACGGCTTCTGCAGGGCGTTCGTGTTCTTACCAGTGGCCATGGGCTCCCCCAGCTCTAATGTTGTCGCGAAGGTCCGGCGGGGGTCGCTGGAACCGAGTCGCTTGCCGCATCCTAGCGCGCCGCGAGCCGGGCGCCACAGAAGATGCATGCGGCATAACGCTTTGGTCGCCTAGAGGTTGTAAGAGGCTAGGTGATCGTCGGTCAGGTGGGCGGAGGCGGCGCGCCGCGGGCCGATCGTGCGGGCCAGCAGGTCGAACAGCTGGCTCCAGTCGGGCTCGCGCTCATAGATCTCGACCTCGAAGTCGACGCCGGCCATCGTCAGGGCGGCTTCCAGGCGCCCGATCCGCGGTGGTGTGACGCCCAGGGCGTGGCCCAGGTGGACCAGCCCGTTGATGCGCCAGGCGATCTCGCGGGCGGCCGTAGCGTCCAGGCCGCGACCGCCAAAGGCCGCGACGGCGGCGATCCGCTCTGCGCGCCACGCCGCCACGCGCAGGGCCAGGTCCGCGCCCGCGCCATGACCCAGCACCGCGACCCGCCCATCGTCGACGCGTCGCTCATCGGCCAGGTGATCCAGCCAGGCGTCGGCATCCTCGCGGCGGTCCTCGGCGGGGCGAGCGGTCCAGTCGGGGGCGAGGACGAAGTAGCCGTGGGCGCTCAGCCGGCTGGCCGCGGCCTCGACGGCCGCGCCCAGCCCCTCGCGACCGCCCAGCAGAAGGACCGGCGGCCGGCGGCCCGGCCCTTCCGGACAGGCGACGAAGGCGTCGAGGCAGCCGTCGTCGGTCTCGATCTCGATCCGGGCTTCGGGCATGGCCAGGCTCTCGCACTCAGGAAGCCCGACGTTATTCCTACCAGACTGATAGGAATAACCCGATTGTCTACGCCGGCCGTGAGATTTCCTGCTCCTCCCTCGAAGGGCACACTTCGGGGGACGTGGCTCAGCGCGAAGCGATGAGACGGAGGGCGCGCAAGGCCACCAACTCTGAGCTTGAGGCTTCGCGCCCCCTCCGTCGGCTTCGCCGCCACCTCCCCCGTCCTCTTCGGGACGGGGGAGGTGCGTGGGTCTAGCCGCCCAGGGCCACGGTGACCTTGGCCGACAGGCCGGGGCGCAGCCTGGCGACGTCGGGCTGGCCGGGATCGAAGCGCAGCTTCACCGGCACCCGCTGGACGATCTTGGTGAAGTTGCCGACGCCCGGTTCGAACGGCAGCAGGGCGAATTCGGAGCCGGTGCCCGGCGCGAAGCTTTCAACATGGGCCTTCAGGGTCACGCCCGGCAGGGCGTCGACCTTCACCTCCGCCGCCTGGCCGCGAAGCATGCGCGCGGTCTGGGTCTCCTTGAAATTGGCGGTGATGTAGAGCCGGTCCAGCGGGTTGACCACCAGCAGGCGCGAGCCGGGCTGGACGAAGTCGCCGACATTGGCCTGGCGGTCGCCGACCACGCCGGCGATCGGCGCGCGGATGTCCACGTGGTCCTGGTCCTGGCGGGCCAGATCCAGGGCGGCGGCGGCCTTGGCCCGCTGAGCTTCGGCCTGGGCGATGGCGGCGATCAGTTCGCCCCGGCGGCTGGCGGTGGCGGCCTGCTGGCTGCGGCTGAGCGCCAGGCCGGCGCGGCTCTTGTCTGCGGCGGCGGCGGCGGCGATGGCGGTGGTCTCGATGCGGTCGGCGGTGCTGTGTGGCGCGAAGCCGGTCTTCTGCAGGGCGTCGTAGCGGGCCCAGTCGGCCTGGGCGCGGCGCACCTCGGCGTCGGCGGCGCGGATGCCGGTCTCCGCCTCGCGGACCTCGGCCACCGACACGGCCTCGTCGGAGCTCAGCCGGATCAGGGAGGCCTGGGCCGAGGCCACCGCGGCATCGGCCATGGCCAGGTCGCCCTTGGCCGAGGCGACGCGGGCGGCATATTCCTCGGGGTCCAGCCGCACCAGCACCTGGCCGGCCTTCACCGCCTGGTTGTCGGTGACCAGCACCTCGGCCACATGGCCGCGCACGCGCGGCGCCACCACCGTCATGTCGGTCTTCACATAGGCGTTGTCGGTGGCCGCCGTCGGCTTGGCGGCCAGCAGGTAGGCGACCCCGCCGGCGCCGACCACCAGGGCCACCCCCAGCACCAGGACGCCGCGCGGCAGCTTGCGCCGGGGCTTGGCGGGCACGGCCTCAGCCGTGGCGATGGTTTCCATTTTCATAGCTCGAACACCAGGAGGGTGGAGGTGGCGGTGGCGTAGAGGCGGCCCTGCAGGTCGGTGAGGCGGCCCTCGGCGAAGGCCGCGCGGCGGCCGACCTGAATGACCTTGCCCTCGGCGCGGACCGGGCCGGTGTCCTTGGTCATCGGCCGGTGGTAGGCGACCTTGAGCTCCAGGGTCGTATAGCCCTGCCCCGGCTTCAGCGCGGAGTGGACGGCGCAGCCGACGCAGCTGTCCAGCAGGGTCGCCGCATAGCCGCCGTGCACCGTGCCGATGGGGTTGTAGACGCTCTCGTCCGGGTGGCCGCCGAACACCACGCGGCCTTCCTCGATCTCGATCACGTCGAAGCCCATCGTCTTGCCGATGCCGGGGCGGCGCTCGGGCCGTTCGGGGTCGAACACGGCGCGGAGCTGTTCCAGGCCGCTCATCTGAGCGCGGTCGGGGATGAGGGCGTTCATGGGGCGATCCCCATGCGGGTCTTCAGGCTGAGCCGGGCGTCGGCCAGCAGCTGGGCGGCCGCGTCATCGTCGGAGATCGCACGCGACAGCGACACCGCCCCGGCCATCTCGGCCAGCAGCGACGGCGCCAGGGCGGCCCGATCCTCGGGCAGCCAGGACGCGAGCCGGGCGATCAGCCGCCGCACGCCGCCCTCATAGGCGTCACGCACCGCCCGGCCCTGCCGTGGCAGGTCGCTGGAGAGGGTGGCGATCGGGCAGCCGCGCTCCGGGTGCGCCCGGTGCTCGCTCGAGACATACGAGTCCACGAATGCCGTCAGGGCGTCGACGTGACTCAGGCCGTCGGTCATCCGGGCGAACCGCCGCGCGCTCTGGCCGAACGCCTCCTCCAGGGCGGCCACCACCAGCGCCTCCTTGTTGGGGAAGTGGGCATAGAAGCCCCCGTGGGTGAGGCCGGCCTGCGCCATGATCTCGGCCACGCCGACCCCGTCCGGCCCCTTGGCCCGCACCGCGGTGGCCGCGGCGCGGACCACCTTGCGGCGGGTCTCTTCCTTGTGGGTGTCGCTATAGCGCATTGCCGTTCGGGCCTTTATATGATGGTCATAATATTAAGCGCCAAACGCCGGAATGCAAGAGATGACCGCAGCTACCCTGTCCGCCGCCGCGCCGCTCGCCAGCCCCGCCGCCCTCAGCGAGACCCGCAAGCTGGTGATCTTCGCGATCATGGCCTTCGGCCAGTTCATGGCGCTGCTGGACATCCAGATCGTCGCGGCGTCGCTGAACTCGATCCAGGCCGGGCTGAACGCGGGTCCGGACGAGATCGCCTGGGTGCAGACTGCCTATCTGATGGCCGAGATCGTGATGATCCCGCTGGCGGCGTTCCTGTCGCAGGCGCTGTCGACGCGCTGGCTGTTCACCCTGTCGGCCGGCCTGTTCACGGTCTCCAGCCTGATGTGCGGCCTGGCCTGGGACATCAACTCGATGATCGCCTTCCGCGCCCTGCAGGGGTTCACCGGCGGGGCGATGGTGCCGCTGGTGTTCGCCACCGGCTTTGCGATGTTCGACGGGCCCAAGCGGGCGATGATCCCGGCGATCCTGGGCATCGTCTCCACCCTGGCGCCGACGCTGGGGCCCAGCGTGGGTGGGCTGATCACCGAGTACTACGACTGGCGCTGGCTGTTCTTCATGAACATCGTGCCCGGGGTCGCCGTCACCATCCTGTTCCCGCTGCTTGGCAAGGTGGACACCGCCAGGCCGGAAATGCTGAAGCGCATCGACTGGCTGCACGTGGCCTCGCTGGCGGTGTTCCTGGGGGGGATGCAGTACGTGCTGGAGGAGGGCCCGCGCCACGAGTGGTTCACCGACCCGGCGGTGCAGATCGCCGCCTGGCTGTCGGTGGTGGGCGGCGTGGTGTTCTTCGAGCGGACGTTCTTCTCGACCATGCCGGTCCTGAAGCTGACGCCGTTCCGCCGGCCGACCTTCGCCATGGCCTGCGTGCTGAACCTGGTGGTCGGCTTCGGCCTCTACGCCGCGACCTATCTGACCCCGGTCTACCTGGGCCGGGTGCGGGGTTTCTCCAGCTTGCAGATCGGCACGACCGTGTTCGTGACCGGCATCGCCATGACCATCACCGCGCCGATCGCCGCGCGGCTCTCCACCAAGGTGGACGGGCGCTATGTGATCGCGGTCGGCTTCACGATGTTCGCCGTCTCGCTGTGGCTGTTCTCCGGGGTCACCGACAACTGGGGCTTCCGCGAGCTGTTCTGGCCGCAGGTGATGCGCGGGCTGGCCATGCTGCTGTGCATCGTGCCGGCGGTGGGCATGGCGCTGAACGGCGTGCCGCCGGAGGAGCTGCGCTACGCATCCGGCCTGTTCAACCGGATGCGCAACCTGGGCGGGGCGATCGGCATCGCGGTGGTCAACACCTGGCTGATCGACTTCACCCGCGAGCAGTCCTCGCGCCTCTCGGCGGCCATGGGCGAGAGCCCCGACCACGCCATGGGGATGCTGCAGGGGCTGGCGCAATACGCTCAGGGCTGGACCCCCGACGCCTCGCGGGCGATGCAGATGGCGCAGGGCGTGATGGGGCGGGTCGTGGGCCGCGAAGCCGCCGCCCTGGCCTTCGCCGACACCTACCGGCTGATGGCGATCATGTTCCTGTGCGCCCTGGTCATCGTGCCGTTCGCCAAGCCCGCGCCCTACGTTGTCGGGCCGCCGCCACCGGAACACTAGGCAGGCCGGCCCGGCCGCGCTGTTATGGCGTCGCCACGGGAGCCTGCCATGACCGACGCCATCGCCTATGAGACCCCTGCCCCGCACATCGCGCGGCTCGTGCTGAACCGGCCCGAGAGCCGCAACGCCCAGGACACCGGCCTGCTCTATGCCCTGAACGCCGCCTTCGACCGGGCGGCGCAGGACGACGAGGTCAAGGTGATCGTCCTGGCGGCGGCGGGGCCACACTTCTCGTCCGGCCACGACCTGCGCGAGGGCGGGACGATCGCCGGGCAGATGGCGGGCTTCGAGCCGGTCGGAACCTGGTGCGGCTTCGGCTGCGCGGGCGCCGAGGGGCGGATGGCGCGGGAGAAGGAGATCTACCTCGGGCTCTCCGAACGCTGGCGCAACATCCCCAAGCCGACCATCGCCCAGGTGCAGGGCAAGTGCATCGCCGGCGGGCTGATGCTGGCCTGGCCCTGCGATCTGATCGTCGCCGCCGACGACGCGGCCTTCTGCGATAACACCGTGGGCATGGGCGTGGCCGGGGTGGAGTACTTCGCCCACCCCTGGGAGCTTGGGGTCCGCAAGGCCAAGGAACTGCTGTTCACCGCCGACTGGCTGAGCGCGCAGGAGGCCAAGGCGCTGGGGATGGTCAACCACGTGGTCCCGGCCGCGGAACTGGCGGCCTTCACCCTGGCGCTGGCCGTCAGGATCGCGGCCAAGCCGATGTTCGCGCTCAAGCTGGCCAAGGAGGCGGTGAACGCCGCCGAGGACGCCCAGGGCCGCGTCGGCGCGATGACCACCGCCTTCGCCCTGCACCAGCTGGCGCACAGCCACAACATGCAGGTGCACGGCATGCCGGTGGATCCATCCGGCCTCCAGGTGCGCCCCAGAGCTCGGGCGTAGCCACATTCGATCCGCTCATCCCGGCGAAGGCCGGGATCCAGATCGCGTAGCAGGACGCTGACGGGATGGCCGCCGGCTCCTTCGAACCCACCTCCGAATCTTGCCATCTGCGCCCGGCTTTCGCCGGGATGCTCGGGAATGTAGAATCTTGTTCTCCGCAGGAGTGCGATTCCATGGACCTGGTTCTCGATGCCATCGACCGGCGCATCCTGCGTGAGCTGCAGCGCGACGCCACCATCGCCATCGCCGACCTGGCGCTCAGGGTCGGCCTGTCCCAAACCCCCTGCTGGAAGCGGATCAAGCGGCTGACCGACGGCGGAGTGATCGTCAAGCGGGTGGCCCTGCTGGACCGGACGAAGCTGGACCTGGGACTGGTGGTGTTCGTCTCGGTGCGCACCAGCCGCCACGACCAGGAGTGGCTGGACGCCTTCGCCGGGGCGGCGGCCGGCCTGCCGGAGGTGGTGGAGTTCTACCGGCTGTCCGGCGACACCGACTACCTGCTGAAGGTGCTGGTCAAGGATATCGCCGCCTATGACGCCTTCTACCGCCGGCTGATCGCCGCCGTGCCGCTGTCGGATGTGTCCTCGGCGTTCGCGATGGAGCAGATCAAGTCGACAACCGCGCTTCCCGTTTGACTTAACCCGACGGCAGACGGCCAAGTTCGCCACAAGAAACAAAGCGCTGGGAGCGTAGACGCCATGGGTTGGACGATCGCCGACATCTGGGAGGCCATCGCGGCCGCGCAATCCGAGCGCGCGGCCCTGATCCAGGGCGACCGCGCCATCACCTGGGCGCAGTTCGACGCCCGCGCCGACGCCCTGGCCGCGCACCTGATCGCCAGGGGCATGAGCCGGCAGGGCAAGGTGGCGGCCTTTCTCTACAACGGCGTGGAATACCTCGAGACCTACTTCGCGGCCTTCAAGGGCGGGTTCGCGCCGGTCAACACCAACTACCGCTACGGGCCGGAGGAGCTGTTCTACCTGTTCGACAACGCCGACGCGGAGGCCATCGTCTTCCACGCCAGCTTCAGCGACGTGGTCGACAAGATCCGCGCGCGGCTGCCAGGCGTGAAGGCCTGGGTCGCGGTCGCGGAGCCGGGCTATCCGACCCCCGCCTGGGCGGATGACTACGAGAGCGTGGTCGCCAAGGTTCCCGCCCAGCGGCCGGTGAAGGCGCCCTGGGGCCGCTCGGGCGACGACCTGCTGCTGCTCTACACCGGCGGCACCACCGGCATGCCCAAGGGCGTGATGTGGCGGCAGGACGACCTGTTCCAGGTCCTGGGCGCCGGCGGCAACGCGGCCCTGGGCGTACCGCCGGCGACGTCCATCGCGGAACTGATCGCCCGCCACGCCGGCGCCGACCACATCCGCCCGACCAGCCTGATCGCCGCGCCGCTGATGCACGGCACGGGTCAGTTCTCGTCGTTCATCAGCTTCTTCAACGGCGGCACGGTGGCGGTGCTCCCGTCGCGCAAGTTCGACGCGATCGAGCTCTGGAACGAGGTCGAGCGGCTGGAGGCCACCGGCGTCGTCCTGGTGGGCCTGGCCTTCTCGACCCCGATGCTGGAGGCGCTGGACGCCAACCCGAGCCGCTGGGACCTCTCCAGTGTCCGGGCCATGAGCTCTTCCGGCTCGATGTGGAGCTATGAGAACAAGCGCGGCCTGCTCGGCCACATGCCCACCGCGGTGATCGCCGACAGCTTCGGCTCGTCCGAGGCGGTGGGCCTTGGCGCCTCGGCGTCGGCCGCCGGCGCGGAGGCCCAGACCGCGGCCTTCATGCTGGGGCCGAACACCGGCGTCTTCACCGAGGACGGCCGCCGCGTCGTGCCGGGCTCCGGCGAGCGCGGACTGGTGGCGGTCACCGGCTTCCTGCCGATGGGCTACTACAAGGACGAGGCCAAGTCGGGCGCCACCTTCAAGGTCATCGAGGGGATCCGCTGGTCGGTGCCCGGCGACTGGGCCGAGGTCAATACCGACGGCACCCTCAAGCTGCTGGGCCGCGGCTCGGTCTGCATCAACACCGGCGGCGAGAAGGTCTTCCCCGAAGAGGTCGAGGAGGCGCTGAAGCGCCACGCCGCCGTGCGCGACGCCGTGGTCGTGGGCGTGCCGGACGCCCGCTTCGGCGAACGCATCTGCGCGGTGGTCGAGGCCGAGGCCGGCGAGGCCCCGACCCTGCCGGAGCTGTCCGATCACGTCCGCGCCCAGCTGGCCGCCTACAAGGCGCCGCGCGAACTCGTGGTGGTCGACAGCATCGGCCGGGCCCCGAACGGCAAGGTCGACTACAAGGCCATCAAGGACCGCGCCCTGGCGGCGCTGGGGGCCTTGACCTAGAGCGCGTCAGGCGAAAGTGGATACCGGTTTCGCCGCCCGACGCGCTCTAATCGCGCCTTGCCCATCGAAGCCTCCCGAATCAGAGGCCCACATGGACTCACGCCTACGCACTCGTCGGAATCCCCCGCACGATCACGTCCGATTCAACTCACCGGTCGTTTGCTCTAGATTCCGCAGGCGTGCCCGCGAGGATTTGACCTCGTGGCGCAGCTTAGCCCGAGGCTATCGCCAGCTTGCGGCGACGCATCGCCGTGCCGACGGCGGCTAAGCCGAATATGAGAAGCGCCCAGGTTCCCGGTTCAGGAACGGAGCCGACCCGCACCGTCGCGATGTCGAAATCGGCAAAGGTATTGTAAATATATTCACCTGCCGTTTCGTCGAAAAAGTTGTCAGTAAGCCGACCGTGGCTGGAATCCGGAAAATTCACCTCGCCAGGCTGCACGACATGGAAGAGGGATTTGTGATAGTCCCCACTGAATACCTTGGGATTATTTGAAAATAATTCCATGGCGACATTTCTAGTTCCGAAGAACCCGAGACCTTCTTTCTTGAATTCGCTTGCTACGGAGCCAATTTCTCCGTTGCTGCAATCCGGCGCGCAGGTGCTGGCGACTTCTAGGGAAGTGCCCTGAAAGCCTCCGTCGAGTTGAAAGCTCGCTCCGCCGATCGTCACTGTCGCCTTGACGGGGGAGAGCGGGTTGGCGGGCGTCTGAAAGCCTCCGCTGATGAACGACGAGACGGCGTCCGATGTGCTCTCGACGCCGACCGTTGCATCATCCGTGAGGAAGACCACCTTGAAGGTCATCCCTGTGAGGTCGGTCCCGGCCTGGAAGAAGTCTCCCCTCCCATCGAAGCCTGACGAGACGGTTCCCGTGTAGGTCGTCGTCACGACCGCCGCCGACGCTGACGCGGCCAAAGCGGCGCTCGCCGCCCCAAGCAGGGCGGCTCTCAGAGTCCTGTGCATTTTTGGTCGTCCCCCGAGGAGCGAAAGCTCCGCACGGGGCGACCCTATGCAGCAAGATTCCGAATAGCTAGAGCAATCGACGCTCAAGTTGGGTCGTAGCCTGCGTGACGGAAGTAGTTGGCGCACTCATGGGCCGTGAAGGCGTCGAGGACGTGGCCGATTTTGTCCCAGAGGTTGTCTCGGGTTCGTTCGGCTGCCTTGCGCAGGAGGGCCTTGAGCTTTGGGCTAATTCAAAGAGTTAGCAGGTTGTTGAAATAGGTTTTTTAGGGTGCCTGAGGCGCAAGTTCGCAGCCCTAGAGATTCAGAAAACCCAATTATTTCAACTACGAGATTTTGCCTGTTTGAGCGGAAGGGCCATGAGAGGGCGAAAATCGGCCCTC
>NZ_JANXWD010000081.1 GCF_025351295.1 Phenylobacterium sp.
CTGTTCGGCAGCGCCACGATCACGCCGTCCATGCGCGCGACCGCCAAGTATTTCTTCGTTGTCACCGCCATGCTGCTGGCCCAAGTGCTGCTCGGCATCGTCACCGCCCACTACGCGGTCGAGGGGCAGGGCCTCTACGGCCTGCCGATGGCCGAGTATTTCCCCTACGCGGTCACCCGCACCTGGCACACCCAGCTCGCGGTGCTGTGGATCGCCACCGCCTGGCTGGCGACGGGCCTCTATGTCGCCCCGCTGCTCGGCGGCAAGGAGCCGAGGTTCCAGCGGTTTGGCGTGAACTTCCTGTTCGTCAGCCTGCTGGTCATCGTCATCGGCTCGTTCGCCGGCGAGTGGGCGGCGATCAACCGCCTGATCCCCGCCGGAACCGTGAACTTCTGGTTCGGCCACCAGGGCTACGAATACCTCGACCTCGGCCGCTTCTGGCAAATCTACCTGTTCATCGGCCTCCTGCTATGGGTCGTCCTGGTGCTGCGCGGGGTCTGGCCGGCGCTCCGGGAAAAGGCCGGCCGCTCCCTGGTTTTCCTGGTCGCCATCGCCACGGTCTCGATCGGCCTGCTGTTCGGGACCGGGCTCTTTTACGGCCAGCACACCCACATCTCGGTCATGGAGTACTGGCGCTGGTGGGTGGTCCACCTCTGGGTCGAGGGCATCTTCGAGGTGTTCGCCACCGCGATCGTCTCGGCCCTGTTCGTGAAGATGGGCTTGGTGCGCATGTCGGTGGCCGCCACCTCGGTGCTGCTGGCAACGATCATCTTCCTGGGCGGCGGCGTGCTCGGCATGTTCCACCACATCTATTTCAGCGGCACGCCGACCGCGGTGATCGCCCTAGGCTCAGTGTTCTCCGCGCTGGAGGTGGTGCCGCTGATGGTCGTCGGCTTCGAGGCCTACAACCGGCTCAAGTTTGAGCACCGGCACGGCTGGCAGGAGGTCTATCGCTGGCCGTTCGCCTTCTTCACCAGCGTGCTGGTATGGAATCTGGTCGGCGCTGGGCTGTTCGGGTTCTTCATCAACCCGCCGCTGGCGCTCTATTACATGCAAGGGCTCAACACGACCGCGACCCATGCCCACGCCGCCCTGTTCGGCGTCTACGGCATGCTCGGCATCGGGCTCACCCTGTTCTGCATGCGCGGCCTGTCGGACCCGGCCCGCTGGAGCAACTGCCTGCTGAAGACGTCCTTCTGGTGCCTCAACATTGGCCTGGCGATGATGGTGTTCCTGTCCCTCTTCCCGCAGGGCCTGATCCAGACCTATGAGAGCTTCACGCGTGACTACGCCTATGCGCGCAGCGCCGAGGTGATCCACAGCCCGGTCATGCAGGCGCTGGTCTGGATGCGGGTGCCGGGCGATCTCGTTTTCACGGTCGGCGTCGTGGCCTTCGCCGTCTTCATGGTCCGCGCGCTGTTCGGCCGTCATCGCCAGGGCGAGACAGCCGACATGCCTGTCCCGGACCTCGCGCCCGTCGTCGTCCGAGCCCCATGACCACGCAGGAAGATCCACTGTTCGCGCGTCGCCGCGCGAAGATCGCGGTCTCGCCGCCCTTTCTCCGCCTTGGGTTTCGGCCCTTCTTTCTCCTAGGCCCGGCTTGGGCCGTCATCGCCCTGGTCCTCTGGCTGCTGACGATCGGCGGGGTCGCGGCCCTGCCTACGGCCTTCGCACCGCTGGTCTGGCACCGCCATGAGATGCTGTTCGGTTTTGTCGGCGCGGTTGTCGCGGGCTTCCTCCTGACCGCGATCCCGAACTGGACGGGTCGCCCGGCGATCGCAGGCTGGCCGCTCGGCGCCCTGGCCGGCCTGTGGGCGGCGGGACGGGTGGCGCTGCTCGTCTCGGCGTGGACCGGCCCCGTGGCGGCGGCCGTCCTGGATGTCAGCTTCTACGTCGTGCTGGCCGGGCTCGTTGCTCGTGAGATCGTCGCGGCGAGGAACCGCAACCTGCCGATCGCGGGTCTGGTCCTGTTGCTCGGCGTCGCGAACGGCGCCGACCACGCCGGCGCGGCTGGACTCCTGGCCGATGGCGATCTGGGCATCCGGGCGGCGCTCGCCATCATGGTGATGATGATTTCGGTGGTGGGCGGCCGCATCATCCCCGCGTTCACGCGCAACTGGCTGGTCAAGCAGGGCATTGAGCGTGGCCTGCCGAAGCCATCGCCGCCTCTCGACCTGGCAGTGCTGGCCCTAAGCGCCGCGAGTCTTGGCGCCTGGACCGCCGCCCCGGATTGGACCCCCGCCGGCGGGCTGCTCGCCGCGGCCGCAGGCCTCCAGTTCCTGCGGTTATCGCGCTGGAGCGGCCTGAGGTGCGCGCGCGATCCGCTCGTCCTCATCCTCCACGTCGGATACCTCTGGATTCCCGCCGGCCTCGCCCTCCTGGGCGCCAGTCTCCTCGGCGCCCCCGTCCCCCGCTCGGCGGCGATCCACGCCCTGACGGTTGGCGCTATGGGCACGATGGTCCTGGCGGTCATGACGCGCGCGATCCTTGGGCATACGGGCCGTGAGCTCGTGGCCGGGCTACCCACCAGCCTGATCTACGCCCTGGTGACCATGGGCGCTCTTCTGCGCGTGGCCGCGTCGCTCGGCCTTTTCGACTATGCGCTGGGGATGGACGCCGCGGCGATTGCCTGGGCGGGGGCTTTCATCCTGTTCCTCGTGAGATTTGGGCCAATGCTCTTCCGGCCCCGCCTGGACTCGGCAGACGGCCCGGCCGTGCCTCCAAGGCTACCCCTTGCAGAACTGGGCGCGGTCAAGCTTGCGCCGGAGGCCGCCGAAGTTGTCCGATCCCCGCCGATTGCGCGAAAACCTCCCCCCTGAGTCCAGCCGCAATCGAACCGCAACCCGGCGCAGCGCATATTGCAGGCATGGCCGCCAAGTCCGCAAAAGCCTCGTCGCCCCAGGCGCTCGTGCCGGACATCATCGCGCGCCTGCGCCTCGACGACTTCGACGCCCTGCCGCACACCGACTACATGCACCTGGTGGAACTGGCCCTGCCGCAGATCGAGGCGGCGCGCGCCTGAGATCCACTGCAGGACTTTCCGCTCACCGCGCTCGGCGCGGGTGTTCAGCAGCGTTGCCGTGCATGGCGCATAAAGGGCATCTATCTTATCAAGAATACGACAACATATTCCTCTGATTTCCGATAATGCTTGTTATGCGCAAAATATATGTAGCCGCCATTTAGTAATGTCGCACCGTGCCATTTAGAGATGTCACCCTCTCTCGCATCAGCGCGGGAGGCCTCCAGGATGACGTTACATTTCATGAGCGACAATGAGCTGTCTCGGCTGGAGATCCTGCGCGATCTCGGTAGCAGACGCCTCACCACCTCAGCGGCAGCGGATCTGCTCGGTTTGGAGCGCCGCCAGGTCCAGCGGCTGGCCAAGGCCTACCAAGAGCATGGCGCCACGACGCTGATCTCCAAGAAGCGCGGCCGACCTAGCAACCGCCAGTCGCCGGCCGGCCTCAAGGATCAGGCGCTGGAGCTGATCCGCACGAAGTACACGGACTTCGGCCCGACGCTGGCGGCCGAGAAGCTGCGCGAGGTCCACGGCATCATTATCGGCCGCGAGACGCTGCGACTGTGGATGCTCGACGCCGGCCTCTGGGCGGATCGCGTGAAGCGCCGCGGCCGGGTCTACCAACCGCGCTATCGGCGCGAGTGCGTCGGTGAGCTGGTCCAGGTCGACGGCTCGGAGCACTGGTGGTTCGAGGATCGCGGGCCGCAATGCACCCTGCTCGTCTTCATCGACGACGCCACCAGCGGGCTGATGCACTTGCAGTTCGTGCAGTCGGAGTCGACCTTCGCCTACTTCAACGCCACGCAGCGGTATCTGGAACAGCACGGCAAGCCGGTGGCGTTTTACACCGACAAGCACGCCGTCTTCCGGGTCAACAAGCCCAGCGGCCTGCACGGCGACGGCATGACCCAGTTCGGACGTGCCCTGAAGGCGTTGAGCATCGAGATCATCTGCGCCAACTCCAGCCAGGCCAAGGGCCGCGTCGAACGCGCCAACAAGACCTTGCAGGACCGCCTGGTGAAGGAGTTGAGACTCGCCGGCGTCAGCGCCATGGAAGACGGCAACGCCTTCCTTCCGGCGTTCATGGCCGATTATAACACCCGCTTCGCCAAGGCGCCGTTCAACGACAAGGACCTGCACCGGGCCATGCAGCCCAGGGACCGGCTGGACGAAGCCTTCACATGGCGCGCCGAGCGGACGCTGTCACAGTCCCTCACCCTCCAGTACGACAACATCCTTTTCATGATCGAACCGTCCGAGTTCGCCCAGGCCGCGATCGGCCGCCGGGTCGAGGTCGTGGACTTCCCCGACGGCCGACTGGAGGTTCGCTACAAGGGCCGCAGCATGCCCTATCGGACCTTCGACAAGCTGCGCCGCGTCGCAGAGACGGCGGTGCTCGAGAACAAGCGGCTTGGCGGGCTACTGACCCTGATCCGCGAGAGCCAGCAGACCCAGCCGCCCGGTATGCGTACCAGCAGGGGCCCGAAACGGCGCGACCAGACTAAGCACATGTTCAGCGTCGGATGATCGGCGGTTTGAAATCGCCGCCAATTACTAACCCGGGGTGAGCAAATCCCGAAAACTTCAAACCTCACTCGGCGGCGAATAGACGAGCCGTGTCAGGATCGGAGTCGAACCGGCACTCATCAGCCATCCAA
>NZ_JANXWD010000088.1 GCF_025351295.1 Phenylobacterium sp.
ACAGAGCCCATCACGCCCTCCTCTCGGACAACCAGCGTGAATCACTGTTCGGCCCTCAAGGGAATCCCCTGAGTCAGCGTCAGCGGCGATTGGTATGAGGGCCTACCCCCAGCGCCAGTTGCTCAGCATCGCGTAGAAGACGTTCTCCCGGCGTTCGCTGGTCTGGATGTCGGTCATCAGGCTGGAGAGGCGGCCCTTGCCGTTGTCGCGGGCGGCGATGACGGTCTGGTTGTAGGCCCGGATGTTGGTGGGCCCGGCCACGACCGGCGGCGGGGGCGGCGGCTTGGTCGCGCCGGCGCCCTTGCCGCCTTTGCCTTTCGGGGTGTTGGCGGCGACCTGCACCGGCGCCGAGCCGGGCGGGCCCAGGTCGGCGGCGCGGACATAGCCGGAGGCGCCGGCCACGTCGATCTCCCACCAGCCGCCGTCGGCGGCGGACGTCTTCGGCTTCACCTCGCGCCCGGCCGGGAAGGTCATCAGCACGGCGGCCGAGGCGACCGGCGCCGAGCGCACCGCCGTGGCCTTCAGCGCCACCAGGGTGGGCGCGGGGGCGACGGCCTGGGTCTGGGCCGGCGCGCCGGCGGCCGGAGCGGCGCCCTTGGCCGGCATGGCCAGCTTGGTGGTGGCCGGCGCGGCGGCATAGGCCGGGGCCTGGCCGCCCAGCACGTCGGCTTCCGAGGAGCCGTCGGTCATCGCCCGGCCCTGGGTGAAGGTCTTGGCCATGCCGATGTGCTGGTCGACCACGCCGCCGGTCAGGTCGATGTCCTTCTTCAGCGCGCCGGTCAGTTCGGTGCGCTCGCGCCGGATGGCCTTGCGGTCCTTGTCATTGCTGGCGCCGGCCAGGCGGGTGTTGATGTCGGTGAGCTGGCGCGAGCGGCAGTCCACCAGGGCGCTGCCGTCGGTGACGATCTCGCGGCTCACGGCCAGCTGGCGGGCCGCGTCCTGGTCGATGTTGTAGGAGGCCTTGCGCAGGTCGCCGCCGGCCTCCTGCTCCTTGAGCTGGGCATAGGCCTCGGCCGTGGCGACGATGGCCACCAGCACCGCCAGGGCGGCATAGGCCTTCAAGTTGTCGCCGCCACCGCCACCGCCGAAGCCGCCACCGCTGATCCCGGGCACCTGCAGGCCCATGGCGCCGGAGAGCATGTCCTGGCCGAACAGCATCCCCGCAGGACTGGCCGCCGCCGCCGAGGGTGCTGCGCCCTGGCGGTTCTGCGACCCGGCCGCCATCCCGGCCGCCGCGCCCATCATCCCGCCCAGGCCGCCCATGGCCCCGCCGAGGCCGCCGCCCCCACCACCGCCCGGCATGCCCGGCATGCCGCCGCTCATCACGCCCTTGGCGAGCACCATGGCGCCCTGTTTCAGGCCCTGGCCGATGGCCGCGCCCATCTTGGAGCGCTTCAGCTCCTTGTAGTCGGTGTCCAGCCTGACCAGCGGCGCGCGCTCTGTGGCGCAGGCGTTGAGCGCGGCCTCCCCGCCCTTGTTGCCGAACTGGGCCGCCGCCGGCTGGGCGTTGAGACTGAGCAGCGCGATCGCGCTGACCGCCATCCGGAAGCGCCGCGAGGCGTAGGGGTGGTCCATCTGGTCCCTCATGGGTTCACCGCGCGCCCAGGCGCTGGAGGTCGGCGCGCGAGGCGTCGTCGCCCGCCGCCACGGCCTTGCGGTAGTAGTCGAGCGCCTTCTTGCGGTCCGCCGACACGCCTTGGCCGGCCTCGTACATGATGCCGAGGTTGCGCATGGCCGCGGCGCTGCCGCGCTCGGCGGCGGCCTGGAAGAGCTTCACCGCGGCGGCCGGGTCGGCCCGCATGCCGGCGCCGCGCGCCGTCAGGCTGCCGAGGCCCAGGTAACCCCGGGCGTCGCCGGCGTTGGCGGCCTGGCGATAGTAGTCGGCGGCGCGGGCGTAGTCCTGCGACAGGCCGGATCCGTTCTCCAGCATCACGGCCAGGCTGGACATGCCCTCGCTGTTCCCGGCTTCGGCGGCGCGCTGGTACCACGTGGCGGCCTGGACGTTGTCGGCGCGCACGGCCTGACCGTCCTCATAGGCATAACCCAGGCGCACCATGGCCTCGGCGTCGCCCGAAAGCGCCGCGCGCTGGTAGAGGTCGAAGGACCGCTTCGCGTCGCGCGCGACCCCGTCGCCGCGCTCATAGGCGTCGGCCAGCTGGGCGATCGAGGGGCCGTCCCCGGCATCCACCGCCTTCTGCAGCCAGCCGGCCGCCTGGCGGGGGTCGGTCGCCACGCCGCGCCCGCGGTAATAGGCCTCGGCCAGCATGCCCATGGCGTTGGGCGAGCCCTTATCGGCCGCCTTCTGGATCCACTGGAAGCCGTCGGCCTCGTCCTTGGCGGTCCCGAAGCCGTTCAGCCGGCAGAGGCCCCAGTTGACCATGCCGCCGGAATGCCCGGCGTCTCCCGACGCCTTGAACCATCTGGCCGCCGCCGCGACGTCCTTGGGCGCGCCCTTGCCGGTCAGCGACATGACGCCGAGGTTGTACATGGCCGCGCCGTTGCCCTGGCCGGCGGCGACGGTCCAGTCGTGGGCGGCCGATTTGTAGTCGCCGCGTGAGAAGGCCTCGCGCGCGGAGGTCACTAGGTCCTGGGCCGGCGCCGCCGAGCGGGTGGCCACCTGGAATGAGCCGGGCCCCGACTTCTCCATGGTGTGGATGCGGTTCTGCGCCAGCTTGCGGAACGAGCCGGTGATCTCGCCGCGGTCCTGGGCGTCGATATAGGCCTTGAAGTCGGCCGGATCGTCGCTGTCCTTGATGGTCTGCCAGAAGACCTGGTCCTTCTCCCACTTGATCTTGGTGAGGTCCGCGCCGCCGCCGCCGGCGAGCGTGGTCTTCGCGGGCCCGTTCGGATCGAAGGTCCAGTGGACGTCGGGCCAGATGCCCTGCAGGTCGGGCGTCTGTTCGTTCTCGGTCATCCGGGCCACCTCGGCCTGGACGTAGCTGGGCAGCTCGCCGACCGTCATGCCCGGCCGGGTCATGCCCTGGGTGAGGGCGGTGGCGAAGGGGCTGTTGGCGGCCGAGCCGTCCTGGGCCACCTCGCCAGGCCCGGCGGCCATCAGGGTCACCACCTGGACCGAGCTGGCGCTGGTCTCGCGCACCAGGCCGCGGGTGTTGCCGCCCAGGCTGCGCGACGCCACCGGATTGTTGCGGCAGGCGTCCAGGATCACCAGCCGCACATATTTTGCGCCGATCAGCGCCTGGCCCAGGCGCGCGGACTCCACCGCCGTACCGGTCAGCGCGGTCTTGCTGGAGCTGACCGCATCCTTGGGCAGCAGGTAGTTCACGCCGTCGATCATCGCCCCGTGGCCGGCGAAATAGACCACCGCGGCGTCGGCGTTCTTCGCCGTCTCCTCAAAGGTCCCGAGGCCTTCGAGGAGCTGCACCCGGGTGGGGTTGGTCAGCACAGTGACCGTGAAGCCGAGTTTCTGCAGGGTCTGCTGGACCAGCTTGGCGTCCTTGGCCGGGTTGGCCAGGGTCGGGACCTTCTCATAAGCCGATACGCCAACGATCAGGGCCACCCGCCCCGCCGCCCAGGCGGCCTGGGCCGCCGCGGCGTTCAGCACGATAGCCAGCAGGGGCGCCAGTACGACAGCCCACCAGCGGCCCATCGATCGACGCTCTAACGGCGACCGATCCACGCGACGCATGACGTCCAACCTCCAGACAACGCGCACACCATACTCCGAAACACCGAAACACGACCTCCGCTCGACGATCAAGGTTCTGACCGGTCCGCGGCGGCCATGCCCGATCGGAGCGGGGCCGATAGGTATTCGTTGACGAGAGTCGGCCGGACGCGCCCCGGCGACGGAATTTCCGTGCCGGGTCCGTACGTTACCGTCGGGCGGATGGGCCTACTTGGCTTCGGGGTACTTGATCCGCGGCTTCAGGTTCTCGATCACCGCGCGGGCGTCGAAGGCCTTGATGTCCCCGGCGGGCTTGGCGCCCTTCTGCAGGACGATCTCGGCCGAGGCCTCGAACTTCTCGACCGTGCGGATATCCACCCGGTCGCCCCAGAAGGGATCGCCCCAGAAGGGGTCCCAGCCACGCCAGCCGGCGCCGTGGCCATAGTAGCGCCAGGATGGGCGCCAGAAGCCGTAGCTGCCGTACCAGGGAGAGTAGAAGGGGTCGGGCTCGACGTAGCTGTCGACCTTCTTGTCGGTGTCGCGGTTGACGATGGCGAACCAGTCGTAGCCGTTCTCCACCGTCAGCTCGGCGGCGCGGTAGAGCAGGTAGCCCTCCACCGTCTCGCGGCTGGTCAGCGAGTTGCCGTTGAAGGTCACCCGGAACCGGTTGGACTCCAGCTTGACCTCCGAGAACCCGCCGGCGGTCGGCTGGCCGCGGACGTTGGGCTGGTACGGCGTCTGTGTTGCGCACGCCACCAACCCGGCCGAAAGGACCAGGGCGGTGGCAAAAGCGACTGATTTTCTTGGCATTTGCGTCAGGTCTCGAAGCCGGAAGTCCCCATCGGGAGATACAGTAGTCACAACACTCGGCCGCAAATGTGGTTGCGGTGTTTCAGTCTGGCTAGGTGATCGCCAGCACATAGATCACCCGGCCCAGCGATCCGAACAGCAGCACCGCCACCGCCAGGGACTGGATCATGAAGCCCAACTCGCGCTTCTCCGCCGCCGCCGCATAGCCGCGCTGGTACAGAATCCGACCCACGATCCAGACCACGCCGAGCAGCGCGGCGACCAGGTCGCTCCAGTAGATGGCGAACAGCCACAGCGACGGCAGGAACATCGGAAGCCATTCCAGGGTATTGTAGTGGGCCCGGATGGTCCGCTCGAGCAGCGGATCGCCGGTCATGGCCGGCGCCTGGATGCCGCACTTGGCCCGCGCCCGACCGACCTGCAGGCCCATCCAGAGGTAGGTGAGCAGCGCCAGCATCGTAACGATGGCGACATAGGCGTGAGATTGCATGGTCCGTCCCCGTGGGCGACGGACAGGCGCCGCCGTTCACGGGGACCTTGGCGCCTTCCGTGCGCCGGGGGAACCGTCCGGCCGGGCCGCCGTGCGCCGAACCCTATTCGGCGGGACCGCCCGCGCGCCGGTCCCGCTTCGCCGCCACCCGCAGGCGCAGCGCATTGAGCTTGATGAACCCCGTCGCGTCGTGGTGGTCGTAGGCGACCTTGCCCTCCTCGAAGGTGACCAGGTCCTGGTCGTAGAGCGAGTAGGCGCTGGTGCGGCCGATGATGCTGACGTTGCCCTTGTACAGTTTCACCCGCACCTGGCCGGTGACCTTGGCCTGGCTGAGGTCGATGGCCGCCTGCAGCATCTCGCGCTCCGGCGCGAACCAGAAGCCGTTGTAGATGAGCTCCGCATAGCGCGGCATCAGCTCGTCCTTCAGGTGCATGGAGCCCCGGTCGAGCGTGATGCTTTCGATCCCGCGGTGCGCCGCCAGCAGGATCGTGCCGCCGGGGGTCTCGTAGACGCCGCGCGACTTCATGCCGACGTAGCGGTTTTCCACCAGGTCCAGGCGGCCGACGCCGTTGTCGTGGCCCAGCTCGTTCAGCCTGGTCAGCAGGGTGGCCGGGCTCATCGCCACGCCGTCGATGGCGACCGGGTCGCCCCTTTCGAAGTCCATCGTGAAGACGGTGGCCTTATCCGGCGCGTCCTCGGGGGCGATCGTGCGCATGTGCACGAATTCGGGGGCCTCGACCGCCGGGTCCTCCAGCACCTTCCCCTCGGACGACGAGTGCAGCAGGTTAGCGTCGACGCTGAACGGCGCCTCGCCGCGCTTGTCCTTGGTGATCTGGATCTGGTGCTGCTCTGCGAACGCCAGCAGCGCCTCACGAGACTTGAAGTCCCACTCCCGCCAGGGCGCGATCACGTGGATGTCCGGCTCCAGGGCGTAGTAGGCCACCTCGTAGCGGACCTGGTCGTTGCCCTTGCCGGTGGAGCCGTGGCTGACGGCGTCGGCGCCCAGCATCCGGGCGATCTCGATCTGGCGTTTTGCGATCAAGGGCCGCGCGATGGACGTCCCCAGCAGGTACTGGCCCTCATAGACCGTGTTGGCGCGGAACATCGGGAACACGAAGTCGCGCACGAACTCCTCGCGCACATCCTCGATGAAGATGTTCTCCGGCTTCACACCGGCGGCCAGCGCTTTCGCCCGCGCGGGCTCGATCTCCTCGCCCTGGCCCAGGTCGGCGGTGAAGGTGATCACCTCCGCGCCGTACTCGGTCTGCAGCCACTTCAGGATGATCGAGGTGTCGAGCCCGCCGGAATAGGCGAGGACGACCTTCTTGATGTCGGCCATGGGGTGTGGGGGCTTTCGGAGAGAGGTCGGGAAGTCGCGGGCCTTTAAGGGACAATGCGGCCGCGGTTCAAGCCTACACCGTCACCTGCGTCCCCATCTCGACCACGCGGCCGGGCGGGATCTTGTAGAACTCGGTCGGGTTGGCGGCGTTCTTCATCAGGAAGATGAACAGCTTATCCTGCCAGAGCGGCATGCCCGACTGGGCCGAGGGCACCACGCTGCGCCGGCCAAGGAAGAACGACGTCGCCATGATGTCGAACTTCAGGCCCTGCTTGCGGCAGAGGCCGAGCGCCTTGGGCACGTTCGGCGTCTCCATGAAGCCGTAGGCGATGATCACCTTCTTGAAGTCGTCGTTGACGGGTTCGATGCGCACCCGGTTCTCGTCGCTGACCCGCGGCGTCTCGGCGGTGTTCACCGTCAGGATGATGTTCTTCTCGTGCAGCACCTTGTTGTGCTTGAGGTTGTGCATCAGGGCGACCGGGGCGGTGTCCGGGTCGGAGGTCAGGAAGATCGCCGTGCCGGGGGCGCGGTGCGGGCCGCGGGCCTTAAGGATCTCGGCCAGCTCGATCAGGGGCACGCTGTCGCGCCGCGTCTTGTCGGTGAGGATGCGCGCGCCACGGGTCCAGGTCAGCATCACCAGGATCAGGCATGACCCCAGCGCCAGGGGCAGCCAGGCGCCGTTCAGGAACTTCAGCAGGTTAGAGGTGATGAACACCACGTCCAGCGAACCGAACACCGTCGACGCCAGGGCCGCCTGCCAGACCGGCCGCTTCCACATGTAGCGGACGATGTAGAAGAACAGCAGGGTGTCGACGAACATCGAGCCGGTCACCGCGATGCCGTAGGCCGAGGCCAGGTTGTGCGAGGTCTGGAAGGTGAACAGCAGGGCCAGCACGCCCAGCAGCAGGAAGGTGTTGACCTGCGGCACGAAGATCTGCCCCGCCTGGGTCTCGGAGGTCCGGCGGATGTCGATCCGCGGGAACAGGCCCAGCAGCGCGCCCTGCTGGGTCATGGAGAAGGCGCCGGTGATCACCGCCTGGCTGGCGATGATGGCGGCGATGGTGGCCAGCACGATGACCGGCCAGTAGACCGCCTGCGGGATCATCGCGAAGAAGGGATCGGACCGCGCCTCCGGGTGGCTCAGCACCAGGGCGCCCTGGCCCAGGTAGTTGAGCAGCAGGGCCGGCAGCACCAGGGCCAGCCACGCCATCTGGATCGGCTTTTTCCCGAAGTGGCCCATGTCGGCGTAGAGCGCCTCGGCGCCGGTCACCGCCAGGAACACGCTGCCGAGGATCACGAAGCCCAGGAACCCGTTTTTGATCAGGAACATGACGCCATAGTGCGGCGAGAGCGCCCGGAACACCGTGAAGTCGTCGGAGATGTGGTAGAGCCCCATCCCCGCCAGCACCGCGAACCAGACCGCCGTGATCGGGCCGAAATAGCGGGCCATGCTGGCCGTGCCGCGCGACTGCACCAGGAACAGGGCGATCAGGATGCCGGCCGAGATGGCCTGGACCGTGCCCTGGTCGAGGTGCTTGCCGACCCCGGGCGCGATCTTCAGGCCCTCGACGGCGCCCAGCACCGAAACGGCCGGGGTGATGATCCCGTCGCCATAGAACAGCGCCGCGCCCACCACCCCCAGCAGGAAGATGACCTGCGACCGGCCGCCCGGGCTGACCCGCTGGGCCAGCGCCATGAGCGCCAGGGTGCCGCCCTCGCCCTTGTTGTCGGCGCGCATCAGGAAGACGACGTACTTGACCGTGACGATCAGGATCAGCGCCCAGGTGATCAGCGATACCACGCCCAGCACCGCCAGCTCCCCGCCGCCGGCCCCGTGGCTGTGGCTGAGCGCCTCGCGCATGGCGTAGATCGGACTGGTCCCGATGTCGCCGAACACCACGCCGATCGACCCGAGCGAGAGCGCCCAGAATCCTTCCTTGTGTGCGGATTGGGGCGTGTCTTCGGACGCCTTGGCAGCGTCGACGGCCGTTTCAGCCATCTAGTATCTCCGAGGCGTTCACGCGAACACCTCCAGGCGGCCCCATGCCGTAGCGGCGGGCGCGAATACACCCAATCCCGGCGCCATTCAATCGCATGGCTCCTGTGACGCGAGTGCGGCGGCCACCTTAAGCCTCAACGGATACCTACACGCCCGGGTTTCGGGCGAATTCGTCGGCGGCCGTGGAAAAAGCGCCCGGATCACGTCCTAGCCGCCATAGGGGTTGGCGACGCCCGGGCGGATGAAGTGCAGCGTACTCTCCGAAAAGCCCGCCAGGATGAACTGCACCGCCAGAGCGCAGAGGATCAGGCCCAGCACCCGGACCACGATCATCAGCCCGATGCGGCCCAGAATGCGGGTGATCAGCGGCGTCGCCAGGAACGACAGGAAGGTCGAGGCCGCCACCGCCGCGATGGTCGCCACCCCCACCGCCATGCCGGCGAGGCCCATCGGGCGGGCCTGGCTGGCGTAGATGATCACCGTGGAGATCGCGCCCGGCCCGATCAGCAGCGGCATGGCGAAGGGCACGATCATCCGCTCGAACCGCTTGCGCACGAAGGCCCGGCCGGAGCCGGCGGTGGCGTCGGCCGCCTCCTTGAAGCTGTCGGCGAAGTCGTCCCGCGCCATTTCGAGCCCCAGCAGGAACAGGATCACGCCCCCCGCGATCCGGAACGCCGGCAGCGAGATGCCAAAGAACTGCAGCAGGCTGATGCCGGTGAAATAGAAGAAGGTCAGGAAGCCCAGCACGAACAGCGAGATGTAGAAGCTGATCCAGGCACGATCGCGCGCCTTGGCGCCCGCGGTCGCGGCGGCGAACAGCGGCACATTGCCGATCGGATCGATAAGGGCGAACAGGGCAACGAAGAAGTTGACCGCGAACTCGGTCTGGCTCATTCCCCGGTCTTAGCCCAAATCGAACACTGCGGACCACACCCCGCCCAGCCGGAGCCATGCCATGGTCGCCGCCGCCACGCTCGCGCAAGCCCCCAAAGCCGGCCATGCCAAGGCCGATCCACGCCTGATCGTGCCCCTGGACGTCTCCACGGCGGACGAGGCGCGCGCGACCGTCTCCGCCCTGGGCGAGACGGTCTCCTTCTACAAGGTTGGCCTCGAGCTCTTCGCGACCGGCGACGGCATGACCCTGGCGCGGGACCTGAAGGCGGCCGGCAAGCAGGTGTTCCTGGACTGGAAGCTGCACGACATCGGAACCACCGTTCAGCGGGCGGCCGCGGTGCTGGGCGCCGCCGGCTGCGACCTGCTTACCGTCCACGCCGAGCCGCAGGTCATGGCCTCGGCGGTGCGGGGCCGCGGCGCCTCCAGCCTGAAGATCCTGGCCGTGACCGTGCTGACCAGCCTGTCGGACGACGACCTGGCAGAGATCGGCTATCCCGACACCGTCCGCGCCCTGGTGGAGCGGCGCGTCCACCAGGCCATCGCCGCCGGCTGCGACGGCGTCGTCTGCAGTCCCCGCGAGGCCGCCCTGGCCCGCGCGCTCGGCGGGCGCGACTTCCTGGTGGTGACGCCCGGCGTGCGCCCCGACTGGTCGGCGAAAAACGACCAGGCCCGCGCCGCGACGCCGCTGGACGCCCTGCAGGCCGGCGCCTCGCACATCGTCTGCGGCCGCCCGATCACCGCCGCCAACGACCCCCAGGCCGCCGCCCGGCGCGTGGCGGCGGAGATGAGCGGGGCTTAGCGACCATGGCTCCTCCCCTGTCGCGGAGACGACGGGGGAGGTGGCTCGGCGCGAAGCGACGAGACGGAGGGGG